>NZ_JAFLRJ010000160.1 GCF_017315755.1 Streptomyces beijiangensis
CGGCAACGCCAACCTCTTCCCCGTCGTCGCCGCCCTGGAACTCAAGTACGCCAAGAAGGTCATCCCCGAGGGCGCGCTCGCCGAGATGACCCGCATCTCCCACGCCATCGCCGAGATCGTCAACCTCACCCCCTCCACGCACCAGCCGTACGTAGGAGTCTCGGCCTTCGCGCACAAGGCGGGCCTGCACGCCTCCGCGATCAAGGTCGACCCCGACCTCTACCAGCACATCGCCCCGGCCCTGGTCGGCAACCACATGCGGATGCTGGTCTCCGACATGGCCGGCCGCGCCTCCATCGAGCTCAAGGCCAAGGAGCTCGGCGTCGACATCTCCGGCGATCCCGAGCTGGTCGGCCGGGTCGTCAAGCGCGTCAAGGAGCGCGAGCTCCAGGGCTACACGTACGAGGCCGCCGATGCCTCCTTCGAACTGCTGCTCCGCGAGGAGGCCGAGGGGCGGACCCGCCGCTACTTCCGTATCGAGTCCAGACGGGCGATCGTCGAGGACCGCCCCGACGGCACCCACATCACCGAGGCGACGGTGAAGCTCTGGGCCAAGGGCGAGCGCATCGTCGCCACCGCCGAGGGCAACGGCCCGGTCAACGCGCTCGACCGCGCCCTGCGCGTCGCGCTCGAACGCATCTACCCGCAGCTCGCCAGGCTCGAACTGGTCGACTACAAGGTCCGCATCCTGGCGGGCAAGCACGGCAAGCACGGTACGTCCTCATCGACCCGCGTCCTGATCTCCACCACGGACGGCCGGCAGGAGTGGTCCACGGTGAGCGTCGCGGGAAACGTGATCGCGGCGTCGTGGGGCGCGCTGGAGGAGGCATACGCGTACGGGTTGCTCCGGGCCGGCGTGGAGCCGGCCGAGTAACGTGTCGCCCGTGGGCAACTTGGCGCCACGCTCCCGCTCCTCGTGCCGCCACCTGACCTGCAACGACGAACGCGTCGCTCATCCCGCGGCGCGCCCGCTGCCACCTATTGCGCCGTCAGGCTTGCATGTGACGCCAATATGGTGCCATCATGGCGTCATGGACCTCACTCCCTATGTCGACACGCTCCGCCGGGAGCTCGCGGTGGCCGCCGAAGCAGGCGGGAAAGACGCCCAGGAGCTGGCCGAGCGGCTGACCGCTCCCCTGGAGTCGGCGACGCGGCTGACGCTGCTCAACGTGCTCTCCGCCGCCATGGACGAGATCACCCGTGAACTCGCCCCGGGTTCGGTCGACGTACGGCTGCGCGGCCTCGAGCCCGACTTCGTGGTGGTGCTGCCGCAGCGCGAGCAGCGGTCCGAACCGCTCGACGCACCGGCGCCCGCCCCGGCCACCGCCGAGGGCGACGAGGGCGGCACCGCCCGCGTCAACCTGCGTCTGCCCGCCGGCCTCAAGGCGCGTGCGGAGGAC
Organism: Streptomyces beijiangensis; assembly: GCF_017315755.1. Classification (GTDB taxonomy): domain Bacteria; phylum Actinomycetota; class Actinomycetes; order Streptomycetales; family Streptomycetaceae; genus Streptomyces; species Streptomyces beijiangensis. Next base: position 1,401 of record NZ_JAFLRJ010000160.1, read on the forward strand.
GCCGCAGGCCGTGAGGGCCTGTCGGTGAACGCCTGGCTGGTACGGGCCGTGTCGGCCGCGGTCGACGGCGGCAACCGGCCGCGCGGGCCCGAGAAGAGCCAGGCCGTCGGACAGAACTTCACGGGCTGGGTGCGGTAGCCGCCCCTGCCCGCCCGCTCCGCCGCTCCACCCGCACCGCGTCCCATCAGCGGGGACACCCTTAAGACCCAAGAGGACGGGACAGACATGCCTTCTTTCGACACTCCCGAAGCGATCTCGGCCACGGCGCGCGTGGAGGCCGGCTCCATCCAGTTCGCCGCCGGCGACCGTCCCGACACCGTCGTCGAGGTGCGCCCGCGCGATGCGAAGAAGGACCAGGACGTACGGGCGGCCGACCAGACCGAGGTCACGTACGCGAGCGGTGACCTGACCATCAGGACGCCCAAGCAGCGCTACCTGCTCGGGCGCACCGGCACCGTCGACGTGACGGTCCAGCTGCCCACGGGCTCGCGCATCGACGTGACCGGCGCCTGGGTCCAGGTCCTGGGCGAGGGCCGGCTCGGCGAGGTCCGCGTGAAGACCTCCTCCGGCGACGTCCGCCTCGACGCCACCGGCCCGCTCCACCTGACCGCGTCGCACGGCTCGGTCTCCGTGGACCACATCGAGGGCACCGCCGAGATCACCACCAGCTCGGGCAGCCTGCGCGTCGGATTCATCGACGGCCCCGCGGTCCTGAAGAACTCGCACGGCACCACGGCCGTCGGCGCCGCGACCGGCGAACTGCGGGTGAGCGGCGCCAACGGCGACATCGACATCGCCCGCGCCGAGTCCTCCGTCACCGCCACCACCGCCCACGGAACCCTGCGCGTGGGCGAAGTCGCCCGCGGCGCCGTCCAGTTGGAGACCTCCTACGGCGCCATCGAGGTCGGCGTCCGCGAGGGCACGGCCGCCTGGCTCGACGTCAGCTCCGGCTCAGGACAGGTGCGCAACTCCCTCACGGCGTCCCAGAACCCGGAGAAGTCCGAGAACACGGTCGAGGTCCGGGCCCGTACGCGGCACGGCAACATCGACATCCGCCGCGCCAAGGCCTGACGCCGGAAGAACCCGGACGCCGAGGCAGACAGGGCGTTACGGCGCGGGCCGCCATACATCATCACCGGCGGACCAGCGGTCGCCGTCGTACGTGACCAGGCCTGCCTCTTCCAGCGCGGTGAGGGCCTGGGCGCAACGGCCCGAAGGCGTCCCGAGGCGTTGCGCGATGCCCTGGGTGGTGTCGGACCTCAGGACGACCGCGCTGTAGACGGTACGACGGACGCCGTCGGCCAGCGCGGCGACGATCCGGCCCCCGGGCTCGCCAGCCCCGCCGGACGCCGGTGCGGGCGCCGGTCCGAGGCGCGGGACCTCGGCCGCGGACGTCTCCCCCAGCGCCTCCAGTTCCCCGGCGAACGGACCGCCTCTGTCGCGCTCCCACCCGGCGTGCTTGCGGAGCAGCAGCAGGCCCGTCTGACGGTGCTTGTGAGGTTCGCTGAGGGTGAGTACGTCGAACCCGTCGGCGCTCACGGCACCTTGGCGGCGCAGTTCCTGCAGCAGGGGTGTGGGGACGACGCGGCAGGCCACCCGGCCGGAAGGCGTCGCCGCCGTCGTCGCCAGATACGGCTCGTGCAGCACGACCGTGCCGCCCGGTGTCACCCGGGGCCACAGGGAGGTGAGGAAACCGGCGTCGTCGGCCTGCGTGCCGGCATCGAGCCACACCAGGTCCAACGGCCCCCAGGCGTCGAGTTCTTGGTCCGTCAGGCCGAAGAAGTCCCGTTCGACGAAGGTGAGCATGTCGTCGAGGCCGAGGGCGCGGGCCGCGTCGCTCACCTGATGTGCCGAGGTGCCGGCCACGGAGATGTCGTCGACGACGAGGAGCCTCGGCGCGTAGTCGTCGAGTGCGGAACGCGGGTGCAGGACGGAGGTCCGTTCGTCGTTCGTGACCTCCCCGCCGAACAGGCGCCGGTCCGCGGCGGCTTCCGCCCGGGCGTCGCGCAGCCCGAGCAGCAGATGGAGAGTGGAGGAACCGGCCCCCACCTCGACCACGGTGCGCGGGCGCGCCATCCTGGTCAGCGCCCGCAGCACGGGACCGGCGTTCTCGGTTCCCATGCCGGGGCGGGTGAGAGCACTCAGCGCCTCGTCGGCCGGATCATGCACGGCTTGTCCCCTCTACGGCCCGGAGCATGCCGGCCGACAGCAACAGGCCGGCCACGTCGTGGAGTTGCGCGGGAAGCTGTCGCCGGTCGATCCCGTCCCCGTCCCCGTCGCCGGCCCCGGCCCACTGCCACAGCCGGAAGGCAGCCTCGCCGGTCCGGAGGAAGTTGCCCGTCGCGGTATGGGCGAGGACATGGCCACCGTCCTCCCGCTCCACCGCCTCCACCCATGCCTCCTGGACCAGCGAACCGGCGTCCGCCGTCCGCCGCCGGTCCCGGGGTGCCGGGCCGCAGCACAGCAGGCCGTAGCGCATCATCCCTACGAGCTTGTGGTCGACGGCCGCGGCGTCCCGTCCCCACGCCCGGCGGACCTCGGCCACCGTGGTGCCGCGCACCAGGGCGTCGCCGACCGGCCCGGGCACCTCCACGAAGGCCGCCGGGTCCGTGCGGAACAGCACGGCGACCGGCCCCCCTTCGTACAGGAACGGGACGGGCGTGTGCTGGAGCCGGGCCCCGGACGACAGGCTCAGCCGGGTGTCCTGCGCGAGCCGGCGGGGCCAGGTGTCGCGGTCGAGCACCCGGGGGTCAGGCGGTGGCGTCAGCCTGACCACTGCCTCATCGGGCGGGGGTGACCAGGCGAATTCCCAGGCGAGGGGGAGCGAGGCCCCGGTCTGGGCACAGAACCGGGGGATGACCGGGTCGAGGGCGCTCGGGCTGCTGCTCATGGCCTCTCTCCGTCCAGTGCAGTTCCGGCGGTTACGGTCACGGGCCGGCCCGGCGCCGGGGGGCCGGCAGTCACGCGCGTCCGCAGCAGGCCGAGCCGGCCGAGCAGGCCGGCCAGGAAGGCGATCACCCCGCCGGCGAGGATGCCCCAGCGGGCCCCGTCGGCGGGTACGAGTGCGGCCAGGGCGAAGCCGGCTGCCACCGCGCTCTGCAGCGTCGCCCCGTACGCGGCTCCCACCCGGCCCCGTACGTCCTGCGGGCAGTCGGCCATCACATGGGTCCGCAGCGCCACGTTCTGCACGGCGTTGGCCATGCCGCCGCCCAGGAAGGCGGCCAGCATGAGCGGGATGACGGGAAAGGCGCCGGTCACCATGTAGCTGAGGCCGATGCAGGTGGCCGCCGTGACGGCGACCGCGGAGGTGGGCAGGCGGCCGAGCCTGCCGCGCAGCAGGAACGGGCCGAGTACCAGGCCCACGCTCCAGGTGGCGAGCAGAGTGCCGTAGACGGCCGTGCCGCCGGGGATGTCACGTGCGAAGAACGGCATCAGTACGTTGGCGACCGAGGTCGCAGCGACGGTGACCGCGATCGTGGTGAGCGTCATGCGCCTCCCCGCCCCCGCCCACAGGAGGGAGAGACCGAGCCGCAGCCCCCCTCCGGCCGCCCCCGCGGTCCGCTTTCCGGCTCCGGCGGGGGCGCTGGCGGCAGGGTGCGGCGCGGAGATCCGGCCGCGGATCACCGGGATGGCCAGCAGGGCGAACGCGAAGGTCCCCGCGTCCACCACGAGAGCCAGTCCGGTTCCGCCGTGCGCCGTCAACAGGCCCACCAGCAGCGGGCCGACGATGTATCCCGCGTTCCGCACCGACTCCATGACGCCGTTCACCCGGAGCTGGATACCGGGGCCCGGGAAGAGCTGCGGGACGAGGGCCATCACACAGGTCTGGGCAACGGCCCCCAGGACGCCCAGCATCAGCATCGCGGTGATGAGCAGCAGAGCGCTGTCCGCGACCGCGGCGGCCGCCGCCGCGACGAGGCACTCCAGGGCCAGTGCCACGCCGAGCACCGCATCCGTACGGAAACGGTCGCAGACGCGCCCGATGGGCCCGCCCAGGACGATGCCGGGTACCAGACCGGCGAGCATCTGGGCCGACACCACCGACGTCAGGCCGGTACGGTCGGCGCCGCGCAGGGCGAGCGCCACCATCGCCACCTCGTCGCCCACCGTGCTCACCAGCAGCGCGGCACCCACCATGAGTGCCGCTGTCCTGCCCTGCCGCATGGAGGTCACGGGGCCGGATCCTCCCGGACGTCGAGGGCCCGCCACGACGACAGCCTGAGCAGCACGGCGTGGAGCAGGGGCACCGCCGCGGGATCCGACCGGCGCTCCCAGTCGGCGAGGCCGAGGGTGTCCCCTTCGGCGAGCGCGGTCACGGCCGCCGCGAGCTGAGGGTGGTCGGCCACTTTCAGGGTGTGCCCCTGGGTGGCCACCGCACGGCGCCCGTCGGCGAGAAGGCGCTGGCGCAGCTCGACGTCCGTGCGCTTGCGGACCCCGGCCCTGCGCCCCACCGGGACGAGGGCCTCGGCGGGCCGGCCGACCCCCAGCCCGCCCGACGTCACCGTACGCATGTGGTGTTCCCAGACGACGTCCGCGATCTCGCCGCCGGTCAGTCCCGCCAGCGTCGCCAGCGCGGCGCGGGCCGGCGCCGGAATGCTGCCCGCGACGGACGCGACGGATGCGACGGATGCGACGGACGCGGCGGACGCGCCAGAGCCGGCGAGGTCACCGCGGGCCCGGCCGAGCAGCCCGCCGACGGCTTCCAGGACGAGGGCGGCCGGATCGCTGCGGGTGAAGAAGGCGATGTTGACGTTGACGGCCACGGCGTCGGGCGACTCGCCCACGTGCAGCTGCTCGGAGGGGAAGTACGTCAGCGCGCCGGGCACGCCGACCAGCACGTCGGCCAGACCGCGGGCCGACGCGTAGTCCGCGGTGTGCTGCGGGACCTGGTCGCCGCGCTCCGGCGGCCAGGTCAGCAGGCGTTTCTTGCCGCGCAGGGTGAATCCGAAATTGCCCGCGTGGTCCACGTGCACACCGACGTTGGTGGAGGTGTACCGGCCGATGAAGGTGTCGATGTCGACGCGCCCGGCGGCCCGGCTCCCCGTGTACCGGTGGACGTCGTCGGCCAGCCGTTTGGCCCGGTCCCACAGCACCCCGTCGACCGCGTGGAGCCCGGAGACCGCGACGCTCCATTCGTGCTTCCTCATCCGCGTGTCCACCCTGGCGAGGTAGGCGTCCAGCCCGCTGTCGTCGGGCAGGGGGAGGAAGTGCCCGGTGTCGATCGGCTGGGTCCGGCCGTCCACCGTCACCACGATCCTCGGCAGGCTCGAGCCCCTGGGCCGGTTGGCCGGGTCGGCGGCCAGCCTCAGGGCGCGCAGCAACTGCCAGTCCGCGAGGCCCAGTCGTACGGGGGAAGAGGGCAGGGAGAGGGGCTCCCGCTCCCAGTTGCGGGAGGCGAACTCCTTCCAGAAGCGGTCCAGTTCTGCGTCTGCCACGGAGACCGGGTGAGGCACAGCAAACTCCTGTAGTCAGGCCGCGACGCGCGGCAGTTCGAGAAGCCCGGGGTCGAGGGAGGCAGCTGCGATCACCCGGTGTCCGGCCAGGTTCTCCAGGAGCAGACGCCGTTGCCGCTCGGGAAGCCGGGACCGGGCCGCAAGTTCGCGGTCGCTCGCACCCCCGGCCGTGAGCAGCCACAGGAGCCGGCCCGCGGCGGAGACCCTGACACGGCGCCCCGTCTCCGCGGAGACGAGCAGACAGCTTCCGTCGGGGCGGCTGTCGGTCACCTCATGCGGCTGGGCGGCGTACCACAGCGGGTGCGACTCCTCGGTGGAGCCGGCCGGTTCGATGGCCAGGGCCCCGTGCGCGGCGAGCCGTGCCAGCGCGGCCGCGGCGGCCCGAGGCGCCCCGGCGTCCTGCCAGAGGGCGGACACGGTGTGCGGCCGGCCGTCCAGCAGCGGGCGCCATTGCAGGGGTACGTCGATCAGGGCGTCGCACGACGGCACGTGCAGCAGGATCCCGCGGCCGGTGGCCGATTCCCGGCCCTGCACCCCGTTCGCGAGCCGCACCGAGGCGGTGATGTCGATCTGGAGGAGCGGGGCGGGGGGCGCGGTCACCTGGCGGGACGGCAGCTCCGCCTCGGCGAGCGCCCACAGGAACGACCACTCCTCCGCGTCGCCGATCCAGGTGCCCCGGTGGAACGCGGCTCCCGCCGCCGGCCCGGGACCACCGGAGGTCAGCAGGGCCGCGTCCTGCTGGCTGAGGCCTTCTGTCACCGTGTAGTCGAGGTCGAAGGCCAGGTCCTCGCCGTCGCCGGGCGGAATCAGTCCGACGCCGAAGAGGTCGGGACGCTCACCGACGGGGGAGAGCACGTCCAGGATGAAGGGCCCGTTCGCAGCGGTGGAGTACGGCACACCGAACTCCTCCGCCGAGCGGCGCAGCGCATCGTCGGCGAACTCCTGGGTGCGCAGGGCCTCCTCCCGGGTCTCGCCCGGGAAGCCCGTCATGCAGAAGAGGTGGACGGGGACCTTGTTTCCCAGCAGGGCCTGGAGCGAAGGCTCGATGTCGTCGACCTTGGTGCCCTTGCGCATCAGGTCGAGCACGCGCTGGTTGTACGACTCCAGTCCCAGGTCGAGGCGACGGCAGCCGGAGCGGCGCAGTGCGGACGCCAGTTTGTCGTCCAGTCCCTTGCTGAACCGGGTCTCCCCGTACCAGAAGAGTTCGTGTCCGCCCTCGATCAGGTCCCGGGAGACCCCGCGCAACGAGGTCAGCGTCATGATCTCGTCCACGAACATGAAACTGTCGGAGCCGTGCTTGGCCGCGAGCGCGGCCATGTCGCGGACGACCTGTTCGGGGCGCCGGATGCGGAACTTGTTGCTGGCGAACGGGATCGAGCAGAAGGCGCAGTCCCAGGCACAGCTGCGCGACGCCTGGAGCGGCAGTACCGGTCCTGGCGCGAAGTACCGGTCGAGCGGCAGGCCGTCGAAGTCCGGTGTGGGCAGGTCGGAGACGTCGACCATGGCCGCGGGGGTCCGCAGCAGGCCGCCGCGGCCGTCGCGCTCGAGCAGACCGGGTACGGGCCGGTCGTCGACGCCGGTGATCCGGTCGCACAGGGCGGGCAGCGCGTCCTCGCCCTCGTAGGAGATGAACGAGTCCACGTACGCGAAGAAGGGGTGCTCCTCCTGCCAGCGGCTCACCATGCGGGTCGTCAGATTGCCGCCCATGACCACGTGCACGTCGGGCCGGCGGAGCTTGATGTGGCGGGCCGTGGTGAGGGCCGCGATCAACTGTGTGTCGGCGGAGACCGAGATACCGGCCACCGCCAGGTCGGGATCGTCGAGTGCGGGGATCGGGCGCTGTTCCAGCGCCCAGCCGTACACGTTGCGGTCGACCGAACGGGCGGCCTCCAGAACGGAGTCGGAGCGCCGGTGCGAGAAGGACGAGAAATTCCCCCGGAGGTCGTATCTCAAGCCGGCGAACGAGGCCGAGACACAAGCGAGTCCGTTGCGGACGACCGTGGCCGCATCGGTGAACGCGTCCGGGTCCGCCAGTACGTGACGGGACTTGAGTGCGGCTCTGGCACCGTCGATGCGGCGCACCGTGTCACCGAAGACGGTGAGGACCTCTTCGTGCGCCCTGCGCTCGTGCGCGGGCAGACCGTTCAGCCGGCGCTCCGCTTTGGGGAACAGCTCCCCGAGACCGTCGCCGGAGAGCAGCCAGTCCGTCTGCTCGATGCTCAGGTCCAGCGATGTCACCTGCCAGCCGTGCCGGCGCATGACCGCGGCCAGCAGGGGAACCGCGAGGTGAGGCGCGTACACGTTCCAGATGGGCGGGTTGACGAGGAGTATTCGAGGCTGCCGCATGTGAGCCCTCGTGAAGGTCCGATGCCGGATGAGGTGAGGTGAGGAGTCGAGCGTGGCCGTTACTGAGCGGACAGATCGCGCATCGGCCGGACGGACCGGCCGAGAACACGGATCAGACGTCGGTGCCGTCCTGCAGAAGGGCGTACTTGCTGTTGACGCGCTTCGGGGTGAGAGGCTCGACAGCGGTGGCCTCGTCAGCCTCGGCGAGAGCGGCAAGCTTGTCGGCGTCGAGCTCCTGTGCGGCTTCCTCGTGGTTCAGGTTCATGTGGATCTCCCCTTCTCGATGGCTCGATGGATGGTGCCCGGTGAGATGCATTGCCACGGCCTGCGCCCGACTCCCCGGGCGTTCAACACCGCAGTCAGACAAGCAGCGCCCACTGGAAAAGCGCTTAAAGGTCGCTTGAGCAGCGCGTGGTCCTCATGGGATGTGTGCTGCACGTCAGGCGGCGTGGCAGAGCGCCGCGGTGCCGGCCGGGGCCGCGGCGCGGGCCACGGTCGCGTCCACGGGGCGGGTGGCGCGGACGGTGGCCGTGGTCTGCGCGTGGTTCCGCGCGAAGACCACGAGGCGCAGCACCGCGAACCGCGCGACGCCGGCGAGCGCGGAGGCGGACAGGTACACGGCCTGTTCGACCACCGCACCGGGCGCTGCCACCAGCAGTTGCAGGACGGCCATCGCCGCGCAGGTCGCCGCGTACGCGACTGCCGCGGATCCGGCCGACTGCGCGTGCTGGCGCCAGGTCGCCCGCCGGCCCGCGCCGAAGGTGAAGCGGGCGTGCAGCTCGGTGGCGAGGAGCGTGGAGACCGCGGTGACCAGGGCGTTGGCCAGGGCCCAGGGAGTCCATGAGGCCAGGGCCGCCACGGCGAAGCTGGAGGCGAGCCCCACTCCGCCGCCGCAGAGCACGAAGCGCGCGAAGGCGGTGAGGGCGGTGGTCGGCGTCTGCTGCTGGCTCCGTGCTGTCTCCATGACCCGACCCCTTCAGTGGCGCACTGTTGATGGCGCCATGATGGCACATCTATGGCGCCATGTGGAGTCATATAGAGAGTGGCTCGTGCCAATCGCGGGGCCATGGCGTGACAGGAGGGGAGAATGCGCAGGTAGACGGTTCGGCCCGCGCGTTCAGCACATGTATTCCCCCGCTTCGATCAGTTCCTGACCTGGGAATTCGTCGGTGTGGTTCCGCTTTGGCTGGAATGTGGCGCACATTGGCTCGCTATGGCGCCAGTTGTGTGCCATG
>NZ_JAFLRJ010001515.1 GCF_017315755.1 Streptomyces beijiangensis
GGCCGCGGTCTACAAACCGCTCCTGGATGTACGGGCCGAGTACCTCAACTCGGGCTTCGACGAGGTCGCCGCCAAGTACGGCTCCTTCGGCACGTACCTGAAGGACGGGGTCGGCGTCGACAGTCGCGAACTGGCCCGCATCAAGGGCGAGTTGCTGGTCGGCTAGAGCGGACCGTCAGGACCGGGCGATCGCGTCCCTCGCCTCCGTGACCCGGCGCAGTTCGACGTAGCGCTGCGCCGGGT
>NZ_JAFLRJ010001516.1 GCF_017315755.1 Streptomyces beijiangensis
CAGCCTCCACCGGCGCTGAGCACGAGGGGTTTCGCCCGCGGCCGCCGGGGCGCTGCTGCCCCGGCGGCCGTGTCCCCGGTCAGACCCGGGTGCAGCAGTCGGGGTCGAGGCCCTTCGGGAGGCGGTCGCCGCTGAAGACCGCGCAGGTGGCCTCGTGACCACCGAGTGCGGCGACGGCCAGCAGCAGCGAACCGGCCGTCCAGGCGGTCAGCTCGACCGGCCAGATCGCCTCGTCGTCGAAGACGTACCCCGTCCAGTACAGGCCGGTCTCCGGATCGCGCAGGTGCTGAATGGACTGGAGCACCTCCAGCCCGCGGTCGGACTCGCCCATCACCCAGAGGGCCAGGGCGAGTTCGGCCGACTCGCCGCCGGTCACCCACGGGTTGG
>NZ_JAFLRJ010001517.1 GCF_017315755.1 Streptomyces beijiangensis
CGAAGGCCGCGACGCCGATCAGCTGTCCGAGCTGGGTGACGGTCGCGAGCAGACCGCCGGCGTCCGCCGCGTCCTAGAGCCGTATGGTCGCGGGCGGCGTCGGGAAGGTGGGAGTGAAGGCGCCGGAGAGACCCGAACCGATGCCCGCGGAAGCAACGAAGAGCAGGATGCCTCCACTGCCGCCGCCCTTGAGGACCCAGCCCACCGCCAGAGCCGATACGGCGGTCAGGACGAACCCGGCCGGAATCAGGG
>NZ_JAFLRJ010001518.1 GCF_017315755.1 Streptomyces beijiangensis
CAGCTCGTGCGAGACGTTGGCCACCAGCTCCTTGCGCTGATGGTCCTGGGCCTCCAGCTCGTCGGCCATGACATTGATGGTCCGGGCCAGGTCGCCCAGCTCGTCCCGGCGGTTCTCGCGCACCCGGCGGGTGTAGTCGCCGTGCGAGATGGACCGGGCCACCGCGTTCATGTCGTCCAGCGGCGCGGTGAGGGAGTGCGCCACGAACTGCGTGATGAGCAGGGT
>NZ_JAFLRJ010001519.1 GCF_017315755.1 Streptomyces beijiangensis
CACCTCAGCCCGACCAGCCCGTCGTGCCCTGGAAGCCCCCGGTCAACGACCACTTCCAGCAGCTCGCGGCGGCCCAGGCGGCCGCCCGTCCGGCCGCCCTCGGCAAGCGGTTCGCCGCCCGGCTCATCGACACCGCCGTGCTGGCCGCGCTCGTCGGCGCCATCGCCGTCCCCCTCGCGACGCGGGCCGCGGACCACATCAACGAGAAGATCGACGCGGCCAGGCCGGCCGTGGTGGAGTCCAGCAGCCAGACGGTGACCGTCTCGCCGGACAGCCTGGCCGCCGCGGTCCTCGTCGCGTTCCTGGTGCTGGGCGTCCTCCTGGA
>NZ_JAFLRJ010001520.1 GCF_017315755.1 Streptomyces beijiangensis
CTCCAGGGGCTCACCGCGGCCGGCTGGTTCCGGCTGAACGGCATGTGGCCCGCGCGGCAGGGCATCGCGTTGGGCTTCCTCGGAGCACTGGTCGCGGACGTGGCACTGCTCGCGTCCGACCGGTCGCCGTCGGCCCTTCTCGGCACGCTCGGCATATGGGTGCTGCTGTCGCTGGCGCTCCAGCTCCGGTCGCACGCCGATCCCGACGAGCGGATGTACGGCCTGACGGCGACGGTCGCCGCGGCCGCACTGGCGATCATGGCGAGCGGCTACCTGGCGGCCGGCGCCGACGCGGCGACGGCCGGCGGGATCGGAGTGGCGGCGGCGGTCGTGGCGCGGGCGCTGCCGTTGCCGACGCCGGCGTCCGTGGTGGCCGCGCTGCTCGTGGCGGCCGGTGCGGGTGCGCTGGTCGGCGGGAAGACGGGGTCCGGCG
>NZ_JAFLRJ010001521.1 GCF_017315755.1 Streptomyces beijiangensis
CTGCAGATGGTGCGCACCATCCCGCACCTGGCGCTGGTGCCGCTGATGATCGCCTGGTTCGGCATCGGCGAGGAGCCCAAGATCCTGCTCGTGGCGCTGGGCACCTTCTTCCCCATCTACCTGAACACGGTGACCGGCATCCGCGGAGTCGACCCCAAGCTGCTGCAGCTCGGCCGCTCCTACGGACTGGGACGGTGGCGCCTGGTGCGCGACATCGCCGTCCCCGGGGCGATGCCCACCATCCTCTCC
>NZ_JAFLRJ010001522.1 GCF_017315755.1 Streptomyces beijiangensis
GGCCTTGACGGTGTACCTGTTCTGTGCTTCAGCGGCTGTCACGTTGCGGTGCATCTCCTTGCCGCTCCCCAGGACGTCAGCCATGATCCGCTCCAAGACAGTCGCCCGGTGACGGCCTGTGGCATCCGGGGCGCGATCCCCTCCCACTCGACATCGGTGAGCTCATGACGGCGGATCACCTCACCATGATCCACCCATCTCCTGGCATTCGAGGGCAGAGGTCAACTTCCTTGTTTTTATTGGGTAGTTATGCGATCTGCGACACGAACCCAACCTGACGAACCTTCCGGCTCGGAGCTCTAGCCACGCCTCGCAAGATCATTTATTGTTTCGGCGGCGGGAGCCGCTTCACTGCAC
>NZ_JAFLRJ010001523.1 GCF_017315755.1 Streptomyces beijiangensis
CGATGATGACGATCATCATGCCGATGGCCAGGACCAGGATGTAGCTGTTCTGGAGGACCAGGTTGGTGACGTTGTTCGGCTTGAGCAGAACGCCGTCGGTCCATATCTGGAACAGGACGACGATCAGGCCGAGTGCGATCAGCATCCCGTACTGGCGCATATTGCGGCGCCCCGCTCCACCGGACCCACCGCCGGGGCCC
>NZ_JAFLRJ010000161.1:0-6015 GCF_017315755.1 Streptomyces beijiangensis
GCGCTCCTCGTACGTCGCCGGCACCGGTTCGTACACGACGATGAGCGGTACGTCGATGGCGACGCCGGGCGCCGACAGGTCGGGCTTGAGGGCGTTGTCGCCCAGGCGCGGGCCCTGGCTGGTGAAGTAGGCGGGCTGGTCGGCGGAGTCGACGGCGCCGATGGTGAGCGCGGAGTCGGCGGCGCCGGGCGAGCCGATGGAGGTGGGGGCGCCGACGTTGCCCGCCGCGATGACGAAGAGGGTGCCGGTCTCCTGGGAGAGGGTGTTCACGGCGGCGGCCATCGGGTCGGTGCCGTCGCTGGCCTCCGTCGAGCCGAGGCTCATGGAGACGATCTTGGCCTTGATGTCCTTGGCGGCCCACTCCATGCCGGCGATGATCTCCGACTCGCTGCCCTCGCCCGCGTTGCTGAGGACCTTGCCGACGGCGAGCGTGGCGCCGGGGGCGACGCCCTGCTCCTTGCCGTCGGACGCGGCTCCGGATCCGCCCACGGTGGAGGTGACGTGCGTACCGTGGCCGTTGCCGTCGGCGGCGACGTCCTCGCCCGCGATGAAGGACTTGGACTCGGTGACGCGCGAGGCGAGGTCGGGGTGGGTGGCGTCGAAGCCGGTGTCGAGGACGGCGACCTTCACGCCCTTGCCGGTGAGCCCGGCCTCCCACGCCTCCGGGGTGCCTATCTGCGCGTTGCTCTCGGCCATGTCGGCCTTGACGCGTCCGTCGAGCCAGATCTTCCCGATGCCTCCCGAGAAGTCGTCGGCCGCCTTGGTCGCGCCGCCTGTTGCGCTCTCCCAGAACGTACGGCCCTTGTCGGCGTCGAGCGCCGCACCGCCGACACTGGCGAGGGTACGGGTGCGCTCCGCGCCCTTGGGTGCGGCCGCGGCGGCCCGGGCGTTCTTGCCCGAGTAGGTCACGATGAGGGGCGTCGCATCGCTCTTGGCGTCCGCGAGCCCCTGGGCGATGAGCTCGCTGACGTCGAAGAGCCGTGCGTCCAGGGCGCCCGAGGCGAGATACGGGCGCGCCTCGTCCGGTACGACGTTGATGTGGCCGTCCGAGATCTGCGTCCTGACGGCGCCGATCGCTCCCTTGGCCCGGTCGACGGTCACGGTCTTCTTGCCGCCGCCGAGGTCGGTGACGATCACTTTGTCGCCGGTCACCAGGGTCACGGTGCGGGCGGAGCTGACGGCGGCCGACGTGGCAGCGGGGGCAACAGCCTCCGCGGTGTCGTCGGCGCGCGCCGCGCCCGGGGGAAGCAGGGCGAACGCGAGCCCGGCCGACAACAGTGCCGCGCCTCGTCTCGCAGGTCCTCTGGTCATCACTGTCTCTCTTCCTGGGCCTCGGGCGCGGGGTGTTGCCCGAGTGCCGGGAAGAGTCTCAACAGGTTTGTGTTTCCAGGAAATGCACAAAGGGGGTGAGCGGCTGGCGAGATGCGGCCTTGGCGCCTTCCCGCCACGGCCGCGGCCCCGCGCCCGAACTCCCCGCTACTGGCCGGAAACTGTCGCCGCTCAGTCCTTCCACCGCGGGTGTTCGCGCTCGGCCCAGCCCCTGCTCACCGATCCCGTGCGCATCCCCCGCCGCGCCTCCGGGTCCGCCAGGGCCATGCCCACATGGCCGGCGATCACGATGCCGGCCGTCAGCGCCAGCCAGTCGTGTACGAACGTCGCGCTCGTACGCCACATCAGTGGCGTCAGGTGCGTGAACCACATCAGCAGGCCCGTGCCCAGCATGACGAGCGTGGCGCCCGCGATCCAGGCCGCGTAGACCTTCTGGCCCGCGTTGAACTTGGCCGCTTCCCGCCGGGCGCCGTCGCGGCGCAGGGCGGAGCGCAACCAGCGGATGTCGTACGGGGCGAAACGGTTCAGGCGGCCGAGGTCGGCGCGCAGCGCACGCGAGACCAGTCCCAGGAGTACGGGGACGGGGAGCAGCAGTCCCGCCCATTCGTGGACCGTGACCACCAGATAGCGGCGGCCCACCAGTTCGGCGAGCTGGGGGATGTAGAGGCAGGCCGCCGTGGCGATGCAGAGCAGCATCAGGCCCGCCGTCGTGCGGTGGACCCAGCGGACGGGGCGCGCGAAGCGGCGTACCTCCTCAGACGGTCGGGGCGTCGCCGCGTCCGTTGGACTTGCCGACCCAGGCATCGGTGTCATAGCCGCGCTCCTCCCAGTAGCCGCGCTGCACATCGGAGGTCACCGTGATGCCGGACAGCCATTTCGCCGATTTGTAGAAGTACATGGGTGCCACATAGAGGCGGACCGGGCCGCCGTGCGCGTGGACCACCGGTTTGTCCTGCATGCGCAGGGCCACCAGCACGTCAGCCCTGCGTGCCTGTTCGAGGGTGAGGCTCTCGCTGTACGTACCGTCGAAGCACTTGAAGCGGATGGCCCGTGCCCCCGGGCGCACTCCTGCCGCGTCCAGGAGCCGGGAGAGCTGGACGCCCTCGAAGGGCGTGCCGGGGACCCGCCAGCCGGTGACGCACTGGACGTCGCGGACCAGACGGGTCTGCGGCAGTGCGCGGAGCGAGTCGAGCGTGTACGCGGTGGGGTGGTCCACCAGGCCGTCCACCGTCAGGCGGTAGTCGGCCGCCGACTTGTGCGGGACCGATGAGGCCACCGAGTAGTAGCGGAAGCCGCCGCCGTTGGGCAGCAGTCCGGTCAGCCCCGTGGGGTCCTTGCCGGAGGCGGCGGAGAGGAAGGACTCCAGGCCGTTCTGGAGGTACGGCGCCGTCACGACCCCCGCGGCACCGAGCCCGAGCATGGAGAGCACCAGGCGGCGGCCGAGGGGTTTGCCGCCGGTCTCGCCCGGGTCGTCGGACTGTTCTGCGTTCACACAAACGATTCGAGCACCCGTGGGCGCCCAAAGATAGGGGCCACGGGTGCTCGTCAGTGTTTCGTCACATCTGTTCGGCGGCCTTGTCCAGCTGGAAGGCTTCGTTGCCGAGTCCGATACGGGCGTGCACGTCGGGCCTGGCCGAGCGCAGCACCAGTCCGTAGACCAGACCGCCGGCCAGTGCGACGCCGATGATCGCGGGCAGGATCCAGCTCAGGGCCGACCCGGGGCCCGCGCCGACCAGGACGTCGAAGTCCTTGACCGTGTAGACGGCGATCACGATCAGCGCCACGCAGGACAGGCCCGCCGCGATCAGCCGCCAGGCCTGGGCGCCGGCCGCCCCGCGCCGTACGAAGAAGGCGATCACGGCGATCGAGGCGCCCGCCATCAGCACGATGATGCCGAGCGCACCGATGTTGCCCATCCAGGTGAACAGGTGCAGGACGGGGACGGTCGGGTCGCCGGCCGGCTTGTCGTCCGCGGCGGCGAAGGCGATGACCACGACGACCGAGATGACGGTCTGCAGGACGGATCCTGTGCCGGGGGCGCCGCTGGCCTTGTTCGTACGGCCGAAGGCGGCGGGCAGCAGTCCCTCGCGGCCCATGGCGAACGCGTACCGGGCGACGACGTTGTGGAAGCTGAGCATCGCCGCGAACATGCCCGTGACGAAGAGGATGTGCAGGACGTCGGTGAAGGTCTTGCCGAGCGTCGACTCGCTGAGGGCGAAGAGGAGTCCGGGGCCGAGCTTCCCCGACTGCTCGCTGATCGCGGACGGGCCCGCCGCCACGGTCAGCGCCCAGGAGCTGAGCGCGAAGAAGAGCGCGACGAAGCCGACCGCGAGGAACATCACCCGGCGGACGACGACCTGGGGGCGGCTGGTCTCCTCCGCGTACACCGGTGCCTGCTCGAAGCCGACGAAGGCGGCGATGCAGAAGCAGAGCGCGGTGCCCAGGCCCGCGCCGGTGAGGGTGTCGGGGTTGAACGCGTGGAAGGAGATGCCCTCCTTGGCGGGGGACGCGAGGGCCGAGAAGTCGAAGATGACGACCAGGGCGCACTCGATGAGGAGGAGGACGCCGAGGACCTTGGCATTGAGGTCGATCTTCAGCCAGGCGAGGGCCGCGACGACGACGATGGCCGCCAACGCCGGTATCCACCAGGCTATTTCGGTGTCCAGGTACGTCTGGAAGAGGCCGGAGACCTCGAAGCCGAAGATGCCGTAGATGCCGACCTGCATGGCGCTGTACGCGACCAGGGCGACGAAGGAGGCGGCCGCGCCGGCGGTGGCGCCCAGGCCGCGGGCGATGTACGCGTAGAAGGCGCCCGCGTTGTGGACGTGGCGGCTCATCTCCGCGTAGCCGACGCTGAAGAGGACCAGGACCACGCCCAGGATGACGTAGAGGAGCGGCTGTCCGACGATGCCCATCGGGCCGAAGATGGTGGGCATCACCCCGGCGACCACCATCAGCGGCGCGCTGGCGGCGAGGACGGAGAGCAGCAGTCCGGCCGTGCCGAGACGGCCGGCGCGCAGGGCCTGTTCCTGGCCTTTGAATGTGCTGATCTCACTGGTTCCGCTGGTCTCGGTCGTGCTCGTACTGCCCGGCGCCATGGCGGTCGGTCCCTTCGTGAGGAATGACGGGGTTACTTACACGGAGCCGAGCGCTGCGTCGCGCGCGGCGCTGAAGGCCTGGTACGGATCCCGGTCCGGGTAGGCCCAGGGAGCCCGGGTGGCGTGCTCGCCGATGCGGTGGAAGAGGGCGGCGGCCTCGGCGGGGCGGCCCTCGCAGTACTTCGCGTGGGCAAGGAAGTTGAGGTCGATACGGTTGCGGGGGTGGTCCTCGCGCTCCCACTCCAGCCACCAGTCGAAGGCGGCCTTCATGACCTGGCGGGCGCGCCGGCCGGACCAGTGGGCGGAGCGCAGGGGGTTGGCGGGTTCGCTGCCCGCCGCGGCCAGGACGCGGTAGCGCTCGGCGTGGGCCACTACCGGCAGGACGGCAAGGGGCGAGTCGGCGGGGGCCTGTTCGGCGGCCCAGGCGGCGAAGTCGTACACCTCGTGGAGCGGGTCCTGACCGGCCTCCGGATGGCGCTCGGCCAGCCGGGCCGCCATCAGGTGGTGGGCATGGTGGTGTTCGGGATGGCGGGCCCTCACCTCCTCGAAGAGGCGGCTGACCTCGTCCTCGGTGGCGCGTTCGCGCGCGAGGATCAGCATCGCGAGCCAGGGCGTCGGGTCGGCGGGGGCGAGGCGGGCGGCGGTACGGCAGGCCTCGACGGCGGCGGCCTCGGGGCCCTTCCCCCGTATCGCGCCGAAAACGGCGGCGCACGCCAGGAGCGTGGCCGCGTCGGCGCTTTCGGGCTCGGCGAGCTGCCAGTCGCGCGCCCAGGCGGCGGACGCGGATCCCTCGGCGAGTACGACAAGACGGTGGCCGCGGCGGTCCCAGTCGTCGCCCGTACCGGCGAGCAGGGAGCGGACGCGGGTCCAGCGGCCCTGGGCCAACTGGGCACGGGCGGCGATGAGTTCGGAGTCGCCGAGAGCCGGGTCTACGTGCTGGACGCCCCGTCTTCGGGAGCGGCCGAGGGGTGGCGGAGACATCCGCGGAAGCCCTTCCCGGCTGCGGTGAGTGAATGATCACGCACAGCAAAGCGGTACGGGCAGGTCCGCGTCAAGGGGGAACTGGAGTGGCGGGCTCCTCAACTCCCCTTGCACCGTGATGATTTACGTAGGCTTGGGGCCATGCCGAACTCCGAACCGCTCAAGCCGTACCTGCTCGCCTTTCCCGGACCGCTGCGGGACCGGCTCGTCAACGCCGTGCTCAGCGGGGAGAAGGTCTCGACGACGGGGCTGCTCGCCGAGTTCGAGGCGGAGCGGGAGGAGCTGCCACCCGTCGGGGAAAGGTCGGCGCTGATCGACTCGGCGGGGATGGAGATCGCGGTGGTGGAGATCACGGAGGTCAGGGTGCTGCGGCTGGGGGATGTCGATCTGCAGCACGCTGTCGACGAGGGCGAGGAGCACGGGTCGGTGGCGGAGTGGCGGGCCGACCATGAGCGGTTCTGGCACGGGGAGGACATGCGGGAGGCGCTGGGGGATCCGGGGTTCGTGGTCGACGACGACACGATGGTGGTGGCGGAGCGGTTCAGGGTGACCGAGCGGCTGTAGGTGCCGGGGGCGGGCCCGCGCCTTTTCGGGGGCTCCGCCCCCG
>NZ_JAFLRJ010000161.1:6093-12414 GCF_017315755.1 Streptomyces beijiangensis
ATCGCCGGAGGGGCTTGTTTTTGCCCGGCACCGGCTTTCTTGTGGGCGCACAAGAAAGGCCAGATCAGCAAAATCAAGCCCGTCCGGCGATTGAGGACGAAGCGGCCGGAGGTCGCTTGCCCACCCACCACCCCGCAGGATCAGTGCGCGGCCGACTCCCAGTCCTGGCCCGCACCCACCGACACATCCAGCGCCGCGCGCAGCGAAACCGCCCCCGCCATCTCACGGCGGACCAGCTCCTCCACCCGCTCCCGCTCACCCGCCGCGATCTCCAGCACGATTTCGTCGTGCACCTGGAGCAGCATCCGCGACGTCAGACCCGCCTCGATCAGCGCCCGGTCGACGTTCAGCATGGCGACCTTCACGATGTCGGCCGCCGTGCCCTGGATCGGGGCGTTGAGCGCCATCCGCTCGGCCATCTCCCGGCGCTGGCGGTTGTCGCTGTTGAGGTCGGGGAGGTACCGGCGGCGGCCGAGCATCGTCTCGGTGTAGCCCGTCGCCCTGGCCTCCTCCACCGCGCGCTGCAGATACTCCCGTACTCCGCCGAACCGCTCGAAGAACGTGTCCATCAGGCCGCGCGCCTCACCGGCCTCGATGTTCAGCTGCTGGGAGAGGCCGAACGCCGAGAGCCCGTATGCCAGTCCGTACGACATCGCCTTGATCTTGCGCCGCATCTCCGGGTCGACCTCGGACTTCTCCACGCCGAACACCTGGGAGGCGACCGTCGTGTGGAGGTCCTCGCCGGTGGCGAACGCCTCGATGAGGCCCGCGTCCTCCGACAGGTGCGCCATCACGCGCAGTTCGATCTGGCTGTAGTCGGCCGTCATCAGCGACTCATAGCCCTCGCCGACGACGAAGCCACGCCGGATCGCCCGGCCCTCGTCCGTGCGCACCGGGATGTTCTGCAGGTTCGGGTCGGTCGAGGAGAGCCGGCCCGTCGCCGCCACCGTCTGGTTGAACGTCGTGTGGATACGGCCGTCCGCGGCCACCGTCTTGATCAGGCCCTCGACCGTGACCCGCAGCTTGGCCTGCTCCCGGTGGCGCAGCATGATCACCGGCAGCTCGTGGTCGGTCTGCGCCGCCAGCCAGGCCAGCGCGTCGGCGTCCGTGGTGTAACCGGTCTTGGTCTTCTTGGTCTTGGGCAGGCCCAGCTCGCCGAAGAAGACCTCCTGCAGCTGCTTGGGCGAGCCCAGGTTGAACTCATGCCCGACCGCCGCGTGCGCCTCCTGTACCGCCTGCTGCACGGCGCCCGCGAACTGCTCCTCCATGCCCTCCAGATGGGCTCGGTCCGCGGCGATGCCATGCCGCTCCAGACGGGCCAGGAGGATGGAGGTGGGCAGCTCCACCTCGTGCAGCAGCTCCAGGGCGCCGACCTCCTTGAGGCGCTCGGTGAACGCCCCGCCCAGGTCGAGGACGGCCCTGGCCTGCGTCATCAGCGCATCGGCTTCGGCCTGGTCGTCGCTCCCGAAGGCCAGCTGCCCATCGGTCGCCGAAGCCGGGGCGAGCTCACGGGCCAGATACTCCACCGACAGTGCGTCCAGGGCGAAGGAACGGCGACCCGGCTTCACCAGATACGCGGCCAGCGCCGTGTCCATGGTGACGCCGTCGACGCTCCAGCCGTGCTCGGGAAAGACCCGCATGGCGGCTTTCGCGTTGTGCATCACCTTGGGCTGCGAGGCATCCGCGATCCAGGCCGCGAAGGCCCGCTCGTCCGCCTCGTCGAGCTGCGTCGGATCGAACCAGGCGGCCGCCCCATCCGCCGCGGCCAGCGCGATCTCCGTGACACTGCCCGTGCCCAGCGCCCAGGTGTCGAGCGTCGCCACACCCAGCGGCTGCCCGCCGTGCTGCTCCAGCCAGGGGGCCAGCTCACCCGCGGAGAGAACCGAGCCGTCGATCTCCACACCCGCCGCCGGAGCCGCCGTCTCCTCCTCGCCCGCACCCGGGTCCACAGCCAGCAGCCGCTCCCGCAGCGAGGGATTGCGGATCTCCAGTACGTCAAGGACACCCATCAGCGCATCGCGGTCGTACGCCGCACGCTCCAGCTCCGCCGGGCCCTTGGGCAGCTCGACGTCCCGCACCATCTCCGTCAGCCTGCGGTTGAGCTTCACCGCGTCCAGGTGGTCGCGGAAGTTCTGCCCGGCCTTGCCCTTGACCTCGTCGGCGCGCTCCACCAGCTCGTCGAAGGAACCGAACTGGTTGATCCACTTCGCCGCGGTCTTCTCCCCGACACCCGGGATGCCCGGCAGGTTGTCGGAGGGGTCGCCTCGCAGCGCCGCGAAGTCCGGGTACTGCTGCGGCGTCAGTCCATACTTCTCCTCGACCTTCTCGGGCGTGAAGCGGGTCAGCTCCGAGACGCCCTTGGTCGGGTAGAGCACCGTGGTGTGCTCGGTGACCAGCTGGAAGGAGTCCCGGTCACCGGTGACGATCAGCACGTCGAAACCGGCCGCCTCGGCCTGGGTGGCGAGCGTGGCGATCACGTCGTCCGCCTCGAAGCCGTCGACCGCGAAACGGTCGACATGCATCGCGTCCAGGACCTCGCCGATCAGCTCGACCTGCCCCTTGAACTCGTCCGGGGTCTTCGAGCGGTTCGCCTTGTACTCGGGGAACTCCTCCGCCCGCCATGTCTTGCGCGAGACGTCGAACGCGACGGCGAGGTGCGTCGGCTCCTCGTCGCGCAGCGTGTTCGCCAGCATCGACGCGAAGCCGTAGATGGCATTGGTCGGCTGGCCCGTCGCGGTCGTGAAATTCTCCGCGGGCAGCGCGAAGAACGCCCGGTACGCCAGGGAGTGCCCGTCCATGAGGAGCAAGCGGGGACGGGAGTCTGCGGTCTGCTTCGATGCTGTCTTGGCCACGACCCCGATCCTGCCACGGAGCACTGACATTCCAGACCTCCGAGGCCCTCGCCGGGGCGGCTGTCGGCGGTGCGTGACAGGATCGGAACCGTACGAATCGAACCGCCCGCTCGAAGGGGAGCACCATGGCTGCCAAGCCGCCCGCAGGTGACCCGGTCCAGGACGCGCCGCAGGTCGCGGCCCCCAAGCACGCCGCGGCAGGACTCCCCGCCATCGGCCACACCCTCAAGATCGCGCAAGCGCAGATGGGTGTGGTCCGCACCGCGCAGACCCTCCTGAAGGTCAACCAGAAGGACGGCTTCGACTGCCCCGGCTGCGCCTGGCCCGAGGGCGACAAGCGCCACACCGCGGAATTCTGCGAGAACGGCGCGAAGGCGGTCGCCGAGGAGGCGACGCTGCGCCGCGTGACACCCGAGTTCTTCGCCGCACACCCCGTCGCCGACCTGGCATCGCGCAGCGGGTACTGGCTGGGACAGCAGGGCCGCATCACCCAGCCCATGTACCTGCCCGAGGGCGCCGAGCGCTACGAAGCCGTCAGCTGGGAGCGGGCCTTCGAGGTCATCGCCGAGGAACT
The DNA here is from genome assembly GCF_017315755.1 of Streptomyces beijiangensis. GTDB lineage: Bacteria > Actinomycetota > Actinomycetes > Streptomycetales > Streptomycetaceae > Streptomyces > Streptomyces beijiangensis. The sequence goes on from NZ_JAFLRJ010000161.1 coordinate 9,520, forward strand.
CACCGCCCTCGATTCCCCCGACGAGGCCCTCTTCTACACATCGGGCCGCACCAGCAACGAGGCCGCCTTCCTCCTCCAGCTCTTCGCCCGCGCGTACGGCACCAACAACCTGCCCGACTGCTCCAACATGTGCCACGAGTCGTCGGGCTCCGCCCTGGCGGAGACCATCGGCATCGGCAAGGGCAGCGTCTCCCTGGAGGACATGCACCAGGCCGACCTGATCATCGTCGCCGGACAGAACCCGGGCACCAACCACCCCCGGATGCTCTCCGCCCTGGAGAAGGCCAAGCACGCGGGCGCGAAGATCATCTCGGTGAATCCGCTGCCCGAAGCCGGCATGGAGCGCTTCAAGAACCCGCAGACCCCCCAGGGCATGATCAAGGGCGCCGTCCTCAACGACCTCTTCCTGCAGATCCGCATCGGCGGCGACCAGGCCCTCTTCCGCCTCCTCAACAAGCTGATCCTGGACACGGACGGCGCGGTCGACGAGCTGTTCGTCCGTGAACACACCCATGGCTACGAGGAGTTCGCCGCCACCGCCCGGGAAGCCGACTGGGACCAGACGCTCACCGCGACCGGCCTCACCCGCCCCGAGATCGAGCAGGCGCTCGCCCTGGTCCTCGCCTCCAAGCGCACCATCGTCTGCTGGGCCATGGGGCTCACCCAGCACAAGCACGCCGTGCCGACCATCCGCGAAGTCGTCAACTTCCTCCTGCTGCGCGGCAACATCGGCCGCACAGGCGCCGGCGTCTGCCCCGTCCGCGGCCACTCCAACGTCCAGGGCGACCGCACCATGGGCATCTTCGAGCGCCCCGCCGCCGCCTTCCTGGACGCCCTCGACAAGGAGTTCGGGATCGTCTCCCCCCGCCACCACGGGTACGACGTCGTCCGCTCCATCCGGGCCATGCGCGACGGCAAGGCCAAGGTCTTCTTCGCCATGGGCGGCAACTTCGTCGCCGCGAGCCCCGACACCGACGTCACCGAGGCCGCGATGCGCCGCACCTCGCTCACCGTCCATGTGTCGACCAAACTCAACCGCTCGCACGCCGTCACCGGCCGCCGCGCCCTGATCCTGCCCACCCTGGGACGCACCGACAAGGACGTCCAAGCCGGTGGCAAGCAGGTCGTGACCGTCGAGGACTCCATGGGCATGGTGCACGCCTCCCGCGGCAACCTCACCCCCGCGAGCCCCCACCTCCTCTCCGAGCCCGCCATCGTCGCCCGGATGGCCCGCGCCGTCCTCGGCGGCGAATCGGAGATCAACTGGGAGGAGTTCGAGAAGGACTACGCGACGATCCGCGACCGCATCGCGCACGTCGTCCCCGGCTTCGAGGACTTCAACACCCGCGTCGCGAAGCCCGGCGGCTTCTCCCTCCCGCACGCCCCGCGCGACGAGCGCCGCTTCCCCACCCACACCGGCAAGGCCAACTTCACCGCGGCCCCGGTCGAGTTCCCCGCACTGCCCGAAGGCCGCCTGCTGCTGCAGACACTGCGCTCCCACGACCAGTACAACACCACCATCTACGGCCTCGACGACCGCTACCGCGGCATCAAGGGCGGCCGCCGCGTCGTCATGGTCAACCCCGAGGACGCCGCCGAACTGGGCCTGGCCGACGGCTCGTACACCGACCTCGTCAGCGAGTGGAAGGACGGCGTGGAGCGGCGCGCCCCCGGCTTCCGCGTCGTCCACTACCCCACCGCCCGCGGCTGCGCCGCCGCGTACTACCCGGAGACGAACGTCCTGGTCCCGCTGGACGCGACGGCCGACGTCAGCAACACCCCCGTCTCCAAGTCCGTGGTCGTACGTCTGGAACAATCACCCACCGCCTAAGCGTTCGCTCAAGGCAGCAGACCGCAGATCCAGGACCCGCAGAGACGGAGCCGTACCCATGGGCGAGCAGACCACCGTGAAGTTCCCGCAAGAGGTCATCGACGAGTACGCCGCACTCGGCGTCGACCTCCCCGCGCTCTTCTCCGCCGGGCACCTCGGCGAGCGCATGGACGTACGGATCATCGAGGCCTCCGCCGACCGGGTCGTCGGCACCATGCCCGTCGAAGGCAACACCCAGCCCTACGGCCTCCTCCACGGCGGCGCCTCCGCCGTCCTCGCCGAGACCCTCGGCTCCATCGGCTCCATGCTCCACGGCGGCCCCTCCAAGGTCGCCGTCGGCGTCGACCTCAACTGCACCCACCACCGCGGCGCCCGCAGCGGCCTCGTCACCGGCGTCGCAACCCCCGTCCACCGCGGACGCTCCACGGCCACGTACGAAGTCGTGATCACCGACGAAGCGGGCAAGCGCGTCTGCACCGCCCGCCTGACCTGCCTGCTGCGGGACCTGAACTCCAACGGCTGACACACGCGCGGCTGTTGTCGCCACGCCCCCACCGCTCTAGCGTCGTCAGCATGAGGAGAACGGCACCACCCCGGGCCCGGCAGGCCCTCGGCCGCGCCGCCGCACTCACCACCGCCGTCTGTCTCACCGCCGCCCTGGGGGCGGGCTGCTCATCTCGCCCGTCCGCAGGCAAAAGTTCCACCCCCACTCCCACCCCGGCCGAGAGCTCGTCCGTAACGGCCTGCACCAAGCTGATCTCCTACTGGGCGAAGGAAACCCTCACCGGCGGCAAATGGGCAGGCCTGGACTGGGAACAAAAAGGGCTCTCCAACCAGCAGTACGAGCTCATGGACACCATCATCCAGAACGCCCGCACCGAGCGGAAACTGCACGGACTGCCCGCGGCGAAAACACTCATCGACCGCCAGTCCAAGGACCGCTGCACCGCGACCAACGGCGCCACCTGGAGCTCCGAGAACTGGCGTCCACCGAAATGACCGGCACCGGCCCGGTCGAGGAGAGCACGTACGACACCCCCACGCGCCCCACCGAAGTCATCACC
>NZ_JAFLRJ010001524.1 GCF_017315755.1 Streptomyces beijiangensis
ACGAGATCATCGCCTTCGACCTGTCCACCGGCAAGCAGACCGGCCAGCGCGCCGACGCGGGCGACGGCTACGTGAGCGTCCCGCTGCGGATGGACGGCGGCAACGTCATCGCGTACAAGCGTCCGCCCTACGACCAGGGCGGGCAGATCGTGAGCATCGACGGCGACTCCTTCAAGGAGACGAAGCTGCTGGAGAACCCGGCGACGGAGTCCGTGCGGGGCGTGGAGAGGCGGATGTCACCCGAGTACTCCGAGCTCCTGTACTCGCAGGGCCGCCTGTACATGTCGGACGTGTACGCCAGCGAGCCGTCCTCGGGCGACAAGGAGTACCTGGTGATCGCTTTCGGTACCGGCTGATCGCTCT
>NZ_JAFLRJ010001525.1 GCF_017315755.1 Streptomyces beijiangensis
CGGGCAAGTAGACGGCCCGCCCCGGGGCCGCAGGAGCGGCCCCGCACAGACACGGCAGAACTTCTCAGGAGAAGCACGGACATGACTGCACAGAACCTCGACTTCGGCGGCCGCGTCGCAATCGTCACCGGCGCAGGCCAGGGCATGGGTCGCGCGCACGCCAAGATGCGCGCCTCGCGCGGCGCGCGCGTCGTCGTGAACGACCTCAACGCGGACAACGCCGCCTCGGCCGTTGCCGAGATCATCGC
>NZ_JAFLRJ010001526.1 GCF_017315755.1 Streptomyces beijiangensis
CAGTACGTGCAGTTCAGCTCGGGGTGGATCCCGGCGTCCGCGAGCCGCTCGAAGAGCGCGCCCCCGAGCCACTGCCCCGGCAGCCAGGCGAGCAGCGCGGCACCGACGGCGACGATCAGCGTCTCGATGAGCAGCATGCGCCGCAGCTGGCGCGGGGTGGCCCCGACGGCCCGCATCAGGGCGGTCTCGCGCTGCCGCTGGGCGGCGGAGAGCGACATGGTCGACGCGGTGACGAAGAGGGCGACCATGACCGCCATGCCGCCGAAGACGGCGGACAGCGAGACCAGATCGCTCTTGCCG
>NZ_JAFLRJ010001527.1 GCF_017315755.1 Streptomyces beijiangensis
GTCTCGGGGGGACTCCCGTCTCTCGCGTCCCGCCTGCGGAAACCCGGCCGGACGGGGTTCCGGTCCACACCCGCCTCCGACGCACTAGGGTGGAACTCTGGCGATCGACCAGTTCACGGTGAGTGTGCGATGGAGTGGCGACGATGAGGGCGGACGACCCGTTCGACGATCCGGTGACGGCTCGGGCCGTCATCGCCGCCGACGGCACCGTCACCCGGTGGAACGAGGCCGCCCGGCGGCTGCTGGGCCACCGGGCCGAGGACGTGGTCGGCCGCCCGGCGGCCCGCCTGCTCGCCAACGGAGCACAGCCTCCCCGGCCGCCGGCCGACACGCGCTGGAGCGGCACGCTCGCACTCCGGCACCGGGATGGCCGCACCGTCACCGTGTGGCTGCTCGCCCACCGCGGCCGGCCGGAGGAAGGCGAGGCCGACGACTGGCTGGCCGTCACCCCGTTGCCGT
>NZ_JAFLRJ010001528.1 GCF_017315755.1 Streptomyces beijiangensis
GTCTACGCCCGCAGTGACGAACTGCGGCCATTCGTCCACGCCCTGTGGACAGGTGCCCGGCAGGCCGTCCACCCGGAACTGGTCGCGCTTTCCACCTCACCCCGCTTCGTCAGCAGCGTGGTCGCCCGCCGGATCGCGGAGGCGTCCCGGTTGCCCGACCTCCTCGACCGCCACCCCTCCGACACCGACCTGCTCGCCCGCGCGGGCAGGCTGCTCGTCCGGATGGGGTGCTCACGCGACGAGCCCACGAGACTCCT
>NZ_JAFLRJ010001529.1 GCF_017315755.1 Streptomyces beijiangensis
GCCCCACGAGCGGCTCCCGCAGCCTGGTGCCGTGTCCCGGCAGGTCCACCGGGGTGACCTCGATGCCCGTGGGCATCCGGTGCTGCCAGTGGCGGAAGTGGTCGGCGTTGCCGGCGGTGTGCGGCAGGCAAAACAGCCTCAACCGGGTCTCGGCCCGCACCGGAGCGCCGGCGCGGGCGTCCGGTTGGGGGCGGCCCGCAAGGCCGCGCACCGGGCGCACACGTGGTCCAACACCAGATCACCCTCGACGAACTGCTGGCGGCGGCGGACCTGCGCACCCCGGGGCGGGCCACGGCCGCCGC
>NZ_JAFLRJ010001530.1 GCF_017315755.1 Streptomyces beijiangensis
CTCGTGGGCTCGGGCGACTTCAGCAAGGACGAGGCCTTCAACATCCTCGTCCTCGGCACCGACAAGCGCACCGGCTCGGGCAACGACGGCTACGGGGACGCGGGCAGCGTGGGACATGCCGACACCACGATCCTGCTGCACGTCTCCAAGGACCGCACGAACGCCACCGCGCTCAGCATCCCGCGCGACCTGATAGTCGACATCCCCGACTGTCCGACGAAGCTGGAGGACGGGACGGAGAAGGTGATCCCGGGGCTGCAGGGCGCCCGCTTCAACCGGAGCCTCGGTGAGGGCAGCCGGGACCCGGGCTGCACGATGCGCACGGTGGAGGAGGTCACCGGTATCAAGCCCGACCACTTCATGATGGCCGA
>NZ_JAFLRJ010001531.1 GCF_017315755.1 Streptomyces beijiangensis
GTGCCCGCCGGGCCATGAAGAAGCTCGGCGTACCGCCGCGGCCCGTCCTGCCGGGTGAGCGCGGTGCACCCGGCTGGCCGGACGGGCTGGCCGGCAGCATGACCCACTGTGCGGGCTACTGCGCCGCCGCCCTGGTCCGTACAGGTGACCTGGCCTCCATCGGCATCGACGCGGAGGTAAGAGGGCCGCTGCCCGAGGGGGTGTTGTCGTCCGTAGCGCTGCCCGGAGAGGCGGAGCGCAGCGGCCGGCTGGCCC
>NZ_JAFLRJ010001532.1 GCF_017315755.1 Streptomyces beijiangensis
GCGTACGAGGGCGAGACCCAGACCCCGGCCCTCGCTCTTCGTCGACCAGCCGAGCCGGAAGACGTCGGCGGCGTCCCCGTCCGGCACGCCGGGTCCTGTGTCCGCGACCCGCAGCAGGAGTTCGCCGTCGGCCGTACGCACCGAGACCGTGACGCGGGCGCCCTCGCTGCCCTGGGCCGAGTCCAGCGCGTTGTCGATGAGGTTGCCGAGAAGGGTGACGAGGTCGCGCGGCGTGGAGCTCGTCCTGGCGGAGGAGAGCGAGATCGAGGAGGGGCTGCTGCCGCCGCGC
>NZ_JAFLRJ010001533.1 GCF_017315755.1 Streptomyces beijiangensis
CAGGTCTGGGACAAGTACGAGGACCGCGGCGAGCGAATCGTCATCGGCGGCGTCGGTTCGGACGTGCAGTACGACCACCCGGACCTGGTGAAGCAGTACCGCGGCAACAACGGCGACGGCACCTTCACCAACGACTACAACTTCTACGACACGATGGGCATCTGCGCCACCAGCAGCACGCCGTGCGACGACAACGGCCACGGTACCCACACCATGGGCACGATGGTCGGCGCGACACCGATGCCGTGCGCGCCGAACGCGAAGTGGATGGCCGCCAAGGCCTGCGGGGGTACGAAGGGCGAGTGCCCCGACGAGGATCTGCTCGCCGCCGGTCAGTGGATCCTCGCGCCGACCGACCACAACGGGCAGAACCCGCGCCCGGACCTCGCCCCGAACATCGGCAACAACTCCTGGGGCGGCGACGGCACCCTCTACACGGACATCGTCAA
>NZ_JAFLRJ010000162.1 GCF_017315755.1 Streptomyces beijiangensis
GCCCGCCAGGGCGGGGTCGCGCGAGAGTACGTGCGCTTCAAAAACTTGAAACTACCCTCAACTTTAAGCGTAAGTTGAGGGTAGTTTCAAGTTTTTGAAGCGCACGTACTCCCGCGCGACCCCGACCTGGCGGGCGAGTCATGAGGGGTGTCGTAATGAGGGTCGGACGAACCTACGTGTGGCTGAGCGTGAGGTGTCGGGTTCCCACGCGGGTGCGGGGCAGCGACTACGGCTGCACAGTGGCGGTCTGTCCGCCATGCTCACGCAGGCTCATGCCCTGGTCGCACAGGTGAGGGGCCCGAATGGAGAGCTGTCACGGGGCCACGCCGTCGTAGGCTGGGACAATCTCAACACCCATCGGACCGCCGGCCGGTGGTCAGCGGCTGCCCGATGAGCAGGGGCATCCGGATGCATTGGGCTCCACACGAACCCGTCAGACGTCACTCAGACCAGTGACGTGCGGAGGATGGGACGAGGGCCCGTCCGATGGGTCATGGTCGGCGTGACTGAGTCAAGATGGCGCCCATGGCCGCCGAACCCGTGCAGATCCCTATCGATCAACTTCGTCGTGCTTTGGACGTGGCGCTTCGGCACATTGAAGCGTCAGCCGGACCCACCGTGACACTCAAGGAAGACCTCTTCTGGTCTGTCTCAGCCGACGAGCAGTACAGCATCGACGCCGAGCCCCAGGCCCTCACGATCGGGCAGCTTTCGGAGTCATGGCAGCACCTTGAGGATCTGCTTGCTCACCAGGACCGGGCCGTGGGTCACCACTTGGTTTGGCTTGCCGACGTGATCCGGGCGATCGGCCAGGACATTCCTTGACAGGGCTGCTGTAGATGCGGCCCCAGCCGAGCCCACTCCTGATCCGACGGATCAGCTCGCCCCACCCATGTCGCAACGAAAGTCGGGTGGACGGGTCACCCGACCCATCGGACAGGTCCTACGGCCATTTCCGGTCGTCGGAGCCACGACCGCACAGAGCTGCGCGGCCTGCTGGCAGACTTGTTCGGCAAGACAGCTCAAAAAGTACTGGCCGTAGGGGCGGGTCTGGTCTCCTGCGGATGCGGATGCGTGAGAAGAATCAGCAACCATGACCACTACCGACATCACCGGGCTACCGCCCATCCACGACCTGCTGATCCAGGAACTGAGCGACGCCCCTGCCGAGGCCCGCAAGGCAGCCGAGGAAACCCAGGACCAGGCGGAGTGATCGGTGAGCCAACCGATGAGGTTGCCGCAGGACCGGTCGGGCAGCAGGTCAATCACCGCCGAGGCGTCGACGTCGACCAGGATGGTGCCGCACGTCGTGCCCTCACGGAAGTCGAGGTCGTACACGCCCAGCACCCGCGGGCTGCGTGCCGAGCTGCGACGACGGTGAAGCGTGCGATGATGCGGCCGGGTGGGTGCCGACGCCGTCGTAGACGTCCCAGCCGCGCAGTCCCTGCATGCCCGTGCGGTCCTGGAGAAGGCCCAGGTGCTCGATGTCGAGCGCGACCAGGCCGCCGGCGGTCCTGACCACCGCGGTGAACCGCCCGCCGCCGACGGTGAGGGTGCTGAGCTGGGGGCAGCGGGTTCCCGTGGACTCTGCCACCGGAGAAGGTGGTGTACGTCGGTGACCGTGCTGACGTCGATGCCGCCGGGGCGGATGCGGCGGGGCTGATGGGAATCTGGCTTAACCATGCCGGCGAACTTGCCCCGGCGCGCGGGCCGGCCGTACCGCGCATCGACTCGCTTGAGGAGCTCGCTTCCCTCCTGGCGTGAATCTGAGCCACCCGTCCAGGGCCCACCAGTTCTGTCTCCACCCCCTCAGCTCCCTGCTCTCCGTAACGAAAGCGGGATCTGTCATGGCATGACACCACGTGCCGTACGGATTGAGGCATGTAGATGGGCAGACGTGATGCCGGAGGTGTGGCCGTAGACCAGGACGGCACGAGTCCTCAGCCCAGTGGAATCGTCAGGCGAAAGACAGTCTGTCCCGGACTGCTGCTGAGGCTGATAGTTCCACCGTGGGCGGTGATGACGGCTTGGGCGATGGCGAGACCCAGACCGGTGCTTCCGGTGCTCCGTGAGCGTGCATGGTCCGCACGGACGAAGCGGCCGAAGACTTCGGGCTGGAGTTCAGCAGGAATACCCGGTCCGTTGTCGCTCACACTCACAGATGCGCCGGTCCGGGTGGCGGTGAGGGCGACAGTCACCTCGGTGCCGGGTGGGGTGTGGATCCGCGCATTGGCAAGGAGGTTGCCGATGACCTGCTGGAGTCGGTGGGCGTCGCCGGGGACGATGACCGGCTCCTCTGGAAGGTCGAGGAGCCAGCGGTGACCGGGGCCGGCCGCGCGTGCGTCGTCCGTGGCGTTCAGGATCAGCAGGGTCAGATCAACCGGCTCGTGTTCGAGGGGGCGTCCCGCATCCAGGCGCGCCAGCAGCAGCAGGTCGTCCACCAGGTGCGTCATACGCCTTGACTCGTTGTCGATGCGTTCCAGCGCGTGGCTCACCTCGCCGGGTACGGGTCCGGGGTGGCGCAGCGCGAGTTCGGCGTGGCCCCGGATGTTGGCTACGGGGGTACGCAGTTCATGGCTGGCGTCGGCGGCGAAGTGCCGCAGGCGCTCCTCGCTGGTCTGGCGCCGCGTCAGTGCGTCCTCGATATGACCGAGCATGTGGTTGAGCGCGGAGCCGACCTGACCGACCTCGGTACGGGGATCGGTGTCGGGCAGCGGGCCGGGCATGTCGATCTCGCCGCTGGCGAGCGGCAGCCCGGCCACTTCCGTTGCGCGTGCGGCGACCCGTTGGAGGGGGCGGAGTGAGATCCGTACCCACAGGGCCCCAGCGATGCCCGTGACCAGGAGCGTTCCGCCGAACAGCACGGCCTCGACCGCTTCGATACGGTGAACGGTCTCCTCAACCGGGTGCAGGGGCAGGCCCGTGATGAGGATGTCCCCATCGTCGCCTCGTACGGCCATGGCACGGTACGCGCCCAATTCGGAGAGCCGGATGGTGTGCCCTTGTCCGTCGGTGCGGACGCCCACCAGGATGCGGCGGTCCTCGGCGGTGAGCGTGACGGAGCGGTCGCTCTGGTCGTCGACGACGGCGACCTGGGTGACTGCGCCGTCGAGGAGACGGGCACCGAAGGTGGATTCGGCCTGGCCCCGAGTGTCGGGACGATTGTCCCCGTCGGGGCGCGCCTCGTGCTCCAGGCTCGCAGCGAACTTGCCACCGGATGCGGTGAGTTGATCATCCACTCTGCCGATCAGGAAACCCTGCAGTGCCAGCGCGGTAGTGATGCCGACGGCGAGACACGCAAGGGCGAGCAGGGTGACGAGTCCCGCGGTGAGCTGGCCGCGCAGGGTGCGGGGCGGCAGGCGCCTCACGGGGATTCCGGCTTGAGTACGTAACCGACGCCGCGGACGGTGTGGATCATCGGGATGCGTCCCGCGTCGATCTTCTTGCGCAGATAGCTGATGTAGAGCTCGACGATATGAGCGCGACCGCCGAAGTCATAGGCCCAGACCCGATCGAGGATCTGGTCCTTGGACAGCACCCGGCGTGGATTGCGCATCAGGAACCGCAGGAGCTCGAATTCGGTACGCGACAGATCTACGACCGCCCCGCCGCGCCGGACCTCCCTGGCCTCCTCGTCCATGGTGAGGTCCCCCACCGCCAGCAGGTGCGCTCCCGGCTCGGCCGTCATGCCTGCCCGTCGCAGCAGCCCGCGCAGCCTGGCCAAAACCTCCTCCAGGCTGAAGGGCTTGGTGACGTAGTCGTCGCCGCCCGCGGTGATACCGGCGATACGGTCCTCGACCGCGTCCCTGGCGGTCAGGAACAGCACGCACACGCTGGGCGCCTCACGTCTGAGCGCGGCCAGGACCCGCAGTCCGTCGAGGTCGGGCAGCATCCAGTCCAGGACCACCGCGTCGGGCCGGAAGACACGGGCGGCGGCGAGGGCTCCCGCACCGTCCGAGGCGGTCCTGACCTCCCAGCCCTCCCGGGTCATGACTCCCGAAAGGACATCCGTGACGTCGGGTTCGTCATCGACGACGAGGACCCGAACAGGTTTTCCGTCGGGACGGTGCAGCAGGGCGGCAGTACGCGGTTCGTTCATGGTCCTCCCAGCATCCCCGGCACAGGCCTCGGCAGGACCGCAGTCCGCCTCTGCGTTTCCTCTGAATCTCCTATGAGAGCGGCAGGCGGGCCGCCGTTCAGAGGGAACGCAGAGGTTGAGCTGTGAGGCTGGGCGGCCCATCGCCGGAGGAGGAGCCCGCCATGACCGCGCTGCCCACGAGCAGCACCCCGCATACCAGCCGTGGGGTGCGTCACCGGCCCCCGCGCCGCAGCGCCGTGCCGCTACTTGCGCAGCTGGTGATCTGGGCCGGTGCGGCGGGTGTGCTGGCCCTGTGGTGGAGCGACACCAACGCGGTGGTCGGCCCGGCGGGCTGGCTCACCGGCGCGGGACGCATCACCGGCCTGCTCGCGGGTTACGCCTGCGCGGTACTGCTGGCCCTGATGGCACGCGTACCGCTCCTGGACCACACTGTCGGCACGGACCGGCTCGCGCGGTGGCACGCCATGGGCGGCCGCTGCACGATATCTCTGGCCCTCGCCCATACCCTGTTGATCATCTGGGGCTACTCCCTGAGCTCTCACACGGGTGTGGTCGGCCAGACCACCACACTTGTCCTGCACTACCCCGACCTCCTCAAAGGCACCGTCGGCTTCGTGCTCTTCCTGGCCACCGGCATCCTGTCGGCCCGCGCAGCCCGGCGCAGGATGAGTTACGAGGCCTGGCACTACCTGCACTTCGCCACCTACCTGGCGGTCTTCCTCACCTTCGGCCACCAGCTTGCCAACGGGGCCGACTTCGTCACCAACCACCTCGCCCAGACCGCCTGGTACACGCTCTTCCTCTCCGTCGCGGCCCTGCTCGCCTGGTTCCGGTTCGCCGTCCCCGTACGCCGCGGACTGCGCCACCGGCTGCGCGTCGCCGCCGTCAGGCCGGAAGGCCCGGGTGTGGTCTCCGTCCACCTGACCGGCGAGTACCTGGACGAGCTGGGCGGAGAGGCGGGGCAGTTCCTGCGCTGGCGCTTCCTGGCCCGCGGGCTGTGGTGGACCGCCAACCCCTACTCCCTCTCCGCGCCCCCGCACCCACGCCATCTGCGTATCACGGTGAAGACCGCCGGCGGCCACAGCGCCGCCCTCGCCCGACTGGCGCCCGGCACCCGGGTCTGGGCCGAAGGCCCGTACGGCGGCTTCACCGCAAGCCGCCGTACCGCTCACCAGACCCTGCTGCTGGCAGGCGGCGTCGGGATCACCCCTCTGCGCACGCTCTTCGAGACGCTCCCGGGCCAGGTCACCCTCATCTACCGGGCCCGCCGCGCCGACGACCTCGTACTGCGCGGCGAAATCGACACGATCGCCGCCCGCCGCCGCGCCCCGGTGCACTACATCGTCGACGAACCGGCCGGACACTCCTCGCCCCTGACGGCCCGGGCCCTGACCGACCTGGTGCCGGATCTGGCCGCGCACGACGTCTACCTCTGCGGTCCGCCGGGGATGGCCGAGGCCGCGTTCCGGGCGCTGCGCGAAGCCGGCGTACCGGCACGGCGCATCCACCACGAGTCGTTCGCCTTCTGAGTCGAAGAGGAGACCCCATGCGCCGAGCCGTCCTCGCCACCACCGGAATCAGCACCCTCACCATCATGCTGCTCGCCCTCAAGCCCCACCAGGTTCCCGCACTGGCGGGAGTGACCCCGCGCACGCCCACGACGTCGGCCACCCCCCACACCTCGACCGGTGCGGGTACGGGCACCTTCACCGGGGACCCCGTCGACACCCAGTACGGACCCGTCCAGGTCTCCATCACCCTCACCAAGGGAAAGATCACAGCGGTCAAGGTCCTCCAGGCCCCAGACCAGAACGGCCGGGACCAGGAGATCAACTCCTTCGCGCTCCCCCGCCTCGCCGAGGAGGCACTCGGCGCGCAGAGCGCACAGATCGACGCCGTATCCGGAGCCAGCTACACCAGCCAGGGCTACATCCAGTCTCTGCAGAGCGCCCTGGACCAGGCCCATGCCTGAGACCGTCGCAGGGCTGCGCCACGTCGAGCACGTCATGGGCACCGTCTTCTCCTTCGACATCCGCGACAGACCCACCCCGGCCATCCGCCGCGCCCTCGCCGAGGCTGTGCGCCAACTTCACCGTGCGGACGCCGTGTTCTCCACGTACCGGGCCGACAGCCACATCAGCCGCCTCGACCGCGGTCACATCCGCCTGGAGGACTGCCCGCCCGAGGTCCACGAAGTCCTGTCCCTCTCCGCACAGGCCAGCTACGCCAGCGACGGCTGGTTCAGCATCGTTCCGGCCGGCCGTCTCGATCCCTCGGGCCTCGTCAAGGGCTGGGCCACCGAAGCCGCGTCCCGACTGCTCCACGAGGCGGGCGCGCATCACACCTGCGTCAACGGCGGCGGCGACATCCAACTCCGAGGCAGACCTGCACCCACCAACCCCTGGCGCATCGGCATCACCCACCCCCTGCGCCCACAAGAACTGGCCGCAGTCGTCACCACCGACCACGACCTGGCTGTCGCCACCTCGGGCACAGCCGAACGAGGTGCCCACATCATCAACCCGCACACCGGCGCCCCCGTCGCACCCTTCGCCTCCCTCACCGTCGTGGGACCGAGACTGACCATGACCGACGCTTACGCCACCGCAGCCTTCGCCCGGGGAAAGAGCGCAAAGGCCTGGCTGGAAAGACTGGACGGCTACGAGGCGCTCGCCATCCTGCCCGACGGCCAGGAATGGCGCACAGAAGGATTCAGCCGGTACGTGACGTGAAAGGGGACACGAGCACGCACGTTGACGGCCACCAGCATGTTGCCGACGACCTGGTTCAACGTGTCGCGGAGAGGGTCCACCAACCACTGGCGTGTAGCCCCCGTCGCACTCGGCGACCCTCTCTCCTCGCCGAACACAGCATCCTCGGGCCGGGCGGCATGGATGACCCCGAGGATTGACCTATCGGCCTCCGCATCGGCGGCGGTCGCAAAGTCCCCGGCACCCTTGTCGATGCGGGTGAGTCGCTGACCCCACGAGGTGCGCACCTGGGCCGTCCGCGCATTCGCCCGCTGCGGGTGCGGGGCGACAGGGCCTACTCGTCGCGCGCCAACCGTGCCTATCTGCGTCGCCCCGGCATCCGGTGCACCATCCCGGAACCGGCCGACCAGGCAGGTCATCGCCGACGTCGAGGAACCGCCGGCGGGCGCCCACCCGCCTTGGACCGCGAGGATTACAAGGCCCGGCATGCGGTCGAGTGCGGCATCAACCGGCTGAAGCGGAACCGGGCAGTGGCCATCCGTTTCGACAAACTCGCCGTCCGCTTCGAGGCAACGATCCTCATCGCCGGGATCAACGAACATCCTCCTGCCTTCCTACTACAGAAAATTCGTCCGCCCACGCCGAGGGGAGTGACGTGCAGGTCGAATTACGGACAAGAACTGGCGCACTTCCCGCCATCACATATTGATCCGAAACACTTGTGATTCTGGGTCGTTGAGCTGGGTGTGAGTGATCGGGTCTGCTGCACTCAGTCGCGTACGGCGGCATGCCGAAGGCCCTGAACGCCACGTTCGTAGCGAAGAAGGTCTTCGCCGAGCTCGGACTGCTGCCCGTCAAGCCGGGCGAGCCCGTGGCCTGACCCGGGCAGGCCGGACCACGGGGGACGCCGTCAGTTCAGCGACACCAGCCCGAGATACTCCTCGCTCCACAAGTCTTCGGTCCCGTCCGGGAGTACGAGCACCCGGTCGGGCCGCAGCGCCTCGATCGCCCCTTCGTCGTGGGTGACCATGACGATCGCCCCCGGGTACGAGCCGACCGCGCCGAGCACCTCGCCGCGTGAGGCCGGGTCTAGGTTGTTGGTCGGCTCGTCGAGGAGCAGCACATTGGCACCGGAGTGCACGAGCCCGGCGAGCGCGAGCCGCGTCTTCTCGCCGCCGGACAGTACCCGGGCGGGTTTGTCGGTGTCCTCCCCCGAGAAGAGGAAGGCCCCCAGGACCCCGCGCGCCTCGCCGTCCGTGAGGTGCGGGGCGGCATCGGCGAGGTTCTCCCGTACGGTACGGGCCGGATCGAGGGTGTCGTGCTCCTGCGCGAAATACCCGAGCCGCAGCCCGTGCCCGTGTACGACACGCCCCGCGTCCGGGGTCTCACGCCCGGCCAAGGTCCTCAACAGGGTTGTTTTCCCAGCCCCGTTGAGCCCAAGTACGACCAGCCGCACCCCCCGGTCGACGGCGAGATCGACACCGCGCAGGACGCGCTGCTCCCCGTACGACTTGGTCAGCCCGACGGCACCCAGCGGCATACGGCCGCTCGGCGCCGGCTCGGGCAGCCGGATGCGGGCGACGCGCTCGGCCCGCCGTGCGGGCTCGAGCTCGGCGACCATCCGGTCGGCCCTGCGCGCCATGTTCTTGGCCGCGACGGCGGTCGCCACGTTGGCGCGCATCCGGTCGGCCTGGGCGTGCAGCGATGCCGCCTTGCGGTCGGCGTTGGCGCGCTCGCGGGCACGGCGGCGCTCGGCGGCGTCGCGCTGTTCGAGATAGGCGCGCCACCCGGTGTTGTGGACGTCGAGCGCAGCACGCGCCGGATCGAGATGAAAGACCCGATTGACGGTGTCGGCGATCAGACCGTGATCGTGGCTGACGACAACAAGCCCGCCGCGGTACCCGAGCAGAAAGCCCCGCAGCCACCCCACCGCATCGGCGTCGAGATGGTTGGTCGGCTCGTCGAGCAGCAGAGTCCCGTGTCCGGCGAACAGAATGCGAGCCAGCTCCACACGCCGCTTCTGCCCGCCCGAGAGCGTGCCGACGGCCCGCCCCATGAGCTGCGCGGGCAGCCCGACGCCACCGGCGACGCGCGCGGCTTCGGCCTCCGCGGCGTAACCGCCGCGCGCCTGGAACTCGGCCTCGGCGCGGGCGTACGCGTCCATGGCCAGCTCAATCTCGGCGCCACGGACGGCCCCGGACATGGCGTGCTCGGCGGCGCGCAACTCCCGTACGGCGACGTCGAGTCCACGCGCGGAGAGAATCCGGTCGGTGACACTCACCCCGGGGTCGGCGGCACGCGAATCCTGCGCAAGGTACCCAACGGAACCGGTGCGGGCGACGTCCCCGGCGGCCGGATTGACCTACCCCGCAAGGATGTTGAGGAGGGAGGTCTTCCCGGCACCGTTACGGCCGACGAGGCCGATGCGGTCGCCGGGAGCGATGTGGAAGTGGACGTCGGACAGGAGGAGGCGGGCGCCGACGCGGACGTCGACACCACGAAGGGTGATCATTGGATTACGCTCCGGATTAGCTCAAGGACACACGGGTGGCGTGAAGGCGTGTGACCGAGCTAGGAAATACGGGGCGTAGACATGGATCCGAGGCTACGGAGCCCCCGTAACCGCCGCAAGAGAATTACACAGACCCGTCACGCCCCGGTCAGCCCCGTGTCTGCTCGTCTTCCCCCCGGCTGTTCTACGCCTGGCGGAGCAAGCGCAGAGACCGCTTCCTGCAGCACGCGGTGACCATGCCCCACGGCGTGCTCGCCTACGCGCTGAGGCAGACGGGTCCCGAGCCGGTTTCTGCGTCCGCCACCAGCTGCATGACGACCTTACCGAGATGATCAACCGATCCAAGCCGCGAATGCGGGCCGTGATGCGGCTGACCGTCGACGGCTGGGCGCAGCCGGAGATAGCCGAGCTGCTGGGCATCAAGATGGGCGACGTTGAGAACGCCCGCTTCGGTTTCCACAATAACGAGTCTGTGCGTGATAGCGGGTGGGAAGTGTTTGTCCTGTTGAACGCCCTTTTCAGGCGGTGGCGGTGCGGTCGGATACGAGGGCGGCGATGGCTTGGTAGGTGTCGGGCAGGCGGTCGCGGCGGTGGGTCCAACTCGTCACTTGTTTGGGCAACACCTTCGACACCTATGTGCAGCAGGGCGAGACCACCGACCTCGGTGGCCAGACCGAACTCGACTTCGGCAACCCCGGCACGAAGAACGCCGACGGCACCCCGCGCCTCGCGCGCACGCTCATGAGCTGGAACACCGAGCCGTTTGCTGACTCGCTCGTCTCGTCCGCCAGCGTGCAGCTGTACAACTTCCACTCCGGCGCCACCGACTGCAAGGCGCAGAGCTGGACTGTGTGGAACACTGGCGAGGGTTCCGGCGCCTCGCGGTGGACCAAGCAGCCCGAGTGGATGCAGCAGTACGCCACCAGCACCCAGACCGCTGGCTACCCGGCCGGCTGCACCAACACCACCGACGGCTGGATCAAGGCCGATGTCACCGACCTGGTCAAGGTCTGGGCGTCGGCGAAGCAGACCCGCGGCCACATGGGGATCCGCGCCGCGAACGATGACGTCAAGGGCTGGAAGCGGGTCAACTCCCGCAACGCGACAGCCAATCAGCCGAAGCTGACAGTCAACTACAACTACCGTCCTGGCGACGGAACCGCCCAGCAGGCCGGCGCCCCGTTCAAGTCGTATGCCGGTGTGTGGGCGGTCAACTCGACCACTCCCACCCTGCGCGACAAGTTCGCGGACGCGGACGGTGACAAGGTCAATGGCACCTTCCAGGTCTACGATGCCGCGACGAACAAGCCCATCACCACCCCCGCCGGTGACGGCGCGATCGTCTCCGCCGATGTCGCTCCCGGCGCCTGGGCCTCGGTGAAGGTCCCCGCCGGACAGCTCATCAACGGCAAGACGTACAAGTTCCGCACCAACTCCTACGACGGCACCCACTACAACCTCAACTGGTCGCCCTGGCGCGAGTTCGTCGTCGACACCACCGCACCCGGCGCACCGGCCAAGATCGCCTCGACCGACTACCCAGCGGGCGCGTGGACGCCGAACAAGGGAGACGGCAACTTCGACGTCACCCCTCCGGCCGGTGACGATGCCCGAGGCATCGAGAGCCGCACCAACGGCGGCACTTGGAGTACCGAGAAGCCCGCCGTTGCCGGAAAGACCACCACAGTGACGGGCACGCCCGCTGAACGCGACATGAACCGCACCGAGGGCCGTGCGGTCGACCGCGCGGACAACAAGGGCTCGGAGAAGGTCTACGACTACGGCACCGGCAAGAAGCCGATCAGCGGCGACACCGCCATACCGGATTCAGGCGAACAGCCCGAGGATCCTGTAGACCCGGAAGAGGAGCCCTACGAGGGGGCGGACACTCCGGAGAGGCAAACCTCCCCTGATGGCGTCGTGACCGATCCGAAGCCGGGCGACCGGAGCAACTGCTACAAAACCGATAACTCCGACATCGAGATGTGTCAGAGCCGTACGTACAACGCCGAGATCGGAAGGGCGGCGAAGGCACTCGCGGCGCCCACCAATCCTCTCGTCCCCTGGTGCAGTGACCCGTTGACCGGCGGATACACGCTCACCCGTGATGAGGGCTGCCACAAGATCGGCGTAGTGGTCGACTGGTGGCAGATCAGCACCAATCAGCCGCCCAAGCACATCGGCACTGCCGCCTTCCTCGTCCGCGAAGAGATCAAACTGAACACGAAGGGCCCGAAGGGCGCTGAGTGGCTCCAACAGAACACCATCGCTCCCCTGTCCATCGACGGCGCGCTCGGCACCGTGACGCTCGACTACTGGGACGCCAATTGCGGTGGCGACACCGACTGCAAGAAGGAGTACGTCGGCCCCGAATTCACCGGCCCGACCTCCTGGACCACCGCCTCGTCGGTGACCGAACAGACCGTCCAGACGCGCAAGTTCACCTGGCAGTCGGCCGCAGCCGGCACGTCCCATAAGTTCGACCGAGGCAACTTCCTCGGCTTCAAGGCGTCCGCTGCGCCCGGTGCGGCGAAGGTCACCGAACCGAGTTGGGTGTTCTGGGGTCAGGTCCGCTGCGACAAGAAGATGCGCGCCAACACCTCCGTCGGCTGTGTCTTCCCGAAATACACGCCGACGTTCGACCTGAAGCTGAAGAACGCCGAGGGCGCCGCCCTGTACTACCTGGAGATGCGCGACAAGCTCGATTGGTATCCCGGCAGCAAGAAGCACAATAGCCCTTTGCGTCGTGAATTCGACGGGGGGAAGGCTGATGCCAATCGCGGGGTCGTTTGCCCGAAGAGTGGGGCATACCAACTCGTAGAGCACCCGCTAGCAACTCCCGACCCAGCGAACAAGAACAAGGCTGTTCAGTGTGACGAGTACGCCTTCGCGAGCACCAAGGAAAGTGGTGGAGCAACCGGGGTCAGCAATGGCGGGGAGTGCCTTCAGGCGTACGCGCGAAAGGGCGGTGACGGAAAGTGGCGCCTGTACGACGATGAACGCCCGCCCTTCGGCGGCACTCCGACCTACAAGGAGAAGTGTGCCCGGGCCTCTATGCACGGCGGGCACAACGAAACGGCAGGCCGCCGTCTCAACGGGTTCTATTCCAAACAAAGAATGCTGGACAACGACCCATATTTCATCGACGCCCCCGGCCTTGTCAGGCCGTAACGTATAGGCAGAAGGAGCCCCGCCCGGCTCATCCGTCGGGCGGGGCTCCTTTGTACTGCCTTCATTGCTCGATCCGCCACTCGAGACGTTTCACCGGAGCTCCGTCGATCACTACAGGCGACCCGAACAGGTGGGGCACGCTGCTCATGGGAGGGCCTTCGGCCACTTGGGGAAGATACCGGTACGTTCGCCCGCTGCCCCGGACGCCCGAGCCGGATTCAAGACCGTCCGCGATCTCGTTGAACATGTCCCCCAGGTCCTTCCATCGGATCACGCCCCACACATCGGATCCTTCGTAGTCGATCTCCCGGACCGTTCCATAGGTGTCTCCGGGTCGATGGTCCACCGCGAGGTACTCCCCGGTATTGGTAACTGCGATGGGGACCCAGAATTCGTATGCGTTCGGCGGGTCCCACGGCCCTTCGGGCCCTTCGGGTTCCAAACAGCACGTCGAGCGCCGCATGGCCGATGCCCCTCATCCGGTCGGGATCAGCGAGCAGTGGCATGCAACGGGCCAGCATCTGCTCGGGGTCACCCAAATAGCGCCCGCCGTGAAGATCGAAGGCCAGCGCTACATATCCCAGCTCGGCGAGAGCATCGGCCCGGCGGCGCTCGACATTGCTGAGCCCCATGCCCTCTGGTCCGAGGAGCACCGCGGGCCGGCGGTCGACACCGGCCGGGAGCGCGAGGTGCCCGATCATCGTCAAACCGTCGGCCGGGTACTCGACCGTACGCGTCGTAATCGTCGTCATGAGACTGGACTGTAGTGATCGTCGAGCCCGGTCCGGCCGGCGTTCTGCCGCTGGCAGAACTGCGCGGGTGTCCCTCAGACGCCCGTCTCGCTTGACCTCTTGCGCGTCAGTCCGGCAGCCAGTGCAGCTCGTGCGCCAGGGTTTTGGCGACGGCACGGATGCGGCGGTGTACTGGCGACTGCTCGTGTGGGAGGACCAGGTGGATCGTCAGGCTGGGCGCGCCCCGCAGCGGTCGCCAGGTGAGACCGGCCGGTTGTGCCGTGGCCGCGGCTTCTCCGGCCGGGGCGAGGGTGACCCCGTCGCGCAGGTCGCGCTGAGACATGTCGAAAGAGACTGCGGTCGTGTGGAATCGGGGGTGTGGTCGGGTGTCTCGGAACAGTGCGGACAGCTGATCGTGGATCACGGGGTTGGCCGTACGGTCCGGGAGTCGCAGCGGATACGCGGCCGCGTCGGCGATCTCGATCTCCGGGTGTTCGGCCAGCGGATGGTGCTGCGCCAGCTGGACCCCGATGCGCGCACGACGCAGCAGGAACCGGCGCACGCCACGGCCCGGCTGTTCACCGCGGGTGATCCCGGCATCGATGCGGCCGTCGGCGACCGCGGGGGAGATCTCCGGTGTCGCCATCGGGACCGCGCCGACCTCGAGTCCGCTGTTGCCGCGAATCAGCCTGTCCACCAGGGCCGGTGCCGTCTCGGCCCCGGCGCTGAGGCTGTATCCGATGCGAAGCGTGCCCAGTTCACCGGCCGCCGCGCTCCGGGCGTTGTCCCATGCCCGGTCCAGCGCCGCCAGCGCGGGCGGCGCGGACTCCGCCAAAGCCGCACCGGCCGTGGTCAATACGACGCTACGCGTGTTGCGGACCAGCAGGGCCGTACCGAGTTCCGCCTCCAATCGGCGCATCCGGACGCTGAGTGCGGGCTGTGCGATACCGATCCGTGCGGCCGCGCGGGTGAAGTTCAACTCCTGCGCCAGCACCAGGAAGTACCGCAGACTCACCGTATCCGGCGCCACGTGCCCTCCCTGCCGATTGATAACGATCCGTTCTGAGCCTATCCCGTACCGGTCTTTCCCTCGACCGCACACCAAGCCCTAACCTGCGCATATGACGATTCAACTGACCGCAGTACTGGACATCGCATTCACCCACACCGTCGATTTCGAGTCCGCCCTCACGGCTCTCGCAAAGGCCGCGGCCACCGAGCCCGATGTGCTCGACTATGGATTCTGGCGCGACCCGACCCACCCGGGCCCTCCCCGATGTCGTAGCCTTCGTCGGCGACCTCCCGCTGTGGCTGGCCACCGACTCCCACGCGCTCCTCGAAACCACCTCCGTCCTCACCCCGATCCGGATGCTCCGCACCTGGCGACGTCGGCGGCAGTTCTTAGCAGGAGCTCCCAGGTCACCCGGAATGTTGCGGTCTCGCCTCTGGACGGAGGTCGCCATGCATAAGTTGGTGGTCCTGTATTCCAAGCCCGCCGACCCTGACCACTTCCGCGACTACTACGTGACCAACCACCTTCCACTGGTCATGAATTGGCCCGGCCTGCTTGCGTGGCGCTACAGCTTCGACGTGGCGGCGATCAAGGGAGAAGCACCGTATTTCGCGGTCTTCGAAGGCGACTTCGCTGACGCCGCCGCCATGGCCGCGGCGCGGGCGTCGCCGCAAGGCCGGCGGGTGGCCGCCGATGTCGCCAACTACGCCACCGGCGGTGCGGTCATCATCCACTATCCGGTGCAGGGCGGCACCGGCTGAGGCAGGCCGGTCCGCCCCGGGACGCGTTCGGTCGGCCGTTGCGGCCAGACCCGGCTATCGGCGGACGCCGTTCGCGGTTGCCGGTTCGTTGAGCGTCAAAGGTGGGCCGATGTCCTGGACGGATGTCACGGTGGTTGATGCGTGCGTGCGGCGCGACGGCCGGGGCGGTAGCCCCACGTCCGTCACCGACGACGACCCGGCGGCGACGGACGCGGACCGGCGTGCGGTCGCTGCTGCGGCCGGCACCTCGCACACGGCGTTCCTTGGCACGGGGCGGACGCCGGACGGTGGCTGGCCGGTCCGGTTCTTCACCGCCACCGCCGAGCTGTCCGGCTGTGGCCACGGCACCGTTGCCGCGCAGGCCGTCCGGTTGATCCGCACCGCGCTTGGCGACCTGAACGACCGCCAACACACCGGCGGGCGCACGTTCGACACCGTCGCGATCCGCCGCCCCGCCGGCATCGAGGTGTGGTTCGACCAGGGCCTCGTCGCGCTGCGTCACCCGGCACCGGACGAGCGCGCCGCGATCGTCGCCGCGCTCGGGCTCACCGAAGACGATCCGCATCCGACCGACGCGCCACGGATCGCCGCGCCCGGCGCACCACGCATGCTGGTGCCGGTCCACGACCGGTCGGCGCTGCTCCGAGTCCACCCACACCTCGGCAGGCTGACAGCGGCGTGCCGGCGGTACGGGCTCCTCGGCTGTTTCGTGTACGTACCGCCGGTGGGCGACCGACCGGGTGCGGCGCGGATGTTCGCGCCGGCGATCGGTGTCGACGAGGACGTCGCCAACGCCAACAGCACCGGCTGCCTGGCCGCCCACCTGCTCGACACGACAGGGGCGCAGACGGTCGCGATCGAGGTGGAGCAGGGCGACACCCTCGGTCGACCGGCCAGCGTGCTCGCTTCGGCCCGACGCGGGCCGGCGGGCATCACGACCCGCGTCGGCGGGTTAGCGGTGGTCCGCGACGGACACCGAGGCGACGACTAGACCGTCCTCTTCTGCGATCCGCGCATGGGGCTGGGGCTGTCCGCTGTGGTCAAGCGTTGGCACCCGGTGGCGGTCGTCAGCGGGACGCGGTGTCGAGGGCGCGGCTGAGTGTCCATCGGGAGACGCGCAGCTTGGCGGCGACGGCGGTTCGGGTTTGTCCGGCGCCGAGCAGGATGCGGGCGTCGGTGATCTGCCCGGAGGTCACGGCGCGAGGACGGCCGCCGACTTGGCCTCGGGCGCGGGCGGCGTCGAAGCCTTCGCGGGTGCCTTTGACGATCTGCTGACGTTGGAACTTGGCGATGGCGGCGAACACGGTGAAGTTCAGTTCGCCGCACATGTCGTCGCTGGTGTCGAGCACGATGCCGTCGAGGGTTCGGAAGTGGCGGTCGTTGGCGTGCAGGTCGTCTTCGACGATGGCGAGGAGTGCATGCCGACCATCCTTCCGGCCGTGTGTATGGCCTTGCACCGCTTCGGGGCATCTGCGGAGTGGTATTCGGGGCGCTGACCCGAGCCCGCACCGCCCGGCCGTTTCATAGGTGTTCATCGCGTTGATGCGGCTTTTCCCGGAGACGAAGCGGCTGCGTCCGCCGCGGTGCGCGGACGGACGGCGGACCCGGATCTCGGTGGCGTCCATCAGCGCGGTCTGCCCGGTGGCGCCAAGGTGGGCGATCACATCAGTGAGCGTGCGCAGCCGCAGTCCGCCCTCGATACGGCAGCCGCGGTCGGCGAGCAGAGGCCGCATCTCCCCGACCGCACGGGTGATGGTGGACCGGTCGACCTGGAACCAGCAGGCCAGCACGTCGTGGGTGATGCCGTGCCGCAGATGAACCGCAGTGGCCAGGAGCCGGTCGACGAAGACCACCTTGTACTTCGCGCCCGCCCCGACCGCACGCCGGCGCGGTCGGTCGAGCGGTGCAGCGTCTCTCCGGGCCTGCCAGAGGGGCCCCAACTCCGCCACCAGGTCAGCGATCACAGCCGCTGAAAGTCCCGTAATCCGACGCCCCGACACCACCAACTCTCGCGCTTGAAAACCCACCGCAACAAGCCCAACGACCCGGCACGGCGACCGTTACGGCCAACCATGCACGAGGTTGTTAGCCCAGGTGGCGGGATTCCGCGCGTCGCTCAGAATGCGGGTCTGTCTGTGTGGCCACACTCGTCGGTATGAAGATCACACGAACCCTCATCGTGGGCGCTGCGAGTGCTGCCCTGCTGGCCATCGGCTGCACAGCCGCGTTCGCCAAGCCCGACCCCAACGAGGCCGCTCTCGAAAAGGCCACCCACGAGGTCGTCCTCTACTTCTGCGACAACGATCACGACGACGCCTTCTATCACGACTGGCGCACGGCGGAGGCGATGACGAACTGGGCGTTCCGGGACGGCATCGAGCCCCATGATGTCGCTCGCGGCACACTCTCGACCAGCGAGAACGAGGACAAGAAGCTCGCCGGCATGGAAAGCCCCCTGATCACCGACGACATCCGCACCATGATGTGCAAGACCCACAAGGACGCCTACCTCGATGAGGTCCTGAAGGTCACGGAGGCGAACAAGGCCGGACTGAAGCCCGAGTACGTGGACAGCGATGCTGCCATCAAGGCACTCCCGCAGAAGAAGCTCGAGGCATTCCAGGCGGCCATCGCTGCCGAGAAGTCCCGCAACTCCGCCAGCCCTAGCCCCACTCCGACGGCATCGGACTCCCCCAGTCCTGCCCCGATCGAGACGAACACCGCAAGCCCCGCCCCGACCGAGACGGCCGGCGGGAACTCCTGACCCGAGAGTCACTCCAGCGAGGGGCCCTGTCGACTGCGCCCACCCTCAGGCTCGACGAGGGCGGGCGCAGTCCGCTTCGAAGCTCTCTCTGCTCGCGCAAGGGACTTTCCGGGAGGGCGTTTGCGTAGGCCTGTTCCGGTAAGCAACTTCTATTGGTGCCCTAATTGCGCCGCTTCGCGCACTATGCAAAGTTCACGTCCTGGCATCAATCGAGCCTTGCCGCCCGTTTCACTCCCCTCTGGTGCCGGGAGTCTTGACCTGACTCCGATGGACCCTCGGGGTGTTTCGGCGATCCAGTCAACGGTGCAGGTGAGGTTGCAGGGGCCCTCCAGAGGTGAGCTGGCGTTGCCGTGCGATCACCCGTGGCTGTTCGCACGGGCGACCGTAAAGGAGGAGGAGGCCTGGAGCCAGGCTGAGTTGGCCGTCCGCCGGGGTGGTTCGCGCCTCCCCGGGCTGGGTCGGCCGGCGCCGGTGATTACCTTGACGTCCGCGTCGGCGACGGCCCGCTTGACGGCCTCCGCGCCCTGCTCCGCACCCGGTCGGGTCGGGTATGACTCGCCCACCGCCACGATCTCCCCGTTGCCGGCCTCCAGCCGGAACCGCCATTGGTGGGCCTTGCCCTCGTACACCTCGAAGTGGCCTGACATGCCAACTTCCCAAACGGATGAAATCGGGGTATTCGTACGTTCCCTCTGGGTCACTCCCCCTGCACCGCGATGGTTGCCTGCCGTGGCGACCGGCAGGCTGTTCGACCCTCAGAGAGGGATTTGTTCTCCCATGCTGATGGAGCGTTCGATGGGCAGGCCGAAGTACTCGACGGGGTGCGCGGAGTTGTGGGAGATGGTGAGGAACAGCTTCTTGCGCCAGGTTGGCATGTTCGGCTCGTCGGATTGCACGAGGGTGATCCGGGACAGGAAGTACGTGACCTCGTCCAGGTCCTGGGAGCGAAGGTGCCCGTGCTCGACGGCGAGGCGCAGGGCGGCGGGGACGTTGGGTTCGTCCTGGAATCCGTAGCCGGCCTGCAGGCTGCTGATGCCGTCGTCATCGAAGCCCAGGTCATTGGCGGTGAGACGGTCGGTGTCGGAGACGTGGGGAACGTTACGGACCTGGATGTTCATGATGATCACGCGTTCCTGCAGGACGTGGTTGTGTTCCACATTGGCCCGCAGCGCCAGAGGCGTGGTGTCGGGGTTGGCGTCGAGGAACACCGCCGTGCCCGGCACCCGGTGCAACGGAGGGTCCAGGGTGCGCAGGTGCTCCACGAACTCCAGCAGGGGACCCTCAGCCTGGGTGCGGTTACGGGTGACGATAGTGCGGCCGCGCTGCCAGGTCATCAGCACGGTGAAGACCGCGGCGGCGACCAGCAGCGGCAGCCATCCACCGTGGGCGATCTTGGTGAGGTTGGCGGTGAAGAACGCGACTTCCGTGGTCAGGAACACGGTGGCGCCCAGGGCGATCAGCCATCTGGGCTTGCCCCACAGGCTGCGGGCGACCACCAGGAACAGGACCGTGTTCAGGATGAACGTGCCGGTGACGGCCACCCCGTAGGCGGAGGCCAGGGCCGCGGAGGAGCCGAAGCCGAGCACCAGGACCACGACTGCGACGTACAGGCCCCAGTTGATCGCCGGGGAGTACACCTGCCCGACTTCTCGTTCAGAGGTGTGCCGGATCGTCATCCGTGGCAGGAAGCCCAGCTGGACGGCCTGCCGGGTGACGCTGAACGCCCCGGAGATCACCGATTGCGAGGCGATGATGGTGGCCACCGTCGCGAGCAGCACCATCGGGATCCGCGCCCAGCCGGGAACGGTCAGGAAGAACGGGTTCTCCACGGCAGATGGGGTACGCATGATGATCGCTCCCTGGCCCAGGTAATTCAGGGTCAGGGCTGGGAAGACCACGAAAAACCAGGCCCGGGTGATGGGCGGTCGGCCGAAGTGGCCCATGTCGGCGTACAGTGCCTCCGCGCCGGTCACGGCCAGCACCACCGAGCCCATCGCGACGAACGCGATCGCCCCGTGGGAGGCGATGAACGCGGCGCCGTACGTGGGCGAGAGCGCTTTGAGGATGGCGGGGTCCTTGCTGATCCCATTGATCCCGGCCGCTGCCAGGACGGTGAACCACAAGGCCATCACCGGGCCGAAGAGCTTGCCGACCAGGCCCGTCCCGTAGCGCTGGATCAGGAACAGGCCCGTCAGTACGGTCAGGGTGATCGGCACGACGAGGTGGCCGAGCCCGGGGGCGGCGACCTTGACGCCCTCCACCGCGGACAGTACGGAGATCGCAGGGGTGATGATGCCGTCGCCGTAGAACAGGGAGGCCCCGAAGATTCCCAGCGCCACCAAGACAGCCTTGCCGCGCCGGGTCTTGAGGCGACAGTTGCGCAGCAGCGCGGTCAGGGCCATGATGCCGCCCTCGCCGTCGTTGTCCGCGCGCAGGATGAACGTCACGTACTTGACCGAGACGATCACGGTGATCGCCCAGAACACCAGCGAGATCACCCCGTACACCTCGACCGGCTCAGTCCCCACCCGGTGGCTGTCCGCGGTGAACACCGTCTGGAGCGCATACAGCGGGCTCGTGCCAATGTCGCCGAAGACCACCCCCAGCGCGCCCAGCGCGAGCATTACCGGGCCGCTGCGGTGCCGGTCGGGGCGGCTGCCGTCGTAACGGCCCCGACCTGCCGGCAATTCGGCAGCGGCTGCCGAAGCAGACGCCAACTTGCGAGGTTCAGATGTCAACGCCGAATCCGATCGGTGGAGGGCAGCAGGCCAACCCTAGGTGGGAAACCGGAATACGGCGGACGGTGTCGTCACCTTGTTGGGTGGGTGATGGTCTGACGGTGGTTCAGGGTGTGCTCGGCCCTGGTGGTGGCCCTGGGCCAGACTGCTGCGGCCGGGCCGATGGTGCCGGTGATGTGATCCCAGACGGTGAAGCGGACGGTCATCTCGAGGAGGTGGTCGGGTGCGGCGCGCAGGCGGCGGTGTGGTCGGAAGTGGGGGGAAGATGTCGCTGAACGCGGACAGGAATCGTTGGGCGGCTCCCTGGGAGCGGAAGCCCTTCATCGCGCATTCTCTCTGCCGGGTGGTTGGTGGAAGTTCTCGGCGCGGTCGTTCAAGCCCTTGTGCGAGCGGTGCTCCACGCAGGGCTTGACCTCGCGGTGGGCCGCGCCGTAACTGCGGAGCTTGTCGGTGACCAGCACCCGCGGCACCGTGCCGGTCCCGGCCAGGAGCCGACGGAAGAAACGCCTGGCCGTAGCCCGATGTGTACAAGCTAGACGATGGGACTTAAATGGGGTGGAGGACCTGCTCCGATTCGGAGGGCGAGACCATCGACATCAAAAGGGTAGGCGTCAAGCGAGACCAGAAAGTGCACCTTCCAAAAAAATGAAAATCAACCAGATCGCAAAAGAGATCCTCAGCGAAGGGCTGGACGACTGGGTCCGCCTGACCGCCTTCATCTACCACGTGGAGGAGTTCACGAATTCCGCAACGGAGCGTCGGGCCGCTTTCGTCGAAACCTTGATATTCCTCCTCGAGGAAGAACTCATGGTTGTCGGAGATCTGGGCGACCAGGTGATTCCCTGGCCAGGGGACGCCGATGCCGTTGTCGCCCGCGCTGTGCGGGAGTGCGAGCGGCTCGACTGGGACCCTCGCCTCGACGGCTGCTGGTTCGCCAACACCGACGCCGGCGATCGCTGGGCGCAAGATCCCGCCAGGTAAGCGGACAAGGGCATATGTGTGGCAAAAGGCGTGGCGAGCGGTTGTCATTCCCGGAGCAGGGATGGTTCGTGTCCGGGGGTATTTCGTGATGGGTGCGGTTCCTCTGAAGGGACTCGTTGAGTCGGGGGTGTTCACGAGTGCTGTTGATCGATGCCGAAGTGACGCGGGGAGGGTCATTGCCTGTTGAGACGGTGGTCGTTTCCCGGTTTGGGCGCTTGACCTTTGCCGAAGGCGCCGATGGTGGCGTGGAAGACGCCTATGACGAGCACGCCGAGTGCGGCGGACGCCAGGGCGGGCATCGGGTGGGTGGATATGTGGGCGGCGATGGCCAGCAGTGCGGCGATGCCGTACAGCGCCCACCCGGCAAGCAAGTTGATAAGGGGGCCGCTGCCGAACGGGGTTGGGAAATGTTCCTTGGTGATGCCCTTGATGAAGTGCGGGGT
>NZ_JAFLRJ010001534.1 GCF_017315755.1 Streptomyces beijiangensis
GTCCGCGGCGTTGCCCGCGTGGAACGGCGGCTGCGGATCGTATTCGACGGCCAGTTGAACGGCCTTCGCCGTCGGCTCCCCGGCGATCAGGGACGCCAGGTACAGGGCCATGTCCAGCCCCGCCGAGACTCCCGCCGCGGGGCTGCTTGACGGACGGCAGGCTACGACGTACTGGGCTTCGGCCGACTATCTGCAGTCCGAGTTCGACGTGGTCTACCGGCCGCAGCGCTATGTGCGTTCAGGGAAGATCATCACCGCGGCGGCGAGGACCAGCG
>NZ_JAFLRJ010001535.1 GCF_017315755.1 Streptomyces beijiangensis
ACCTCGAGCACTGCCGGGAACTGGCCGCGCGGCTCTTCCCGGACGGGGCCGGGGGCCCGCACGCCGACGGCGCCGGTCCGGTGTCCTTCGAGGAGATCGGCGGCCCGGGGCTCACCGGTCCCGCCGACGCGTATGCCGCAGGTGCCGTGACCGTTCTGTCCAGCGTGGTCGAAGGCTTCCCCACCGGGCTCGTCGAGGCGATGTTCGCCGGCCGCGCGACGGTGTCCACGGACGTCGGGGCGGTGGTCGAGGTCATCGGCGGCACCGGACTCGTCGTACCGCCGCGCGATCAGCGGGCG
>NZ_JAFLRJ010001536.1 GCF_017315755.1 Streptomyces beijiangensis
CGCCCACCCGGGCCGCCTCGTGCGCGGTGACGGGGCCGCCGCGCGCGATCCGGTCGGCGAGCGACTCCCCCTCCACCAGCTCCATCACGATCCACGGGCCCCCGTCCTGCTCCACGACGTCGTGCACGACGAGGATGCTGGGATGCCCGACCTGCGCGACGGTACGGGCCTCGCGCAGCGTCCGGCGGTGCAGCTCGCGCGCGGCGCCCGCCGGCACGCCCTCTCCGAGGTGTATCTGCTTCACCGCGACCGATCTGCCCAGCAGTTCGTCCTCGGCGCGCCAGACCGTACCCATGCCGCCCCGGCCCAGCCGCGCACCCACGCGGAAGCGGTCCGCGAGCAAGAGGCTGTCACCGTCGTTCGTGTCCCCCATGGCCCACATCATGGCAGCCGGGACGGCCCGTTTGCCCCGGGATCAGCGGGAGCGTGCCGTCACGCGGTAGGTGTCGGCGACGGCCTCGAAAGTACGGTCGATCTCCTTCTTCTTGTTCT
>NZ_JAFLRJ010001537.1 GCF_017315755.1 Streptomyces beijiangensis
AACTCACCCTGCCCGAGACCGGCGTG
Organism: Streptomyces beijiangensis; assembly: GCF_017315755.1. Classification (GTDB taxonomy): domain Bacteria; phylum Actinomycetota; class Actinomycetes; order Streptomycetales; family Streptomycetaceae; genus Streptomyces; species Streptomyces beijiangensis. The sequence goes on from NZ_JAFLRJ010001537.1 coordinate 27, forward strand.
TGCGGAGGCGCAGGCCTCTTCGACGCCCCCAACGCCACCCAGGGCAGCGAGGACGGCGGCTGCTGCGCAGCCCCGGCCACCCTCCAGATCGGCATCGGCGCCCCGGCCGCCTCCGGCGGCTGCTGAACCCCACACCCCCCACAAGGAGGTCCGTCATGTCCCGCGTACAACTCGCCCTGCGGGTCCCCGACCTGGACGCGTCCGTCGCCTTCTACAGCAAACTGTTCGGCACCGAGCCCACGAGAC
>NZ_JAFLRJ010001538.1 GCF_017315755.1 Streptomyces beijiangensis
GGGGGTGTCACCGACGATGTACCGCCGGACGTTCCGCGCGACGGTGGGAGACCGCTGCTAGCGACATCCCCTGGATCCGGCCAGAACGTGCAGGTCCCAAGGGCCGGCGATCGCCGTCGGCCCTTCGCCGCGTCACTGGACGCGGGACTTCTTCTGTCCGCTGTCCGATTCGTCGTCGTCGTCGGATCCCGGGACATGGACGTCCAGCACGTTGATGTTGATCTCGACGACTTCCAGGCCCGTCATCGTCTCGACCGCGTCCGTCACGTGAGTGCGGATGTTCTTCGCGGCCTCCAGGAT
>NZ_JAFLRJ010001539.1 GCF_017315755.1 Streptomyces beijiangensis
CCTCCGAAGTCGTCCAGGTCGAAGGGGATGACGCGCACGGTAACATGGTCAGCATCGGAGATATCCAGGACGCGGGCGAGTTGCCTCCGCGCCGCCACTCGGTCACCGACCCTTATCCGCAGTGCACCTTCATGGATGACGGCCGCGTACGGAATCGGGTCAGCCCGGTCGATGATGACCCTGCGCTGCATCCGGTGCTCCACCCAGCGCTCCACCTCGCCCTTCGGGAGCTCGGGGTTCACGTAGGAGAAGAGTGCGCGAGAGTAGTCCTCGGTCTGTAGAAGTCCCGGGATGTGCAGGAAGTCCACGTCCCATCGGAAGCCGGCATGG
>NZ_JAFLRJ010001540.1 GCF_017315755.1 Streptomyces beijiangensis
GGTGGCGATGATGTTGACGAACGACCGGAGCGTCGTGTCGTAGCCGGTCCCCCAGCGCATCGCGACGTCGACGCCGAGCTCGCGGGTCACCTCGGTGGGTGTCATCTGTCCGTACTCGTCCAGGACCGGGACCGTCTCCTTGAAGGTGCCCTGCCCCGTGAAGCGGAGGGTGTCGCAGACGGCCTTGTCGGTGGCCAGGAACTCGCAGAACTCGCTGATGC
>NZ_JAFLRJ010001541.1 GCF_017315755.1 Streptomyces beijiangensis
GACTACGTACCGAACGTGCTGCCCCTTCCCTCCGCCGAACCGCCCGCCGACACGCCCCCCAGTGACGACATCGCCTTCATCGGCAACCGCTACCTCCGCTTCGGACTGCTGGAACGCGTTGTGGGAAACCGTGACCGGGCCCGCCTCGTACACGGTCTGCAGCGGCTCCCCGGCACCCGCACCCGGGTGTACGGAAGAGGCTGGCGCGCCCCGGGCGCGCGGCGTCCTGTGCCGTTCGCCGAACAGGTCCCCGTCCTGCGCCGAGCCCGTGTCACCGCGGGCTGGGACCACTACAACCACCACCACGGCTACTACTCC
>NZ_JAFLRJ010000163.1 GCF_017315755.1 Streptomyces beijiangensis
CGCCCCGCCCGCTCACCCCACGAGCGCGCCGCCCGCACATCGCGCACGATCGCCGCGTACTCGTGCGTGGCCACCCGCAGCGGGTTGAACGTCCCGATGTTCTTCGTCAGGCCGAAGACCGGGCGTTCCGTCTCCGGCGTGAAGGAGCCGAAACAACGGTCCCAGAGGATCAGGATCCCCCCGAAGTTCCGGTCCAGATAGCCGCCCTGGGAGGCATGGTGCACCCGGTGGTGGGACGGCGTGTTCAGTACGTACTCGAAGGGCCGCGGCAGCTTGTCGATCCGCTCCGTGTGCACCCAGAACTGGTAGACGAGGTTGGCCGACGAGCAGAAGGCGAGCGCCGCCGGGTGCACCCCGAGCGCGATCAGTGGGACGTAGAAAGGCCAGACCGTCAGCGACGTCCATGGCTGCCGCAGCGCCGTCGTCAGGTTGAAATTGCGGCTGGAGTGGTGCACCACGTGGCAGGCCCACAGGATGCGGATCACATGGTGTCCGCGGTGCGACCAGTAGTAGAAGAAGTCCTGCCCCAGGAGCATCAGCGGGACCGTCCACCACAGCACGGGGATCCGGAGCGGAGTCAGCTCGTACACCGCGGTGTAGATCGCGACGATCGGTATCTTCCACACCAGGTCGAAGACGAGACTGCCGAGCCCCATGCCGACACTCGTCGCCGCGTCCCTGCCCTCGTACCCCTCCTTCTCCTCGTCCGGATGGAAGCGGTAGCTCACCATCTCCACCACGGTGAGCAGGACGAAGGCAGGTATCGACCACAGCACGACGTCGGGCAGGTTCGGCTCCATGCCAGCACCGTAGAGGCAGCTGATCCGCTGCGGCTAGATGTTGTTACCGACAAGTATTCAGACGCCGGTCGCACCCAGCAGCGCCCCCGCCACGTACGTCACCGCCATGGCGAGGGCCCCGCCGCCCACATTGCGCCACACCGCGGGACGCACCGGCGCCGATCCGAGCCGCGCGCTCCCCCACCCCGCCAGCGCCAGCGCCACGAGCACCGACAGGACCGTCACGTACAGGCGTACGGAAGTGGGCGGCAGGATGATCGCGAGCAGCGGCAGCAGCGCGCCCACGGTGAAAGCGAGGAAGCTGGCGCCCGCGGCGTGCCAGGGGTTGGTGAGGTCGTCGGGGTCGATGCCGAGCTCGACCTCGGCGTGGGCGCGCAGCGCGTCGCGCTCCGTGAGCTGTACGGCGGCCTCGCGGGCGAGTTCCGCGCTGAGCCCCTTGCCCGCCAACAGCTCGGTCAGCTCGTCGAGTTCGGCTTCCGGGGTCTCGCGCAGTTCGCGCCGTTCCTGGGCGAGGGCGGCCTTCTCGGAGTCGCGCTGGGTGGAGACCGAGACGTACTCCCCCGCCGCCATCGACATCGATCCGGCGAGCAGCCCGGAGAGCCCGGCCGTCAGCAGTGCGGTGCGCGAGTCGGTGGCGCCTGCGACGCCCACGACGAGGCCCGCCGTGGAGACGATGCCGTCGTTGGCGCCGAGTACGGCGGCCCGGAGCCAGTTGAGCCGTGCTCCGAGGCCGCCGTTGTGGGCTTCGTCGTGGGTTGCTTCAGTCACCCGGGGAGGGTCTCACCCCGTCGCTCACCAGACGCGCACCGACCCTCCCCGGGCGAAGGCGGGGCTGGTCGCGTCCGCCGGGATCTTCGTCAGCGGCTCGGCGATCTCCTCGACCGTGGGGCCGATCTTCGCCGCGATCGGGTCCAGGAGGCCGAGGTCGAATCCGTACACCCGGGCCGTGTTGCCGCCGACCATCGCGGCGACCTCCGCGCGCGGCAGTCCTGCGTACGCGATCCGCAGGCCCTCGCGGGTGTACGGGTGCGTGCCCTCGTCGTGCGGGTAGTCGCTGCCCCACATGATCTTGTCGAGGCCGATCTTCTCGCGCAGCGGCACCTCGTGGGGGCGCATGAAGCTGGCCCCTACGTAGCAGTTGTCGCGCCAGACCTCGCTCGGCCCCTTTCCCATCGAATCGGCAAGCCCCGCACCGAACTTGGACTCGGCGGTGTTGGCGCGGGTGGCCGCTGCGACGAGGCGGCCGTGGTAGTAGTCCAGCATGTCCAGGACCCTCGGGATCCAGCCCGAGCCCTGTTCGGTGAGGACCAGTTTCAGCTCGGGGTTCCGGCGGAAGGCCCCGCCGAAGATGAGGTGCCAGAGCGCCCGGTGCGAGAACCAGGTCGTCTCGACCATGAAGACCGCGCGGGCGGCAGGTTCGTCGCCGAGGGGCGGGGACGCGGAGCCGCCGTGGTGGTTGACGGGGACGCCCAGTTCGGCGCAGACCGCCCAGAGGGGGTCGTACGTCTGGGAGTAGAGCTCCGGTATGCCGGAACCCGGTGGTGCCCCCGGCAGCAGGATGCCGCCGGTGAGGCCCGCGGCGTGGACGCGGCGTACTTCCCGTACCGCCTCCTCGACGTTGTTGAGGAGGATCTGGGCGACGCCCGCGCGACGCCCGGGGGCCTCCTCGCAGAAGTCGGCGAGCCAGCGGTTGTGGGCGCGCAGACCGGCCCAGCGTTGTTCGTACTCCTGTTGCGAGGGCGCCGGGGCCATCAGGGAGGCGGTGGGGAAGAACGGCGGGATGGTGTTGGGGAAGACGACCTCGGCGACGATGCCGTCCTCTTCGAGTTCGGCGACCCTGCGCCCGGAGTTCCAGTTGCGGTCGGCGGTGTCAGCGAGGAGGTCCTCGTACGGGTTGACGTAGGTGGCCGCCCAGGCGTCGAAGTCGTCGTGGTGGCGCTTCTCCAGGTACGGCCTGTAGTCGAGGAGGTCGGCCCCGGCGTGGCAGTCGGCGGAGATGACCGTGTAGCGGTCCATCACAGGACTCCCATCTGCGGGAAGTCATGGTCGGTGAGCCAATGGCGGCCCACCTCACGGGACTTGGCCCACGTCGCCGTCACCGCCGCCTGGTCATCGGACTGCCCCAGTTCGTCGGGCATCGGCCCGATGCGCCGGGCGATCGGTGCGAGGGCGGCCGTGTCGAAGCCGAAGACGTCGGCCGCCGCGAGGCCGAGCATGCGCCGGGTCTCGTCGACCGGGATGTCGTGGAAGGTGTTCCTCAGCCACTCCCTGGTCTTGGGCCAGGTGCCCTCGGGGTGCGGGAAGTCGCTGCCCCAGAGGATGTTGTCGACGCCGATCTCGTAGCGCTGGGCGAGTTCGCGCCGCTTGGTGTTGGTGGCGCAGATGAAGATCTGCCGGTCGAGGTACTCGCTCGGCGGCCGCTTCAGCTCGGCGAACGGCGAGAGTTTCTTGCCGCCGTGCGCGCCCAGGTACAGCCGGTCCATGAACCACAGTTGGTTCGGCAGCCACCAGCAGCCGGACTCGGCGACGCCGAACTTCAGGCCGGGGTGGCGCTCGAAGACCCCGGACCAGAGCAGGAACCAGAGCGGGCGGGCCGGCCACCAGGTGACCTCGCTGACGTAGATGCCCAGGTGGTCGCCGTATTCATGGCGCGGTGCGGCGCCGGAGTGGGTGACGATCGGCATCTTCGTCTCGGCGGCGGCCGCCCAGACCGGGTCGTAACGCCGGTCGTGGTACGGGGCCTTGTCCACCCACATCGAGGGGATCATCAGCGCGCCGAGCCCGGACTCCTTGGCCCGGTACACCTCGGCGACGACCCTTTCGACCTCGCCGGTGATGGGCAACAGGGCGACCCCGCAGTGCCGTTCGGGGTTCTGCCCCACGAATTCCGCGAGCCAGCGGTTGTGCGCCTGCGCGCCCGCCATCCCGAGCTCCGGGTCCTGGTCGCCCGAGAGCCCGAGGCCGACCCCGAAGGGCGCGGCGGTCTGGCTGTCCACGGCGTCCGCGTCGGGGAAGACGACCTCGGCCGCCACCCCGTCGCCGTCGAGCTCCTTGAGGCGCTGGGCGGAGTCCCAACCGCCCTTGAGGCCTTCCTCGTTGTCCGCGAACCACTTGCTGGCGAAGGCTTCGTTGCGTACGCCGAGACGCGTCATCTCCTCGCGCCTGCGCTCGCGCCCCGCGAGGAACTCGTCGAAGTCCCGGTGGAACCGGGCGTCCAGATAGGGCCGGTACTGCTCGGTCGGCAGCCCGGCGTGGCAGTCGGAGGAGATGATCAGATATGGGTCGGTCGTCATCGTTGCGTCCCCTCAGCTCAGTCGAGGATGAAGTTCTCGAGGTACGCCGGGTTGGCGCGGTCGAGCATCGACTGCGACCTCGCCCGGATCTGCCGGTCGCTGTGCTCGCTCTCGGGCAGCAGCCAGAAGCGGTCCGCCCCGATCCCCTCGGCGACCAGCTCGGCGACCTCCTCGACCGGCGTGAACTCCACCTCGTGCCCGGCCTCCTTCATCGCCGCCTCCCACTTGTCGAGGCTGCGGTACGGGGTCTTGCGCGGGCGCTCCTTCGCGTATCGCTCGGGACGGTTCCTGTGCGACTCCCACAGTCCGGTACGGAGCATGTGCGGCCCGGGGAACAGCACCGACGCACCGACCGGCACACCCTCCGCCTTCAGATGCGCGTACAGGGACTCGGTCATCGTCACGACGGCGGCCTTGGTCACCGCGTACACGGATGCGGTCGGCAGCGGTGCGATCCCGCCGTCGCCCGACGAGGTGTTGACGACATGGCCAGGACCGCCGCCCGCGATCATCCGCGGGACGAAGGCCTGGATGCCGTGGAAGACGCCCCACACATTGACGGCGAAAGCCCACTTCCAGTCGTTGGGCTCGTGCTCCCACATCCGGCCCTCGGCGCCCGATCCGACGCCCGCGTTGTTGCACAGGACGTGCACCGCGCCGAAGGTGTCGTACGCCGCGTCCGCGAGCCCCACCACGGAGTCGCGCTCACTGACGTCGACGACCTGCGCGAGGACCTGCGCGCCCTCCTCGCGCAGCTCGGCCGCCGCCTTCTCCAGGGCCCCTTCCTCGACGTCCGCGAGGACGACCTTCAGCCCCTCCGCGGCGAACTTCCGCGCCATCGCGAGCCCGATCCCGCTCGCCGCCCCCGTGACGACGGCGACCTGTCCGGCCTCCAGCCGCATCAGACGCTCCCCTCGGGCGGGCCGTCGAGGATCTGCTGCGGGTCGTCGTAGCGCTGGTGGATGTACGGCAGCAGGGCCTGCGCGCTGACCCGCTCGACGACCTTGCCCCGCTGGTCGGTGGTCTTCTCGCCGATGGTGATGTCGACGATCCGGAGCACCGGGAGGTCGGCGATCGGGTCGTACATCGACTCGCGCAACACCACGTCGCCGGTGATCTTCTCCAGCTTCCTGACCTTCTCGTTGCGCGTGCAGTACACCAGGACCGGATCGGCGTCGAAGCCCGAACCGTCCACCGCGGGAAGGAACTTGAAGTAGAAGTCGACCTTCTCCTTCGGCTCGGGCAGCGGCAGCGGCCCGTCGACGGCGCCGCGCACCTCCACGAAGGCGATGCCGTGCCGGGCGAGTGACGCCCGTACGACGAGGCCGTCGCGCTCGACCGTCACCTCGCCCAGCTTCTTCGGCTCGCCGAAGACCTCGCGCCCGCCGATCAGCGCCCGCTCGTGCGTCATCGGCATGACCAGCGGGTACCAGCCCTCCTGCCCGTCGTGGACGGCGGCGACCGCCACCGAACCCGCGCCGAGCGGATAACCGGGCAGGTCGACCTTGCTGATGTTGGCCCGCACCAGGGGCCGCTCCGCGGGCTTCAGCGGCGGTGGAAGTACGGCCGCGACCGCATCAGGGTCGCTCTCCCAGACGGCCACCACACCGGTGGACCAGATGTCGGGGAGCTTGGAACTCGCTGCGCGCGCCGCCGCGATCTCTGCCTCGGTGCGCGCTCCATAACGTACGCGTGCCATGCCGTACCGCCCTTCTTCGATCACTGCGTCTCCGGGGGTCTGTAACAGGGTTACACCGAGCGCGATGAAGGGTAAAGAGCCGTGCACGGACGGAAGTTGAGGACTCATGCCCCGCACATCACTGACCCGCGAAGAGATTCTGGACGCTGCCGCGGTCCTGGTGAAGCAGCACGGCCCCGCTGGTCTGTCGATGCGCAAGCTGGCCGCCGAGCTCGGCACCGCCGTCACCTCGATCTACTGGCACGTGGGCAACCGCGAGTCGCTCGTGGACGCCCTCGTCGAGCGCACGGTCCGTGAGCTGGGTGCGATCGTCCCGCGCGGATCGGCTCCCGCCGACCGGATCGTCTCGGTCGCCCGCACGCTCCGCCGCGAGCTGCGCGCCCGGCCGCACCTGATCGCGATGGTCCATGAACGGGGCCTCACCGAGCGGATGTTCCTCCCCGCCCAGCAGGCCCTGGTGCACGAGGTGCACGCCGCGGGTCTGCGCGGGGCGCGCGCCGCGGAGGCGGTGCGGGCCGTGCAGTTCCAGGTCGTCGGGTACGTACTGCTGGAGCGCAACCGCGACCGGGCCCCCGTCCAGTCCCCCGGCGAGAGCGACCTCTGGACCGCGCCCGTCGCCGAGCACGACCCGGCCCTGGCCCGTGCGCTGGCCCGGCCGGCCGACCCCGAACGTCTCTTCGCCGTCTCCATGAGGGCCCTGGTGGAGAGCCTGCTCCCGGCCTGAGCGCCGACACGATTCCGGAGTTGTCAGTCTTGGCCCGTATCCTCTGTGACCATGCTCGACGACCGCCAGACAGCAGCGACAGCGTGGCCGCCCGCCTACCCGCAGGGGTACGCGGTGGTCGACGTGGAGACCACCGGCCTCGCACGGGACGACCGGATAATCTCCGCTGCCGTCTACCGGCTGGACGCCCAGGGCAATGTCGAGGACCACTGGTACACGCTGGTCAATCCTCAGCGGGATCCCGGACCGGTCTGGATCCACGGGCTGACCAGCGACCTTCTGGAGAGCGCCCCGCTCTTCCCGGAGATCGCCGCCGAGTTCTCCGAGCGTCTCGACGGCCGGGTCCTGGTCGCGCACAACGCGATCTTCGACTGGTCGATGATCTCCCGGGAGTACGCACGCGCCGCGCGCGTCGCACCCGTGCGCCAGCGGCTGTGCACCATCGCGCTCTCCAAGGAGCTGGCGCTCCCGCTGCCCAACCACAAGCTGGAGTCACTCGCCGCGCACTTCGGTGTCGTCCAGCAGAACGCCCACCACGCGCTGGACGACGCCCGGGTGCTGGCCGAGGCGTTCCGGCCCAGCCTGCACGCGGCGGCCAGGGGCGGAGTGCGCCTCCCGCTCCTGGAGTGCCTGCCGCTCACCGAGTGGTCGGACTCCCCGGCCACGCCCCGGGTCGGCTATCAGTCCTCGTACGGGAACAGCGGCGGCACCTGGCGCCAGTCGAAGAAGCGGCCCGCCTGCCCGCACCCGAACCCCGGGCGGTACGACCGCGACAGGCCGCTGAAGCAGGGCATGCGGATCGCCTTCTCCGGCGACACCTCCGTCGACCGCGAGCTCCTGGAGGACCGGACGACCGAGGCCGGACTGCATGTGGCGACCAGCGTCTCCCGGCTGACCAGCCTGCTGGTCACCAACGACCCGGACTCGGCCACCTCCAAGACGGTCAAGGCCAAGTCGTACGGCACCCCGGTCGTGGACGAGGCCGCGTACAGCCAGCTGCTGAGGGACGTCGCACCTGCAGACGGGTGAGGTGCCTGGCGTGCCGCACGCCACTGCGGTGCGACAAGCCGCACCCTGTGGCGCATGGCACGTTGTGAGGTTTGCGGAAACGACTACGGGATGTCCTTCGAGGTGCACGCGCAGGGCGCGGTGCATGTCTTCGACTGCTTCTCCTGCGCCATTCACCGCATGGCGCCCATCTGTGAGCACTGCCGGGTCCGGGTCATCGGCCAGGGCGTCGAGGTCGAGGGCCACTGGTACTGCGGCGGGCACTGCGCCCGTGCGGAGGGGATGGTGGGCATCGTCGACAAGGTCTGACGCCGTGCGGCCGCGGGCCGGCGCTTGCGGACAGCGCGTACGGCGGGAGGTGCCCGACCTGGCCGTCGGCCCGTCGGACACCTCCCGCTCACCTCCCGCTCGTCTCAGTTCTGACCGTTGGCGAACCAGTCGGCCAGGTCGGGGGCAACCCGGGACACCGTGACCGGCAGTCCGTCGGCGCGCAGCGACTGCGTCGCCGCGACACCCGCGGCCACGGCCTCGCGGGCCGCCACCGGGCTGGTGTCCGTCGCACCGCCGGAGCGGACGAAGCAGAGGAACTCGGCCACCAGCATCGGGTCGGAGCCGCCGTGCCCGCCCTTGCCGGGCGGTGGCATCGGGACGACGAGATCGGCATCGGCGCGGTAGCCGCTGCGCCGCTTCCACACCCGTACCTCCGCGGACTCTCCGTGGTCTCCGAAGTTCTCCAGCCGGCCCTCGGTGCCGATGACCGTGTAGTTGCGCCAGTAGTCGGGGGTGTAGTGGCACTGCTGGTAGCTGGCGTGCACTCCGCCCTCGAGCCGCATGACCATCATCGACAGGTCCTCGACGTCGACGACGGGGTTGAGTCCGGTGTGGGACAGCGGCGGCCAGTTGTTCTCGGGGTCGTACCAGTCGGGCATGACGGCACCGGGGGCCTGGCCCGAGCGGTCGGCGATCTGTCCGTACACAGTGAGCCCGCCGAGCGCGCTGACGCGCTCGGTGTAGGCGCCGGCCAGCCAGTGGATGACGTCCAGATCGTGGGCGCCCTTCTGCAGGAGCAGGCTGGTGGTGTTGCGGCGGTCGGCGTGCCAGTCCTTGAAGTAGAAGTCGCCGCCGTGGCCGACGAAGTGCCGGCACCACACGGCCTTCACCTCGCCGATCTCACCGCTCTTGATGAGGTCGCGCATCACGCGTACCACCGGCATGTGGCGCATGTTGTGACCCACGTACAGACGGGCGCCGCCGGTGCGTGCGGCCTCCAGGACACGGTCGCAGCCCTCGGTGGTGATGGCGAGCGGTTTCTCCACGAAGACGGCGACCCCGGCCTCCAGCAGCTCCACCGCAAGGGCCTCGTGGGTGTGGTCGGGGGTGATGACGAAAACCGCGTCGAGCTCCTCGGCGGCCAGCATCTCCCGGTGGCCGGGGTAGACGTGGACGTCCTCGCCGAACCACTCGCGGGCCCGGCCGAACATGCCGGGCGAGGTGTCTGCGGCGGCCACCACGACAGAGCCCTCACCGGGTTGGTGGGCCTCGCGCGCGAGCGTGGCGCGCAGGCCGAGCCCGATCACGCCGAGGCGCAGGTCACGTGTGTGCACGCTGCTGTCCGCCGGTGCGGTGGAGACGTGGGAGGTGGAGACGTGGGAGGTGTCGGTCATACGGGTTCAGCCCTTCATGCCGGAGAAAGCGATGCCCTGGATGAACTGGCGCTGCATCGCGACGAACACCACGATCACCGGCAGGGTCGCGAGCAGGGAACCTGCCATCAGTACCGGGTACTCGGTGAGATGAGCGCCCTGGAGGGACGCCAGTCCGGCCGACAACGGCATCTTGGCCGGGTCGGTGTTGACGATCAGCGGCCACATCAGGTCGTTCCAGGACCACAGGAACGTCAGGATGCCGAGCGCCAGCAGCCCGGGGCGGGCCAGCGGCAGGGCGATCCGCCAGAAGACGGTGAACGGGCTGGCGCCGTCCAGCCGTGCCGCCTCCTCCAGTTCCTCGGGCAGTCCCATGAAGAACTGCCGGAGCAGGAAGGTGCCGAAGGCGGAGAACATGCCGGGGACCACCAGCGCCTGCATCGAGTCCAGCCAGCCGAGGTCCTGCATGATCTGGTACTGCGGCAGCAGGAAGAGCTGGCCTGGCACCATCAGTACGGCGAGGAACCCGAGGAAGATCGCGCCTCGTCCGGGGAAGCGGATGCGGGCGAAGGCGTAGGCCGCCATCGAGCACAGCAGCAGCTGGGCCGCGGTGCGCAGCAGCGCCATCACGACGGTGTTCATGAACTGCTGCGCGAACGGGATGCCGTCGAAGACCTTCGAGTAGTTCGACCAGTCCCAGTGCGCGGGCAGGATCGTCGGCGGCACCTGTACGGACTCGCTGAAGCTCTTGAAGGAGGTCAGCACCTCCCACAGCAGCGGGAAGACGGTGATCACCGCGCCCAGCGACAGCAGGATGTGAGCGGGCCACAGCCTGCCCTCGCGGTTTGTTTCACGCATAGTGGACCCACCTCTTCTGCAACCGGAACTGGACGGCGGTCAGCGCCATGATCAGGACGAACAGCACACAGACAATGGCCGCGCCGTAGCCGCGCTGGTTGTCGAAGAACGCCTTCTGGAAGAAGAGCATCACGACGGTCTGCCCCTCGCTGTAGGCCGGGTTCTGGAGGGCGTTCTGCGTGTTGGCCCCGATGATCAGATACACCAGGTCGAAGACCTGGAGGGACTGGATCACCGAGAGCACGGTGGTGAAGAACAGGGTGGGGCTGAGCAGTGGCAGGGTGATCGAGAAGAACTGCCGTACGCGTCCCGCGCCGTCGAGCGATGCCGCCTCGTAGTAGTCGCCGGGGATGCTCTGGAGACCGGCAAGAAGAAGGATCATGTTGTAGCCGACGGTCATCCAGACGCCGACGACGGCGACCGCGAAGCGGATGGTGTGCGGGTCGGACACCCAGTAGACGCCGTCGATGCCGATCAAGGACAGCGCGTGGTTGAGGATGCCGGCGTCGCCGTTGTAGAGCCAGCGCCAGACCACCGCGACCGCCGCGGGCATGGTGACCACCGGCAGGAAGTAGAGCGTGCGGTAGATGCCGGTGCCGCGCAGGCCCTTGAGGTTGAGCAGCACCGCCAGCGCCATCGACAGAGGAATCCCCAGCAGCACCAGACCGGTGTAGATGCCCGTGTTGCCCAGCGAGTGCCAGAACTCCGGATCTCCCACCAGGGTGCGGTAGTTGGAGAGGCCTATCCAGGTGGTCCCGCCGAAGGCGCCCCATTCGGTGAAGCTGTAGTACAGCGTCTGCACCACAGGCCACAGATAGAAGACCGCGAGCCCCAGGCCGGCCGGGGCGATCAGGGCGTAGCCCCACCACTTGTCCCGGTGCTGGAAGCGGCGCTCCCGGCGGCGCAGTTCCCGCTGGCTCCGGGCGTCCGGCCTGCTGCGCTGCGCCGGTACGGCTGTTTCTGTACGCACATCGAGGCTCATCAGGACCGGCCCTCTCTCTCCTGCGCGAGCAGCTGGTTCATGGCGTCGGTCAGGGAGCCGGTGGCACCCTTGAGGCTGTCGTCACCGCTCCACGCCTTGGCGAGCCACATCTGTTCCTTGTGCGCCCAGGCGGCGGTGTTGGCGGAGGTGGGGTAGGGCACCGCGTAGTCGAGCGCGTCCAGGTGCACCTGGAGGTCGAAGCGCGGCATTCCGGCGGCCCAGGGTGTGGCGGTGCCGTTGCGCGCGGGGATGGCGGTGCCGTACTTGCCCTGGAGCAGCGAGGCGCGCTCCCCGCCGAGGAACCGGACGAATTCCCGGGCCAGTTCGGGGTGCGGGGTCCGGGCGTAGACAACGTTGGCAAGCCCGTGCAGGACGGTGGCGCGCCGGCGGCCCTTGGGCATCGGTGCGACGTCCACCTTGGCCCGCAGCTCGGGGTCGGCGTAGAACGTCGCCGCGTTGTACGACGCTTCGTAGGTCATGGCCAGCGTCCCGGACTGGAACATCTGGGTGGGGTCCGTATCGGCCATCTGCTGGAGGGACGGCGAGGCGCGGTAGCGGTGGATCAGGTCGATCCAGAGCTGCAGCCCCTCGCGAGTGTGCTCGTCGGAGTAGCCGGAGCGCTTCTTGTCCTCGGAGAGAACCCAGCCGCCTGCCTGGGGTATCGAGTTGTAGTAGTTCTCCTGGGCGCGGACCGGGGCCCCGACGCCGTAGATCCCGCGCTTGCGGTCGGTGAGCCGCTGGGCGTTGTTGATCAGGGTCTGCCAGGTCCAGGTGGAGTCCGGATAGTCGACCTTGGCGCGGTCGAAGATCTCCTTGTTGAACCAGAGCGCGACGGTGTCGAAGTCCTTGGGGGCGCCGTACTGGGTGCCCTTCCAGCGGTAGAGGGAGACCAGGTCGGGCGGAAAGTCGGCGGGCCGCAGCACGGCGTCGGAGCCTTCGGTCTCCAGAGGAAGGAGCTGCCCGGCCTCGGCGTAGAGACCGAAGTTGGGCCCGTTCATCCAGAAGACGTCCGGGGCGACGCCGCCGGTGCAGGCGGTGCGCAATTTCGTCCAGTATGTCCCGTTGGGGGTGAGCTGAACGTCGACGGTCACCCCCGGCCGGGTGCGCTCGAACTCGCGCGCCGCCCGCTCCATGGCGGGGACTTGGTAGACGTCCCAGACGCCGTAGGTGAGCCGGCCGCGCCGGGAGCCGCTGCCGGCGGAGGCCGATGGTGACGAAGAGGGGCTGCAGCCGGACGCGAACGGGCCGGCCGCGAGCGTCGCGGCGGCCGTTGCGAGGAGGGAACGTCTGCGCACGCGGAACCTTCCTGGGGGGGTACGGGCCGCCGCCTCGCCCTGCGGGAGAGGCCGTGAGGCCGGGAGTGGTCGTTCCGCAGGGGGAACGCCACCCCGTATCCGGAATGCCCTGACGTTATTTGCTCGAAGTTGACTGGTCAAGGGTTACTTGAAGCAACTTTGCGCATATCGAGGCGACCGGAGGGGGGTCCTCGCGGTGCCCGTTCCCCTCCCGCGCCGCCCTGCCGACGCCCGACGGCACCCCCCGGCCGGGGGCCATTTCATGCCCAGGTACCTTCAAAGACGTGTACCGCTTCCTGTTCACCCGGCAATGGGTGATCGTCACCCTCGTCGCCCTGCTGCTCATGCCGACCATGGTCAGACTGGGCTTCTGGCAGCTGCACCGCCATCAGCACAAGGTCGCGCAGAACGCCCTGATCGCGGACAACCTCAAGGCGACGCCGGTCCAGGTCGACAAGCTGACATCGCCGGGGCACACCATCCCGTACGACCAGTACTGGCGCCGGGTGACGGCCACCGGGACGTACGACACCGCGCACGAGGTCGTCGTACGCCGCAGGACCTCGTCCGACGGCTCCGTCGGGTACCACGTGCTGACCCCCTTCGATCTGACGGACGGCAAGACCGTCCTGATCAACCGCGGCTGGATCCCCGACAACGGCAGCCAGATCGCCTTCCCGAAGATCCCGGCCGCACCCAAGGGCCGCATCACCCTCACCGGCCGGCTGATGGCCGACCAGACGACCGCCGCCAGCGGGATCAAGGACCTCAAGGGCCTGCCGCCCCGTCAGGTGATGCTGATCAACAGCAAGCAGATGTCGCAGGTCCTGGGCGAGCCGCTGCTCGGCGGGTACATCGAGCAGACCTCCCCCGGGTCCAGGGGCGACACCCCCGAGCTGATCCCCGAGCCCGAACACTCCGACATCGGCCCGCACATGGCGTACGCCGTCCAGTGGTGGCTCTTCACCGCGGGGGTGCCCGTCGGCTGGGTGATTCTCGTACGCCGCGAAAAGCGCGACAGGGCCGCCACCGAGGCGAAAACCACACCGGAGCACGCCCCCGCGACCGCTTAGCCGGGCAATCTTGCGGGAACAGGCCAAGGCGTGACGCAACGCATCGAGGACTACGCCCTCATCGGGGATCTCCAGACCGCCGCTCTGGTCGGCAGGAACGGCTCCATCGACTGGCTCTGCCTGCCCCGCTTCGACTCGGCCGCCTGTTTCGCCGCACTGCTCGGCGACGAGGAGAACGGCCAGTGGCGGATCGCCCCGGCAGGCGGCGCGGACTTCTGCACCTCCCGCCGCTACATCGGTGACTCCCTCGTCCTGGAGACGCTCTGGGAGACCCGTACCGGCACGGTGAAGGTCATCGACTTCATGCCGCAGCGCGACCAGGCGCCCGACATCGTCCGCATCGTGGAGGGCGTGAGCGGCGAGGTCGACATGCGCAGCACCCTGCGCCTGCGCTTCGACTACGGCTCCGTGGTGCCCTGGGTGCGCCGCTCGGACGGCCACCGGGTGGCGGTCGCAGGACCCGACTCCGTATGGCTGCGCAGCGTCCCCGAGGTCAAGACCTGGGGCCAGCAGTTCTCCACCTGCTCCTCCTTCACCGTCGCCGCGGGCGAACGGGTGGCCTCCGTGCTGACCTGGCACCCCTCGCACGAACCCAGGCCGAAGCTGACCGATCCGTACGAGGCGCTGGAGCAGTCCCTGGACGACTGGCAGGAGTGGTCGGCCAGGTGCCGGTACAAGGGCCCCTACCGCGAGGCCGTCGTACGCTCCCTGATCACCCTCAAGGCGCTCATCTACCGGCCGACCGGCGGCATCGTCGCCGCCCCCACCACCTCGCTCCCCGAGGAGATCGGCGGCGTCCGCAACTGGGACTACCGCTACTGCTGGCTGCGCGACTCCACGCTCACCCTGAACGCGCTCCTCGCCTGCGGCTATGTCGAGGAGGCCGCCGACTGGCGCGACTGGCTGCTGCGCGCGGTCGCGGGGAACCCCGCGGACCTCCAGATCATGTACGGGCTCTCCGGCGAACGGCGGCTGCCGGAGACGGAGCTCGGCTGGCTGCGCGGATACGAGTCGTCCGCCCCGGTCCGCAGCGGCAACGGAGCCGTCGACCAGCTGCAGCTCGACGTCTACGGCGAGGTCATCGACTCCCTCCATCTGGCGCGCAGTTCGGGGCTGGCGTCCACGGCCCACGCCTGGTCCCTGCAGCTGAGCCTGCTCGGCTTCCTGGAGTCGCGCTGGCGCGAGCCGGACGAGGGCCTGTGGGAAGTACGCGGCCCGCGCCGCCACTTCGTCCACTCCAAGGTGATGGCCTGGGTCGCCGCGGACCGTGCGGTGCGCACACTGGAGGCCGAACCGAAGCTGCGCGGGGACGCGGAGCGGTGGCGGCGGATGCGGGACGAGGTGCACAGGGAGGTCTGCGAGAAGGGGTACGACCCGGAGCGCAACACCTTCACCCAGTCCTACGGCTCGACCGATCTCGATGCCGCGACGCTCCTCATCCCCCAGGTCGGCTTCCTCCCCGCCGACGACCCCCGGGTGATCGGCACGGTCGACGCCGTACGGGACGAACTCGGCCACGGCGGTCTGGTGCGCCGCTACAGCGCGGCGGCAGGACCCGCGGTGGACGGCCTGCCGGGCGACGAAGGGACCTTCCTGGTCTGCTCGTTCTGGCTGGCGGACGCGCTGCGGCTGACGGGCCGGGTGAAGGAGGCCCGCGCACTCTTCGAACAGCTCCTGGCCCTCGGCAACGACGTCGGCCTGCTCTCCGAGGAGTACGACCCGGTGGCGGGCCGCCAGCTCGGCAACTTCCCGCAGGCCTTCAGCCACATCGGTCTGGTGAACACCGCGCTCGCCCTGGCCCGCGATGACGACCCGGGAGCGGAGGAGGCAGGATAGGCGCATGGATCTTGGACTGAAGGACCGTGTGTACGTCGTCACCGGAGCGACCCGGGGCCTTGGTTACGCCTCGGCGCGCGAACTCGCCGCGGACGGCGCGAAGGTGATCATCACAGGACGCGACGAGAAGACCGCGGCCGACGCCGCCGCGGGCATCGGCCCGAACGTGGTGGGCGTCGCCGCCGACAACGCCGACCCGGCCGTGGCCCAGCGCCTGATCGACCTCGCCAGGGAGCGCTTCGGCCGCTTCGACGGCATCCTCATCAGCGTCGGCGGCCCGGCGGCCGGCTCCGCGGCCGACAACACCGACGAGCAGTGGCAGACGGCCTTCGAGTCGGTCTTCCTGGGTGCGGTACGCCTCGCGCGCACGGCAGCGGCGGAGCTCTCCGACGGCGGTGTGATCGGCTTCGTGCTCTCCGGATCCGTCCACGAGCCGATCACGGGCCTGACCATCTCCAACGGCCTCCGCCCGGGGCTGGCCGGCTTCGCCAAGTCCCTGGCGAACGAGCTCGGCCCGCGCGGCATCCGCGTGGTCGGCCTGCTCCCGGCCCGTATCGACACCGACCGGGTACGGCAGCTGGACGCGCTGGGGGGCGACGCGGACGCGGCCCGGACGGCGAACGAGTCCCGTATCCCGATGCGCCGCTACGGGCGCCCGGAGGAGTTCGGCAGGACGGCGGCGTTCCTGCTGTCCCCGGCGGCGTCGTACCTGACGGGCCTGATGCTCCCGGTCGACGGCGGCTCCCGCCACGGCTTCTGAGGCGGCGCGGTAAGCGACCTCCGGTCGCTTGTCCTCAATCGCCGGACGGGCTTGATGTATCAAGCCCGTCCGGCGATTGAGGACACACGGCCGAAGGCCGTGTACAGGGGGGTCAGCGAAAGCCCACCGCGGTGACCAGTACGCCCACCGGCAACTCCCCGCCCACGGCAACCCGCACCGCGCACGCCACATCCAGCGCCCGATACCCCGCCGCCACCGCGATCTCGACCCGTACGTGGTCCTCGGCGGTCTGCACAGGCGCACCCAGCACCCCGGTCAGGTACGCGACCCCGGGAACGGCCGCCGCCCTCTCGGCCACCGGACCCGACACTGCGGCCGCCCCCGGCGCCTCGGCAGCGGCACCAGGACCCGCCTCCGCCTCCGCCAGCCCCGTCACCCGCAGATCCACCGCCGCGATCACAAGACCCACCCGCTCCGCCGCCGCGAACAGCGCGTCACGCAGATGGCCGACCGCCACCGGAAGTACTTCGCCCACCAGCACCTCCGCCTCCGCCTCGATCCGCAGGGGCCCCACGGGCAGCGCACTCGGCACCATGGCGACCTCGGGTGACACAGCCGTGTCCGGGTCGTCGAGCGTCAACCGCAGCGCTCCCGTCACCACACCCGGAACCCCCGCCGCCGCGGCCCGCAGCACCGCCGAGGCCGCACGCTCCGTCAACCACGCGCTGTCTGCCGCCCCGCCGAGCGGCAGCAGTCTGCCGAGACCGAGCCGGTTCCGTACTGCCTTCGTCCAGCTGTCCGTCATTGCCCCAGCCTGCCGCATCCGCGGCGCGGGACCGGGTAAGCGCACCTAATGTGGACAGCGGAGTCCACTACCGCTCGGAAAGGGACGTACGGCGATGAGTGACACCGCAGTACAGAAGGAGTCCGAGGGCGAAGAGCCCAAGAAGACCTCGGTGACCAAGCGCGGCGGCGGCGACCCCGCCTCGCGCGGACGCACCACCATCGCGGACGGCGTGGTCGAGAAGATCGCCGGGCTCGCGGCGCGTGACGTCGTCGGCGTCCACGCGATGGGCAGCGGCATCTCCCGTACCTTCGGCGCGGTCCGCGACCGCGTGCCCGGAGGCGGCAAGTCCGTCTCGCGCGGCGTGAAGGCCGAGGTCGGCGAGGTGCAGACCGCGCTCGACCTGGAGATCGTCGTCGAGTACGGCGTATCGATCGCCGACACCGCGCGCGATGTGCGCGAGAACGTCATCGCGGCGGTCGAGCGCATGACGGGCCTCGAGGTCGTCGAAGTCAATATCGCGGTCAGCGACGTGAAGCTGCCCGACGAAGAGGACGAAGAGCCCGAACCGCGTCTGCAGTGACCTCCATCTGCATCAACCTCCGGGAGAGGAACGCACGATGAGCATGGCTGTGGTCGGCCTGATGGCCGGAATGGCACTCGGTTTCGCCGGGTACTTCGGCGGCTTCGGGGCATTTCTGCTCGTGGCCGCACTGGGCGCGATCGGCTTTGTGGCGGGGAAGTTCCTCGACGGCGACATCGAAGCCGGTGACTTCTTCCGCAACCGCGACAGCCGCGACAGCGACCGGCGGCGATGACCGGTCAGGTGGCGCCCGCCGACCGCGGGGCGACCCGGATCGCCGACCGGGTCGTCTCGAAGATCGCCGCGCAGGCGGCGCGTGAGGCACTGGACGGTGCGGTGCCCGACGGCGGCGCGCCACCTCGTGCCTCCGTGACGGTGCAGGACGACCGTGCGCGGGTACGCGTCAGTCTGGAGCTCGGTTATCCGTCCGACATCGGCGGTCAGTGCGGCGCGGTGCGCCGCCAGGTCGCCCAGCGCGTCAAGGCGCTGGCAGGCATGGAAGTGCCCGAGGTGACGGTGGAGGTCGACCGGCTGCACTCCGCACAGACGCGCGGCACGGTCCCGGGGAGGATCCGATGAGTGAGTACGACACTGAGGGCGGTACGCAGCGGCTTCCGGTCATCGAGCGGACGCCCGAACCGTCCGGGTCACCGGACCTGGACCAGTCCGCCTCGTCGGCGGCGTACGAACCGGTGGGCCCCGGAGGCGCCCGGGCCCACCGCTTCTGGTCGCCGCGCCGCACCCCCGCCCTGCTGCTCGCCCTGGTGGTGATCGGCGCCGTGGGGGTGCTGCTGTACGACATCTCCGCGGTACGGGCCGGGCGCGACGCGATGCACTGGCGCCAGGTGGCCGCGGGCGATCTGGCGACCCGGCAGTTGCAGGACACCTGGGTGCTGGTCGGCGCCGGTGTGGCCGCCGCGCTGGGTCTGTGGCTGATCGTCCTGGCCGCGACCCCCGGACTACGTGCGGTGCTGCCGATGCGGCGCACCACGGCGGACGTACGGGGTGGTCTCGACCGGGAGGCGGCGGCGCTGGTGCTGCGCGACCGGGCCATGGAGGTGTCCGGGGTGCAGTCCGCCCGTATCCGTATGAAGCGCTCCAAGGTCACGGTGCGCGCCCTGTCGCACTTCCGTGAACTCGACGACGTACGGGCCGACTTGGACACCGCGCTGGGCACGGGCATCACGGAGCTGGGCCTCGCGAAGCCGCCCGGCCTCTCCGTGCATGTCGGCCGCCCGGCCAAGAAGAAGTAGGGGTGAGGACGCGATGCTGAAGTCGGTCAACCGGGTGGTGCTCGCTCTGGCGGGACTCGTCCTGCTCGTCGTCGGCGGCGCGGTCCTGGCGACCGGTCTCGGCTGGTCGGCGCCGTCGTGGTGGCCGTGGGACGGACGCCACGACGTGCTGCTGAGCACGGCGGACCGGCTGCGCTGGCGGGACGAGGGCTGGTGGTGGCCGGCCGTCATCGCCGCGCTCGCGGTCGTGGTGCTGCTCGCTCTGTGGTGGCTGCTGGCCCAGTTGCGGCGCTCGCGGCTCTCCGAGGTCCTGGTGGACAGCGGTGACGGCGACGGGGCGCGGCTCCGGGGCCGGGCGCTGGAGGGCGTACTGGCGAGCGAGGCGGAGGCGCTGCCCGGGGTCGACCGGGCGCATGTCTCCCTGACGGGGCGCCGCACGGCGCCCGAGGCCCGGATCGGGCTCCTCCTCGAAGCACACGCCCAGCCGGCTGCCGCACTCGCCGAGCTCACCGGGGAGGCCCTGGAGCATGCCCGCGCGTCGGCGGGTCTCGCGGCGCTGCCGGCCGAGGTCAGGCTGCGCGCGGTCAAGCACCGCGCGCAGCGGGTGTCGTAACGGGGCCTGGCTCAGTCCGACAGGCCGGCCAGATCGCGCAGCCGGCGTCCCTGGGCCGCACGCTCCGCGGTGCGCTGGTCATCGAGCGTACGGACCGACGCACCGCTCAGCAGCGCCTTGGTCTCGATCACCGCATCGCGGGGCGCGGCCAGCAGGGCGCCCGCCAAGTCGCGCACGGCACCGTCGAGTTCATCAGCGGGTACGGAGAGATTGGCGAGGCCCGCGCCGACCGCCTCCGCCGCGCCGATGAAGCGCCCGGTGACGCAGATCTCGAGCGCGCGGGCGTACCCCACGAGGCCCACCAGCGGGTGGGTGCCCGTGAGGTCGGGGACCAGGCCCAGGCTGGTCTCGCGCATGGCGAACTGCACGTCCTCGGCGACGACCCGCAGGTCACAGGCGAGGGCGAGCTGGAATCCGGCACCGATCGCATGGCCCTGGACGGCCGCGATCGTGATCAGGTCATTGCGGCGCCACCAGGTGAATGCGTCCTGGTACTCGGCGATGGCCGCGTCGAGTTCGGCGTCGCCGCCGCGCGCCAGATCGAGGAAGGACGGCTCACCGTCGAAACCCTCAGGCGTGAACGCCTGACGGTCCAGGCCGGCGGAGAAGGACTTGCCCTCGCCACGCAGCACCACGACGCGCACACTGCCAGGAAGTGACCGTCCGGCTTCCGTCAACGCCCGCCACAGAGCGGGAGACTGGGCGTTGCGCTTGTCCGGGTTGGTCAGTGTCACCGTGGCAATCGCGTCCTCGACGGTGAGCCGTACGCCGTCCTTGTCGAGCACGTTGTCGGGCGAGGTCATGGAACGCCTCCGGTTCGGATGCAGACAGTGAAGTGACTGCACAGTAACCACCCGGTCAATCTCACGATCGACCGGGTGGACACCGCCGAAACCGGTGAGTCCAAGCCGTTGCCCGGCTCAGGCCGAGGCAGCCTTCTTGCCTCGCGTCGCTCCGCCGCGCCCTCGCAGCGTGACGCCGGATTCACTGAGCATCCGGTGGACGAATCCATAGGAGCGGCCGGTCTCTTCGGCCAACGCCCGGATACTCGCACCGGAGTCGTACTTCTTCTTCAGGTCTGCCGCGAGCTTGTCGCGCGCGGCGCCGGTTACCCGGCTGCCCTTCTTCAGAGTTTCGGCCACCCGTGCCTCCTCAGCGGAAGTGCGCTCTGGACTCTCATGATCACCCCTCATGAGCTTCCTGGCCACCCATTCGGCAAGGTACGTACGACAACCTTTTGCGGGCCGACGGCTGCCGGCCCGATCGGAACTCCGCATTCCGAGCGCGTCGGCAGGAGAACTGCCAGGTCAGCGGGGTACACACGCGATACATGGATAGAGCAGTAATTTTGCGCATGCCACGCCGTGGTACGAGAGAGACTCACCCAGATGAAGGATCACCCGTAAGCCGAATGATCCATCCGAAGTGGATCAGGCCAGCGCGACCAGATCCGCGTAGTCCGGTCCCCACAGGTCCTCGACGCCGTCGGGGAGCAGGATGATGCGCTCCGGCTCCAGCGCGTGCACCGCGCCCTCGTCGTGGGTGACGAGGATGACGGCGCCCTTGTAGGTGCGCAGCGCGCCGAGGATCTCCTCGCGGCTGGCCGGGTCGAGGTTGTTGGTGGGCTCGTCGAGCAGCAGCACATTGGCCGAGGAGACGACCAGCGTGGCCAGGGCGAGACGGGTCTTCTCACCGCCGGAGAGCACACCGGCCGGCTTGTCGACGTCGTCGCCGGAGAAGAGGAAGGAGCCGAGCGTCTTGCGGACCTGGACGAGGTCGAGGTCGGGCGCGGAGGAGCGCATGTTCTCCAGGACCGTGCGCTCGGGGTCGAGCGTCTCGTGCTCCTGGGCGTAGTAGCCCATCTTCAGGCCGTGGCCCTCGATGACCTCGCCGGTGTCGGGCTTCTCGGCCCCCGCGAGCAGCTTCAGCAGCGTGGTCTTGCCGGCGCCGTTGAGGCCCAGGATGACGACGCGCGAACCCTTGTCGATCGCGAGGTCGACGTCGGTGAAGATCTCCAGCGAGCCGTAGGACTTCGAGAGGCCCTCCGCCATGAGCGGGGTCTTGCCGCAGGGCGCGGGGTCGGGGAAGCGCAGCTTGGCGACCTTGTCCGAGACGCGGACCGCCTCCAGGCCCGCGAGCAGACGGTCGGCGCGCTTGGCCATGTTCTGGGCGGCGACCGTCTTGGTGGCCTTGGCACGCATCTTGTCGGCCTGCGAGTGGAGGACCTTGGCCGTCTTCTCGGCGTTCTGGCGCTCGCGCTTGCGGCGCTTCTCGTCGGCCTCGCGCTGCTGCTGGTACAGCTTCCAGCCCATGTTGTAGACATCGATCTGGGTGCGGTTGGCATCCAGATAGAAGACCTTGTTGACGACGGTCTCGACGAGGTCGACATCGTGGGAGATCACGATGAATCCGCCGCGGTAGCTCTTGAGGTAGTCACGGAGCCAGACGATGGAGTCCGCGTCGAGGTGGTTGGTGGGCTCGTCGAGGAGCAGGGTGTCGGCGTCGGAGAAGAGGATCCGGGCCAGTTCCACGCGGCGGCGCTGACCGCCGGAGAGCGTGTGCAGCGGCTGGCCGAGGATGCGGTCGGGCAGTCCCAGGGCAGCGGCGATGGTGGCGGCCTCGGCCTCGGCGGCGTAACCGCCCTTGGTCAGGAACTCCGTCTCCAGGCGTTCGTACTTCTTCATCGCCTTCTCGCGCGTAGCGCCCTGTCCGGTGGACATGCGCTCCTCGTTCTCGCGCATCTTGCGCAGCACGGAGTCGAGGTCACGGGCGGAGAGGATGCGGTCGCTGGCGAGGATCTCGAGGTCGCCGGTGCGCGGGTCCTGGGGGAGGTAGCCGACCTCGCCGGAGCGCGTGATGGTGCCGCCCGCCGGGGTTCCCTCGCCGGCGAGGCACTTGGTGAGCGTCGTCTTGCCCGCCCCGTTACGGCCGACGAGGCCGATGCGGTCGCCCTTGGCGATACGGAAGGAGGCGTTCTCGATGAGCATGCGGGCGCCGGCGCGCAGCTCGATGCCGGAAGCGGTGATCACGGTAAAACTCCAGGGCGGTATGGACGGCGGAAGGGCAGGCGGAGGAAATTCTTCGACGCCGGCTAGTGCGCAAGGAGAGATGCCATGGGTCCAGTCTAACGGTGCGGTGCAAGCGGTTTGCCGCGACGGCCGTCAGGCGGTCCGGGAGGGGTGGCCCGTCCGGCCGGGGCGCTCGTTCGCCAGGGGGGTGCGGCCCGGCACGATCCGGCCGAGACCGTCCACCGCGACCAGCTCGTCGGTCCAGGCGCCCGACCGCCCGCAGTCCTGGGCGAGCAGGAGGACTCCCCGGGCCCACAGGGCCCGGTTCGGGGCGAAGGCGCAGCCGTCGTGGGCCGGGAGCACCCAGCGCAGATCGCCGTCCTCGGTGCGGTACGCCATGATCCGCTCCGGGGTGACGACGGCGAGCATCCTGGTCCCGCGGTCGAGCGACCGCAGCGCTCCGCCCACCCGGGCTCCGGGGTGCGGGACCGCGCGGTGCCAGCGGACCGTGGCGTGCGCGGTGTCGGTGACCATGCCGTCGCTCCAGAGCGCGAAGGCGTGGCCCGGCGCGGTGAGGAGGCCGACCGGGCGGCGGCCCTCGCGGTGGTACGTCCAGCGGGCGCGGCCCGAGCCTCGGTCGTACGCCTCCACCGCCGTGCCCCGGGTCCGCAGCACCGCGGGCGCCGCCGTCCCTGCCGGGCCCGCGTGGACGGTCAGGCGGTCGCCGTACGGCAGGGGGCGTACATCGTGGGCGGCGGTCAGCAGTGGCAGGGCGCACACGGCGGCGACGGCGCAGAGGGCGAGGCGTGTGCCCCGGCCGAGGGTTCTCATGAGGCGCAGAGCCTAACTCCCCCGCACGCAAAAAGCGCGTACCGCAATCAACCGGTCGATACTCGGACCATGCAATTCGATGACAACGCCGATCTGGACACCTCCGAGGTCCAGGATGTGCGCGGCAGCCGTGTCCCCGGCGGCAGGGCCACCATCGGCGGCGGCATCGCCGGCATCATCGCGCTGGTGATGGGGCTGCTCTTCGGAGTGGGGCCCGACCAGCTCGGCCTCTCCTCCGGCGACACGGGCACGGCGGCGGTGACGGCGTCGTCCGCGGCGCAGGTCCAGCAGAGCTGCCACAAGGGGGCCGACGCCAACACCAAGGCGGACTGCCGCATGGTCGCGGTGGTCAACAGCGTGCAGGACTTCTGGCGGCAGGAGTTCACCCGGCGGGGCGCGAGCTACTCGGCCGCACGGACGACCCTGTTCTCGGACCGGGTCACCACGGCCTGCGGGGCGGCGACCGCCGCGGTCGGCCCGTTCTACTGCCCCGGTGACCACAAGGTCTATCTGGACCTGGGGTTCTTCGACGAGCTGCGGACCAAGTTCGGGTCGAGCGGCGGCCCCTTCGCCCAGGCCTATGTGGTGGCGCACGAGTACGGCCACCATGTGCAGCAGCTGATGGGCACGCTGAGCAGGTCGCAGGACGGGCGCCAGGGCGCCGACAGCAATGCGGTGAAGGTGGAACTGCAGGCCGACTGCTACGCCGGGGTGTGGGCGCACCACGCGACGAGCACCCCCGACGAGTCGACAGGACGTCCGCTGATCAGCTCGCTGACCGACGCCGACATCCAGGACGGGCTGAGCGCCGCCGCGGCGGTGGGGGACGACCGTATCCAGGCGAAGTTCCAGGGCCGGGTCACCCCCGAGTCGTGGACGCACGGATCGGCCGAGCAGCGCCAGCAGTGGTTCTACACCGGGTACCGCACGGGCGACATGGCGCAGTGCAACACCTTCCGGTGAGCTGTCCCGGGGGCGGTGTCAGTGCCCGGTGCAAGACTGGATTTCAGTCGGGTGAAATCGAGTGAAGGGGTGGTCGGTATGGCCGGCACCATCAGTCCCACGATTCTGTACGACGACGCGAAGGCAGCGATCCAGCTGCTGAAGGACGCCTTCGGTTTCAGCGAGGTGGGTGTCTACGAGGACGAGAACGGCCGTGTGGTCCACGCCGAGCTGACCTACGGCAACGGCGCGGTGATGCTGGGCTCGAAGGGCCGCGAGGGCGCCTTCGCGAAGGCACTGGCCGACGGCGGCCCTGTCGGGGTGTACGTGGTCGTCGCGAACGTCGACGCGCACCACCAGCAGGCCGTGGACCACGGCGTGGAGATCCTCACCCCGCCCACGGACCAGGACTACGGCGGCCGGGACTACATGGCACGCGACGCCGAGGGCAACGTCTGGAGCTTCGGTACGTATGCGCCGGGGGGCTCCGCCGCGGGTTAGGACCCTCCGGTGTGGACCTGGAAGGCCGCTCGGCGTACGGCTTTGGCCAGGGCCGGGTCCGGGTGGGCCGCTGCGAGTGCGACCAGCACCTGGACGGTGCGCGGGTGGCCCACCGCCCGTACCTCCTCCAGGAGGGCCGGGACCGTGCCCTGCACCGCGGACTCCAGGTGGCGGACCAGGAGCGGGCTCTCGCCGTGGTCGGAGACGGCTGCGGCGGTGTCCACCCAGAGCCAGGTCGCTTCTTCGCGGGTGAGGGCGTCGGCGGCGTCCTCGGGGTCCGCGCCCTCGTACTCGGCCAGCCAGAGCACGGCGTACGGGCGCAGGGTCCGCTCCCCCGCCGCCGCGCGCACCACGGGCTCCGCGGGGGCGCCGACGACCCGCAGCGCCTCGAAGGCGAGGCCGCGCAGCAGGGCGTCGTCGCCGCGTGCGACGGCCAGAAGCTCGGCGACGGCGCTGCCTACGGTGCGGGCGGCGAGCCAGGCGCGGTACTCGACGCGGGCCGGGCCGGGGGTGAGGGCGGCGCAGCCGTGCAGCATGTCCTCGGCGGGCTGCTCGATGTTCCCCGCGGGGCTCTGGGCCGCGACGCAGATCTGCTCGAGCTTGACCCAGACCGCCCAGTTCCCGAGCGGCGTCAGGGTGGCCTGACCCTCGCCGAGGGTCAGGGCGCCGACGGCGGCCAGTCCCCGCAGGGCCCACTCGAGGAGGGCCGGCAGGGGGGCCGCTGCGGCGGGGGGCCGGTTGTCGTCGGGCCGGGGCCCGTAGGGGACCTCGCAGCGCTCCTCGTGGAGTTCGGCGACGCGCTGCTCCAGGAGGTCCAGGAGAGCGGGATAAGTCACCGGTCCCGCGGAGAGCTGGAGGAGGGAGAGCACCTGGGGTACGGCTTCGACGACCTCGGCCACCGCGACGGCGACACCGCCCCCGTCGCGGT
>NZ_JAFLRJ010001542.1 GCF_017315755.1 Streptomyces beijiangensis
GGGCGAGGGCGCCCTCGTCGGAGCCACCAACGGCGAACTGCCCGTGCCCAAGGCGCTCGGCGAGATGACCAGCGGAAACACCCCGCCCGACGAGGCGGCACGCAACGCCGACGAGGAAGTCGCCGCGCTCCGGGAGTCCCTCCAGTGACCGCCCCACGCGCCGAGTCGGCAGCGCGCACCGGGCCGGAGAACCGCCCCGAGCCCGAGCCCGCAACCCGCCCCGAGCCCACGAGAC
>NZ_JAFLRJ010001543.1 GCF_017315755.1 Streptomyces beijiangensis
GGCCTGCACCGGTTCACCCGACACCGCGGCGGACGACGCCACGAGGTCCTGGTCCAGCTGCACGAGGGCCTGGACGCCGCGCTGGCGGCGGCCGCCACCTCGACAAGCGCCTCCTCGTCCCGCGCCAGCAGGAACGCATTCGATCCCACGGCGGTCCAGGAGGGGGCCCGCAATGCCCCGTTCCAACGGTCGGCGGGCAGGATCGCCACGGCGGCGGGG
>NZ_JAFLRJ010001544.1 GCF_017315755.1 Streptomyces beijiangensis
CGTACAGCTGGACCCGCTTCCGGTGCGGCGGCTGTACGCACTCTGGCGTACGGGGGCGGCCAGGCGGCCCGCGATCACGGAGACCGTACGGACGCTCCAGGCGCACTGGGCCCGGTAGAGCGCACCCGTACCGAACTGCCGGAAGTGGGGAACCGGCGGGGAACGGCGGTCGTCCAAGTGCCGTGCTGCTGGTGAGTCACCGCTCCGCGGTGACTCACCAGCAGCAC
>NZ_JAFLRJ010001545.1 GCF_017315755.1 Streptomyces beijiangensis
TCTTCAGAGATCCCCCCTTCCGTATTAAAGAGGCTCCTGAGAGCGGCTCGCTTTTCCCGGCGTGGAAACCTCCCCTTGGCGAAGAAGAAGACCGTGAGCAGACGCTGCTGGCCGTCAATTACTAGGAAATTATTGCGATTCTCTTCATAAAGAAATACTTGTGGTACAGGAAGCCCAATGATGAGGGATTCGATCAGCTTCGACGCCCTCTTGCGATCCCATACGTAATTCCGCTGAAATGGCGGAATCTTGATAGCGCCTTCCTCGATGAAGCTATTAATGGTGAGCGTGTTGAAAGCGTTGGGCGATGCGATAATTGCATACTCATCGATTTGCCCAGATCCCTCGTCTTAGGCGAGTTCCCCGAGTGAGATATTAAGGTCTGTCGTATCGTCCGACAAAAGTAACTCCCGAAGGATGTGTGCTATTGCACGCACACTCTAGCACTCGGAGGTAAGCCTTATGA
>NZ_JAFLRJ010001546.1 GCF_017315755.1 Streptomyces beijiangensis
ATAATAGAGACAGAGAATAAATGGGGTGAAAATGATGCAGTTGGAAGAATTAATGAACAAGCATTATAAAAAATTGAACGAAAACGATTTTCATGTTTTGAAATATATTTTGAACCATCAAGACACTTGCTACAAGCTGGGCATCAACGAATTAGCAAAGAAGTGCAATGTATCCCGCACATCGATTTTAAGACTTTCTCAAAAACTGGATTTCAGCGGGTACAGCGAGTTCAGGGTGTTTCTGAAGTGGGAGGCCGAGAAGCGGGAAGAAGAGCGGGAAGATTGCCGTTCCTTTGAAAGCCTCATGAGGGATATGGAAGCGAGCATGAAATATTTGAAAAATACGGATTTGCGAAAGATGTGCCAGCTCATTGAC
>NZ_JAFLRJ010001547.1 GCF_017315755.1 Streptomyces beijiangensis
CCAGCAGCCGCGCCCCGCCGAGCGCCAGCGCCAGCAGCGGCAGACCGATCACGGTGACGGACAGACCGCCGCCGAGGGCGAGCAGGGTCACCGCGTAGACGAAACCGACGACCGTGCACGGCAGGTTGGCGAGGAGGTAGGCGACCTCCCGCCAGGTCCTGCCGTCCAGGGCGAGGTTCGGGCGGGAAGGCGTCGGCTCGCCGGACGTGCCGGG
>NZ_JAFLRJ010001548.1 GCF_017315755.1 Streptomyces beijiangensis
TGGTCGTCCTGTCCAGCACGGTGGCACGGCCCGGCATCGACGTGGAGGCGGCCGCGGACCGGCTCCGGTCCACCGGTGCGAGCGTCCACGTCCTGCCCTACGACCGGCATCTGGCGGCGGGCGGGGCCCTGCGCACCGAACTGCTCGCCCGGCCGACGCGGCTGGCCGCAACCCGGCTGGCGGCCGAGGTGTTCGAGCTCTCCCAGAAGCGCCGGTGACCGCGATGAAGCCGTCCCCGAGTCCCCGAGCGACACCGGCACCACCGCCGATACCGAGGCCGATGACACCC
>NZ_JAFLRJ010001549.1 GCF_017315755.1 Streptomyces beijiangensis
GCCGGTGTCGATCACGGCGACGGTGACCTTCGGACTGCCCGGGTTGATCGCGGCGGCCTTGTCGGCACTGATCGCCCGCAGGTCCCACTGGTCGGCCTCGAGCGGCTCGAGGGGCACCGAACCATTCGTCTGCTTCGCGGTCTTGGCGGCCTTCGCCAGCTGCGCGACCTCGTCCTTGGACAGGTACTGCGCCGAGCCCACGAGAC
>NZ_JAFLRJ010001550.1 GCF_017315755.1 Streptomyces beijiangensis
CTGGAGCGAGGATCCGCCGCGCGGGACGGTCACGCTGAGCACGGGCACACGCGCGGGGGTCTACCAGAAGTACGGGGAGCTTCTGCGCACGTCGCTGAGTACACACATGCCCGATCTCGAAGTGCGGCTGCTGACGAGCGACGGTTCGCAGGAGAACGTGCGGCGCGTGGCGACCGGTCAGGCGGACTTCGCGATCGCCGCCGCCGACGC
>NZ_JAFLRJ010000164.1 GCF_017315755.1 Streptomyces beijiangensis
TTCGCCGTGACCCCGTACTTGTTCAGGCCCAGCGCCGCGCTCCGTACCAGCGAGATGATCCCGCCCTTGGCCGCCGAGTAGTTCGCCTGGGCCACCGACCCCTGGTGGTTGCCGCTCGTGAAGCCGATCAGCGTCCCCGTGCCCTGCTTCCGCATGACCGCCGACGCCGCCCGGAAGAGCGTGAACGTCCCCTTCAGGTGCGTGGCGACGACCGGATCCCACTCCTCCTCCGACATGTTGAAGAGCATCCGTTCGCGCAGGATCCCGGCGACGCAGACGACCCCGTCGATCCGCCCGTACTCCGCGAGCGCCGTGTCGACGACCCGCTGCCCGCCCGCCATCGTCGAGATGTCGTCCGCGACCGCGACCGCCTCGCCCCCCGCCGCGACGATCTCCTTCACCACCCCCTGCGCTATCTCGCTCTCCGGCTCCCCGCCCTCGATCGAGACCCCGTAGTCGTTGACGACGACCCTGGCCCCTTCCGTCGCCGCGGCCAGTGCGACCGCGCGGCCGATGCCCCGTCCGGCACCCGTGACGGCGACCACCTTGCCTGCCAAGAAGTTCCCCATGCTCAGCCCTTCCCGTGGTTTCTGACGGACCGTTAGATTTTACGGGCAGTCGGACAGCCGAGCACAAGCCCCCCGGAGGACTGATGTCGATATCACCCCCAGCGCTCCCGCCCGAGTTCCATGAGATCGCCAAGCGCGTGAACAACTGGGGCCGTTGGGGCGCGGCCGACGAGATCGGCACGCTCAACCTCATCACCGACGACGTCGTGCACACCGCCGCCCGGTCCATCCGTACCGGCCGCCGCATCCCCCTCGCCCTCCCGCTCCAGGCGGACGGCGTGCAGACCGGCCTCATCCCCGGCCGCGTCAATCCGCTCCACGCCATGGTCCAGATCAACCAGGAGCTCTTCGGCCCCGGCACGGTCGCCACCAGCGACGACGCCGTGACGATGGGCCTCCAGGCGGCCACCCACTGGGACGCGCTCACCCATGCGTCGCACTCCGGCAAGATCTACAACGGCCGCCCCGCGACCACGATCACGCCCCACACACGCGCCGAGTTCAGCGGCATCGACAAGGCCCGCCATGTCGTCTCACGGGGTGTACTCCTCGACGTGGCCCGCGCGAAAGGACTCGACCGGCTCGCGGGCGGGCACGCCGTCACACCCGAAGACCTGGACGAGGCAGCGGAGTTCGCGGGCATCACGGTCAGGGCCGGCGACATCGTTCTCGTCCGTACGGGCCAGATCCAGGTCTACTTCACCGGCGACAAGCACGGCTACGGATATCCGTCGCCCGGCCTCTCCGTCCGTACCCCCGAGTGGTTCCACGCCCGCGACGTCGCCGCGGTCGCCAACGACACCCTCACCTTCGAGATCTTCCCGCCGGAGATCGAGGACCTCTGGCTGCCCGTGCACGCCCTCGACCTGGTCGAGATGGGCATGCTGCAGGGCCAGAACTGGAATCTCGAAGAACTGTCCACAGCCTGTGCAGAAGAGAAGCGCTACAGCTTCCTGCTCTCCGCGATGCCGGAGCCGTTCGTCGGCGGTACGGGAACACCGGTCGCGCCCGTGGCGATCCTCTAGCCGCGAGGGCCGCACGAGAAGTCGGTCGGGTGGCGGCGTTCGGCTGCCGCCACCCGGTCCGGCACTGGCCCTGCTCCCCTGCCCCGGAGGAGCCGGCACCGAGACGCGACCCGTACTCGCCAAGGCAGTCCGAGCCCTCGGCACCCCTCGGCGTCCCCTCGCAACGAATCGCACAACCAGGGTGTTGAGGCCGACACGGCCCGTCAACACCTGGTCAGAGCTTTGGGCGTTATGACCTATTTATGACGGCGCACGTCGGCTCGTACGCTCCGGCCTCGAATGCCTCTTCTGCGCCCCCACCGCCGGGCGCGCCGCGATCGACCTCGCACCAGATGGACTTGCCCGCACCTTCGGGCTGCCAGCCCCACCGGTCGGCCAGACCGTCGACGAGTTCAAGACCCCGGCCGTTGGTGTCGTCGCCCTCCGCATGACGCGGCCTGGGCGGCCGGCCGCTGGTGTCGGCCACCTCGACCCGTACCGTCCCCGCTTGCTCGGCGTCGGACTCCGACGGACCGAAGAGCATCCGCAGCACGGCCGGACAGCCCGTGTGCACCACCGCGTTGGTGACCAGCTCCGAAATCAGCAGGATCAGCGTCTCGGCTACGGACTCATCGACCTTTATCCCTGACCCGTCGAGCCGGGAACGTGCCCACCTACGGGCCCGCCCCACCTCCGCGGGGTCGGCCCCGACCTCCAGCTGAACCTGAAGCACCTGCACCGCTCACACCATCCGAACCGGCGGACACATCGCCTCTCGCCTCCAGGGAGTCACGGAACGTGATCCCCTTGGGAGACAGCATGGTTGACGTTCAGTCACCGCAACAAGCGCTTCGGGCATATTCCAGCGCGAAGGAGTAAGCGTGGTGCATACTGTGCGACGCTCGCTGCGGGAAGTCGAACGGGGGCGGCTGAGGGGTCCGGGGAGGGAGTCCCCAGAAGGCACAGCGTGCCCCCGTACGCTGCGAGCGGCGGGCATTGCACACCCCGGCGTCGCCGCACTGGCAACACCGGGACAGCTGCGCATCGGAGCCACTCGCATCCAACGGAGCGTACCGGAGCGAGGAGCCGACTCCGGCCCGTGACGACCCTGGCGCAGGACACAACCCGATATCAACGCACGGTGACCCCGGATCGGGCCCCTACAGCGCCGCCGCGTACCTCTCCTCCACCTGCGCGGCCGTCGGTCCCTGCGCGGACCGCACCCACGCCCGCTTCAGATGCAGGTGAACATCTGCCTCCCAGGTGAACCCCATGCCGCCGTACACCTGCAGACAGTCCCGTGCGTTCCGTACGGCCGCATCGTCGGCCAGCAGCTTGGCCCCCGCCGCATCGAGTCCTTCGCCCGTCACCGAAGCCGCGTAGACGGCCGCGCGCGCCAGCTCCGTCCGTACCAGCATCTGCGCGCAGAGGTGCTTGACGGCCTGAAAGGCGCCGATCGGCTGCCCGAATTGCTCGCGTTCGCCCGCATATTTGACCGCCATGGCGGTGGTGCGGCCCGCGCTGCCGAGCTGGAGGGCCGCGGTGAGCAGGACGGCGGCATCCGATATCCCGGTCTGGGCCGATCCGACCCGGTGCAGCGGGGTCAGCGGGTCCACCGACCGGATCGCCCGTGCCCCGCTCGCGTCGCCCCGCACGTGGTCCGCCTCCGCCAGCCATTCCACGAGCTGCCCGTCGACGTCGGTCACGACCGTCTCCCCGGTGGCAGCGCCCTTCACCTCCCCTGCTGCCAGATGGGTCGCCACCAGCGGTCCCGGCAGCAGCGCGCTCCCCGCCTCCTCGAAGACGAGTACGGCTTCGGGCAGCCCGAGGCCCACCCCGCCGTCCGCCTCCGGCAGCCGCAGCGCGAAGAAGCCCGCGTCCCCGAGCTCCCGCCACAGTCTCCGGTCGAGACTGCGTTCCTTCTCTTCGGCGCTCCCGACCGCGGCCCGCAGCGCCTCACGTCCGAAGCGCCCGGCGAGCAGCGCCCGGAAGCCGTCCTTCAAGGCTCGCTGGTCCTCGCTGAGTTGAAAGTCCACGGCGCGCGCTCACCGCCCCTTCGGCAGGCCGAGGATGCGCTCGGCGACGATGTTCTGCTGGATCTGGGAGGTCCCGGCGGCGATCGTGTACGAGAGCGAGGAGAGGCGGTCCGCGGTCCACTCCTGGGCCAGGTCCAGGGAGTCGGGGCCGAGCACCTCGGCCGCCGCCTCGTAGAGCTCCTGGCGGGCGTGCGAGTAGCGGAGCTTGAAGACGGAGCCGCCGGTTCCCGGGACGCCGCCCGTGCGCTGCGCCTCGCTCACGTTCCACTGGGTGAGGCGCCACAGGGCACCGAACTCGGCACTGAGGCGGCCGAGGGTGCGCCGCAGGACCGGATCGTCCCAGCGGCCGTTCTCCCGGGCCGCCGCGGCCAGCAGGCCCAGCGTGCGCCGGCAGGCGACGACCTCGCCCACGAAGGCGGTGCCGCGCTCGTAGGAGAGGGTCACCATCGTGACGCGCCAGCCGTCGTTCTCCTCACCGACCCGGTTGGCGACCGGGATCCGTACCTCGTCGAGGAACATCTCGGCGAACTCGGCGGATCCGGCGAGGGTACGGAGCGGCCGCACGGTGATCCCGGGAGCGTCCATGGGCATCGCGAGCCAGGAGATCCCGCGGTGCTTGGGGGCGGCAGGGCTGATGGGCTCCGTCCGTACGAGAAGCTCGCACCAGTCGGCGACCTCCGCGTGCGAGGTCCAGATCTTGGATCCGGTGACCACATAGTGGTCCCCGTCCCGGACCGCCTTCGTACGGAGCGATGCCAGGTCGGAGCCCGCGTCCGGCTCGCTGAACCCCTGGCACCAGGCCTCCTCGCCGCGCACCACGGGCTCCAGCCAGCGCGCGCGCTGCTCGTCCGTGCCCTCGGCGGCGATGGTGGGGCCCGCGTGCAGCAGCCCGACGAAGTTGGCGCCGACGTAGGGCGCCCCGGCCTCCTCGGTCTCCTCCAGGAAGATCAGGTGCTGGGTGGGGGTGGCGCCCCAGTGGACCTCGCCGTACCCGGCGTCGTACAGCCGGCGCTGCCAGCCGAGGTCGTAGGTGCGGCGCGCGGGCCAGTCGAGCGGGTCGGGCTTCGGCGGGAGCATGGGCAGGGTCCTGGCCAGCCACTCCCTGAGCCCGATCCTGAAGGCTTCCTCCTCCTCGGTGTAGGTGAGGTCCATCAGCGGCGGAGATCCTTGTCGAAATCGAGGCCCAGCATGCGGATCGCGTTGCCGCGCATCAGCTTGTAGATCGTCTCGTCGTCGAGTCCCTTGACGTGGTCGAGGGCCACTTCCTTGGTGTTCGGGAAGGTCGAGTCGACGTGCGGGTAGTCGGTCTCGAAGGTCGCGTTGTCGCGGCCGACGACGTCGATCGACGCGACGCCGTGCTTGTCGCGGAAGAAGCAGCAGAAAATCTGCCGGTAGTAGTACGTGGACGGCGGCTCGGGGATCAGATCGCGCACCCCGCCCCAGGCCCGGTGCTCCTCCCAGACGTCGTCGGCGCGCTCCAGGGCGTACGGGATCCACCCCATCTGGCCCTCGCTGTAGGCGAGTTTGAGCGTCGGGAACTTGACGAGGACCCCGCTGAAGAGGAAGTCCATCATCGAGGCCATGGCGTTGTTGAAGCTGAGCGCGGCCTGGACGGCGGGCGGTGCGTCGGGGGATGCGGCCGGCATCTGCGAGCTGGATCCGATGTGCATGTTGACGACCGTTTCCGTCTCCTGGCAGACCGCGAAGAACGGGTCCCAGTAGCCGGAGTGGATGGACGGCAGCCCGAGGTGGGTCGGGATCTCGGAGAACGTCACGGCCCGTACGCCGCGTGCCGCGTTGCGCCTGATCTCGGCGACCGCGAGGTCGATGTCCCAGAGGGGGATGATGCAGAGCGGGATGAGCCGGCCGCCGCTGCCGCCGCACCACTCCTCGACCATCCAGTCGTTGTACGCCCGTACGCACGCCAGCGCGACTTCCTTGTCGTGCGCCTCCGCGAAGGTCTGCCCGCAGAAGCGCGGGAAGGTCGGGAAGCAGAGGGAGGCCTCGACATGGTTGAGGTCCATGTCCTTGAGCCGCTCGACCGGGTCCCAGCAGCCGCGCCGCATCTCGGCGCGGGTGATGCCCTCCAGGGTCATCTCGTCGCGGTCGAAGCCGACCGCCGCGATATTGCGCTTGTACGGGAACTTCAGGTCCTCGTAGATCCACCAGTCGGTCGGCGGCCCTTCGGGGTCCATCGTGATCCGGTACTTCCCCGCCACATAGGCGAGTTCACCGATGCCCGCGGTGAGCGGCTTGGGTCCTCGGTCCCGGTACTTGGCCGGGAGCCACGTCTCGAAGAGATGAGCCGGCTCGATCACATGGTCGTCGACGCTGATGATCCGAGGCAGTTCGGTCATGTTGGCTGTCCCCTCCGGCATTTCTGATGGACCGTCAGAAACAGGCTAGCCCCGCACCCTCTGGACCGACAAGGCACAGAGCTCTACGCTCTCCGCACGATCTGATGACCCGTCAGTTACGAGGGGACCCCAGTGGACGACAGCACAGTGGACGACACCGCACACACCCTGGGCGCCTCGCGCACGCTCTGGGAACTCCTGGACCGCCGCGCCGCGCTCACCCCGGACCGCCCCGTGCTCCTCCAGGAGGACCGCGCCATCACCTTCGGTGAGCTGCGGGACCGCTCGGAGCGGGTGGCAGCCGGGCTGTACGGACTCGGCGTGCGCCCGGGCAGCGTGGTCGCCTGGCAGCTGCCCACCCGGATCGAAACGGTGCTGCTCTCGCTCGCCCTGGCCAGGCTCGGAGCCGTGCAGTCGCCCGTCATCCCGTTCTACCGCGACCGCGAGGTGGGCTTCGCGCTGCGCGCGTCGGGGGCGTCCTACTTCGCCGTACCGGGAACCTGGCGCGGATTCGACCACACGGCGATGGCGCACCGCCTGGCGCTGGAGCTCCCCGACCCCCTGATCACCTTCGAGGCGTACGACAACCTCCCCGACGGCGACCCGGCCGTTCTCCCCGACCCGCCCTCGTCCGGCACCGACGTCCGCTGGATCTACTGGACCTCGGGCACGACGTCCGACCCCAAGGGCGTCCTGCACACGGACCGTTCACTGATCGCCGGCGGCTCGTGCCTGGCACACGCCCTGCACCTCACACCCGACGACGTGGGCTCGATGGCCTTCCCCTTCGCGCACATCGCGGGCCCCGACTACACGGTGATGCTGCTGCTGTACGGCTTCCCCGCGGTGCTCTTCGAGAAGTTCGCGCTGCCCGACGCACTGGCGGAGTACCGCCGCCACGGCGTCACGGTGGCGGGCGGCTCCACCGCGTTCTACTCGATGTTCCTCACCGAACAGCGCAAGGCTCCCGCCGAGAAGCTCATCCCCACCCTGCGCCTCCTCGCCGGCGGCGGCGCCCCCAAGCCGCCCGAGGTCTACCACTCCGTGGTCCGCGAGATGGGCGTCCAGCTCACCCACGGCTACGGCATGACCGAGGTCCCCATGATCACGATGGGCGCCCCCGACGACACGGCCGAGAACCTGGCCACGACGGAGGGCCGCCCGCCCGCCGGGATGGAGATCCGCATCACCGACGAGTACGGCAAGGTGCTGCCCCCGGACACCGACGGCGAGGTCAGGCTGCGCGGGGAGGCGGTCTGCCAGGGCTATCTCGACCCGGCGCAGTCCGCCGGCGTATTCGATGCGGAGGGTTTCCTGATCACGGGCGACCTGGGCCACCTCACCGCCTCCGGCCACCTCGTCCTCACCGGCCGGCTCAAGGACATCATCATCCGCAAGGGCGAGAACATCTCCGCCAAGGAGATAGAGAACCTGCTCCACCGGCACCCGGCGGTGGGCGACGTGGCGGTCGTCGGTCTGCCGGACACGGAGCGGGGGGAGCTGGTCTGCGCGGTGGTGGAGCAGCCGGCGGGGGCGGCGGAGCTGACGCTGGCCGGGCTGGTCACGTATCTCCGCGCGGAGGGGCTCGCCACGCACAAGCTGCCCGAGCGGCTTGAGGTGGTCGACGCGCTGCCGCGCAACGAGGCGCTGCGCAAGGTCCTCAAGTACCAGCTGCGTGAGCGGTACAGCTGAGGCAGCCGAGGGGCCGGTTCGGCGAAACGGATATAGCGTGCATTATGCCGATCTGTGGCATAGGAGGCATACATGTCCGAGCTCATCGTCATCGGCTACGAAGACCCTGCCGTTGCGAACAAGGCCTTCAGGGCCGTTCAGCAGCTGAAGAAGGACTCCGTGGTCGACTACAGCGGCCTCGCCGTCGTCTCGGTGGACGCGCAGGGCGAGACGCACGTCGACACACCCCGCAGGGACGAGAAGGTCCCGATCGCGGCCACCGCGGGAGCCCTGTGGGGCCTGGTATTCGGCATGGTCATCCTGGTGCCCGTGTTCGGCGTGGTGGGAGCCGCCGTCGGCGGTCTCGCCGGGAAGCTCAGCCAGATGGGGCTCGACGCCAAGTTCCGGGCGAGGGTCGACTCGCTCCTGCAGCCCGGCTCGGCGGCCGTCGTGGTCATGGCCCCGACCACCGGGGAGGCCTTCTCCACGGAGATGGCCAAGTTCGGCGGGACCGTGCTGAAGACGACGCTGCCCGAGGACGAGGAGAAGGAGCTCTCCGAGATGCTCCTCGCGGGCACCGCCTGAGCCAGAGGGGTCAGGGGCGGCGCGGCGACGCGCCGCCCCTTTGCGTACTGCCGGTCTGCGTACTGCCGGTCTGCGTACTGCCGATCAGAACCGACCAGGCCTGGTCGGATTGGGGCTCACCCGATGGCGTAGTACGAGGCGAACGCGGCCAGCACCTCTTCCTCCGTGATCCGGCCGTCGCCGTCACCGTCCAGCGCCCCGGCCACTTCCCGCGCGACCTCCGCCGGCACCCCGAGCGTGCGCAGCACACGGTCCGCCGCCGCGGGCGTCGGCCCGCCCGCGTCCTCGTCCGCCACGGCGATCACCGCGTGCAGGAAGGGCCGGGCGATCTCCGCGAAGCGCTTCGGGTTGTCGCGGAGGCGTTTCATCGCCCCGGTGACGAACTCCTGGCGCGTGATCCGCTGGTCACCGTCCACATCAGCTATCCCTGCCATGCCCTGCCAGAAGGCTTCCGCCCCGGCGTAGAGCGCCTGTCCCTTGTCGCACCGCGCCGTCGTGGAGAACTCCGCGAGCAGTGCCTTCGCCGCCGCGCTGAAGTCCTCGCGGTCGATCCAGCCATTGCCGTCCTGGTCGAAGGTGGTGAACCGGGACGCCGTCTTGCGCTCGTACTCTGCGCTGTCCATGCGGGGAGCGTACGACTCGTCGGAGGCGGGTGGGGGAATTACGCCGAGAGCGGCTGGGCCTCGTCCTGCGTGGCCGTGGCCACGTCCCCGTACACCTCGAAGAGCCGGCGCACGCCGAGGGCTCCGAGGACCTTGTTCACGTGCGAGCCGTCCTCGGCCCCGTGGGCAGGCAGGATCAGGCGCAGGCGGCCCTGGCAGGAGCGGAGGAGGCGGCGGGTGGCGATCAGGACGCCGACCCCGCTGGAATCGCAGAAGAAGACCTCCGACAGGTCGAGGACCACGTCGTGCCGCCCGGCCGCCACCGCGTCGTGCACCCGCTTGCGGACCACCGGCGAGCTCACCAGGTCCAGCTCGCCGGAGACATGCAGTACGGCCCATCCGCCCTGTTCGGCTTCCACCACGTTCAGCATCACGCGACTGGACCTTCCCGTTCCGGTTCATGCCCCCGCTGTGCGCAGCTGCCCCGCAGCTCTCCCATGAAACACCGTTCCCAGGAGCCACACACCGAAGGTTTCGGACAGAAGTGATCATATTTGGTCGCGGACGCTGACAGGTTCTTTATCATCGCGAGCCGTCCACCGGGCGCACTTACCGCAAAGGCACCTGCATTGTCAGCGCATCGCACTACATTCGAAGGGGTAGAGGGGCACAGCTTGGGGGCCATATGCCAAAGGACGCACCACCCCGGTGGGACCGCAGGATGCAGCAGCGTCTGGCGCGGGGTGAGGCCGCCGCGCTCGGTGAGCTCTACGACCGGTTCGCGTCACTCGTGCACAGCCTTGCGCACCGGGTGCTCGACGACGACGAGGCGGCCGACCGCATCACGCGCGAGGTGTTCGGTTATGTATGGGAAAACCCTGATGCGTACGACCCCAAGCAGGGGTCGATGAGGTCATGGGTTGCCACCCTCGCCCACCGCCAGGCCGTGCACCGGCTGCGCCAGACCGAGGCGGCCGCACTCGCGGCGGGCGGCGACGGCACCACCGAGGATCTGGAGCAGAAGGTACGGCAGGCCTCCGTGGCCGCCCGCGCCGACTACATCGTGACGTCCATGCCCGCCCCGCTGCGGGCCGCACTCGAACTCGCCTACTTCCAGCGCAGGGACTACCGGCAGACCGCCGTCGACCTCGGGGTCACCGAGGACGAGGCACGGCGCCGGCTGCGACTGGGACTGCAGCTGCTCTCCACGGCCAACACCCGCCCCGTGACCGGCGCTTCGACGCCGCCCGGATACGGACGGACGCTGTGAACGGCCCGCTGGAGGACGGCATGCCCGAGCCCGAGGACGGTCTCCCGCCGCGGATACCGGCTCAGCGCGGGGCCGCGGACGCCCGCGACGAGCTCCCGGCGGCGCCCCTCGCCCTGACCCACAAGGTGCTGAAGTCCCTGCTCGGCGCCTGGGCCCTGGCCGCCTGCTCGCCCCAGGAGACCGAAGCCGTCGAGGCGCACCTCACCACCTGCGCCGCCTGCGCCGACGAGGCGCTGCGGCTGCGCGACGCGGTGGGCCTGCTGCACACCGACCGGAACCTGGACCTCGACCCGCTGCTCAGGTCGCGGGTCCTGCAGGGATGCCTGGCCGGGCGGCCCGCCCGTATCCCCGTACCGGAATGGGCTGCTCCGTACGATGCGGAAACCGCCCGACTCGACGCCCTGCTCAATGACTTCGGCGACGCCGAGTGGCATGCCCCGGTGCGGCTGAAGTGGTTCGAGAGCGAGCAGCCGGTGTCCCGGCGGACGACGGTCGCGGGCGTCATCGCCCATCTCCTGTCGGTGGACGCGCTGGTCGCGATGGCGCTGGGCCTGGAGGACCCCCTGGGCGAGGCGGCCCCTTCCGCGGGACCCACCGAGCGCACCGAGCACTTCTGGCGCTCCAGCCACTTCCCGCCGACGCGCAGGATCCGCGAGCCCTGGCGGGACCAGGGACACGATCTGATCCGTACGGTGTCCTTCGCGGGCCGCGGAGTGGCCGAACTGGCCGTCCCGTACGGCGCCAGGGGAGACAAGCACAGCAGCCTGCCCCTCCAGGACTCGCTCCTCGACCGGGCCTTCGAGTGCTGGGTGCACGCGGGCGACATCGCGGAGGCGGTGGACTATCCGTACGACCCACCTGCGGCCGCCCATCTGCACACGATGATCGACCTGGCC
Organism: Streptomyces beijiangensis; assembly: GCF_017315755.1. GTDB lineage: Bacteria > Actinomycetota > Actinomycetes > Streptomycetales > Streptomycetaceae > Streptomyces > Streptomyces beijiangensis. The sequence continues at coordinate 10,991 of NZ_JAFLRJ010000164.1, forward strand.
GCCCGGCTGCTCCCCGGCACCCTCGCGGGACGCCGCCGTGCCGGCCTGGCCGCCCCCGCACGACACCTGGTCAGGGCGGGCACTCCCGGGCGCAGTCTGCGCCTGGAGATCGAGGGCGTGGGAGGCGGCAACTGGTACATCGCGCTGGACTCCCCCGCAGCGATCGCCTCACCGGACCGGGCGGTGGCGCACATCGCGCTGGACGGCGTGGAGTTCTGCCGGCTGGCGGCGGGCCATATCTCCCCGGAGGAGGCGGCAGCGGGCCAGGACGGCGACCGCGAGGCAATCAGAGACGTGCTGTTCGCAGCAGCCTCAATGAGCCGACTCTGACACCAAGCCAGCCCGGGCATATCAAGCCCGTCCGGCGATTGAGGACACGCGGCCGAAGGTCGCGTACCCCACGGACCGACCGTCAGGCGAAGACGACCGTACGCCGCCCGTTCAGCAGAATCCGATGCTCCGCATGCCACTTGACGGCCCGCGCCAGCGCCCGGCACTCCACGTCACGCCCCACCGCCACCAGCTGGTCCGGAGTGACCTCGTGTCCCACCCGCTCGACCTCCTGCTCGATGATCGGACCCTCGTCGAGGTCGGCCGTCACATAGTGCGCCGTCGCGCCGATCAGCTTCACACCGCGCGCATGCGCCTGGTGGTAGGGCTTCGCGCCCTTGAAGCTCGGCAGGAAGGAGTGGTGGATATTGATGATCCGGCCGTTCAGCTGCTTGCAGAAGTCGTCCGAGAGCACCTGCATGTAGCGGGCCAGCACGACCAGCTCCACACGTTCCTCACGTACGAGCTCGATCACCTGCGCCTCGGCCGCCGCCTTGGTCTCCTTCGTCACCGGGATGTGGCGGAAGGGGATGGCGTACGAGCCGACCAGCTCCTCGAAGTCCGTGTGGTTGGAGACCACGGCCGCGATCTCGACCGGCAGCGCGCCGGTCCGCGAGCGGAAAAGCAGGTCGTTCAGGCAGTGGCCGAACTTGGACACCATCAGCACGATCCGCATCCGGTCGCCGTCACCGGCCCGGTGGAGCTGCCAGTCCATGGCGAAGGAGTCGCCGACCGCCGTGAAGCTCGCCCGCAGCTTCTCCAGGTTCACCGGCGCCTCGGCCGAGAAGTGGACCCGCATGAAGAAGAGGCCGGTGTCACGGTCCCCGAACTGCTGGCTGTCCTCGATGTTGCAGCCCGTGATGAAGAGGTAAGAGGACACCGCGTGCACGATGCCCTGCCTGTCCGGGCAGGAGAGCGTGAGGACGTACTGGTCGGTCATGCGGGACAGGGTGCCACAATCCGCCGAGGTCAGGCGGCTCTGGTCAGTATGCGGAGCACCTCGAGGGTGCGCGGGGCGGCATCCGGGTCGTCCTCGTCGGCGGTGGCGAGGCGTACGTGCGCCTCGCGTGCCGCCCGTACCGCTTCCGGCCAGCCGTGATGCTGCATGTACCCGGACACGGGGGCGTCCGGCCCCACCTGGTGCATGATCCGCAGCACGCGCAGCACGGCGACGTCGACCAGGGCGGCCTCGCCCGAGTCGCGGAATATCGTCCCGACGTACTTCTCGGCCGACCAGTTGTCGAGCCACGTGTCCTCGACCAGGCGGTAGACGGCGTCGGTGACATCCCCGTAACCCTCAAGGCCGGCCAGCCAGCATTCCTGGTGGAAGGCGGGGTCGGAGAGCATGTGGAGCGCCGAGCGCACATTGGCGCGCCAGCGCCACCACGGCATGTCGTTGAGTGGCATGGAACCCATGGTGGTGGAGCGGCGGGCTCGACGGGAAGGGGTTTCGGAAGAAGCTGACACGATTTCGATCGTACGTTCCCTTCTCGCCCGTCCGTCCGCACCCCCGCTATTCACCTCGGCGTCACCCAGCGTTGAGCGAAGGCCACCGCCACGTTACGCATGAGGCGGAAATGTGCATGCCCATGACCGGTGCGCGACGCTCCACCTCCTTCCTCCTCGCTCTGACCACGGCGGCCGGAGCCTCGCTCCTCACCGGATGTGGGGTGCTCCCTGGGATCACGGGGGGTTCCAGGGAGCCCCTCACGGTGATGACCTGGGCCCCCGACGGGACCCAGGCCACCAATATGCCGGGTATGCCCGCCACGGCGGTCGCCTTCTCCCGCTGGGTCAACGACAACGGCGGGATCGACGGGCACCGGCTCAAGGTGCTCACGTGCAACGAGCAGAACACCAACATCGGCGCGGGCAACTGCGCCCGGCGGGCGGTCAAGGAGGGCGCGGTCGCGGTCGTCGGCTCGTACAGCCAGTTCGGCTCGGCCTTCATGCCCCCGCTGGAGGCCGCGGGAATTCCGTTCATCGGGGGTTACGGCATCTCCGGCGAGGAGTTCACCTCCACCGACTCCTACCCCGTCAACGGCGGCCAGGCCGCGCTGCTCGCCGGCAACGGCCGGCAGCTCGCACGCGACTGCGAGCGCGTCGCGCTCGTACGCCCCGACACCATCGACGGCGACGACCTGCCCCCGCTCATCAACTCCGGTCTGACGGAGGGCAGTCGGCACGAAGTCGCCGACATCCGCGCGGCCGACGACGCGGGCGATTACAGCTCGGTGGCCGCACAGGCATTGGAGCGCGCCGGCGCGGGACCCGGAGTACCGGCACGGATAGGCAGGTCCGCAGCACGGCAGCAGGCGCGGAAGGGGTGCGTCACGGCCGTGCTCGGGGAGCGCACCGAAACCTTCCTGGACTCCTTCCGCCGGGTCGAGACCGCCGACCAGAAGGTACGGATCTCCTCGGTCGTCGGCAGCGTCGGCCAGGCGCTGATCGACTCCACCGGCGGCAAGGAGGGGCCCTTCGAGGGGGCGTACGTCACCGGCTGGTACCCGGAGTCGGGCGATCCGCGCTGGGACGCGATGCGCCGGGTCGTCGACAAGTACGCCTTCGGGGACAACCGCATCGACACGGACGACGCGGGGGTGCAGACGACCTGGATCGCGTACACCGTGCTGAAGCAGGCCGTCGAGTCCCTCGACAAGGACTCCGTCTCCACCCGCGAGCTGGCCGGCAGGCTCGACCACGGGCAGCCGGTGACGACGGGCGGGCTCACCCCCGCGCTGCGGTGGGACTTCGCGTCGATGCTGGCTTCGGCGGACTTCCCGCGGGTGGTCAACCGCTCGGTGACGTACCAAGTGGTGCGGCAGGGGCGGCTGGTGGCGCAGCGGAAGGGCTTTGTGAACGTGGGCCCGACGCTGGAGAACGCGCGTACGTCGGGCTGAGTCCCGTCTCTTCTCGGCTCGGCTAGAGCTGGGTGGAGCCGCGCTTCGTCAGTCCGTACTGGGCGGCGATCGTGTTCCAGAGCCCGGACGCCTCCTTCTTGGCGGCACTGGCCTGGCCGCTGGCCGCGTCGCCCTGGCCCGCCTGCGAGGTACGGCGGGCCTGGCCCTTCTTGCAGCCGTGCTTCTTCGCCTTGACCACCTGGTCGGCCCAGGCCGCGTAGTGCTCGTCNNGGACCTTATGTCGCCGACGGCGCGGATCACGGTGGAGCGGCTGCTGCTGCTGCCCGCGAGCAGCTTGTCGAGCTCCACGGCCTGGGCCTTGCCGGCATCGGCGGCGGGCTGACCCGAGCTCTTGTCCGGGGCGGACGAGGAGGAGGCGACGGGCTGCTTGTCGTCCTTCGAGTCGCCATTGCCGCTGCTCATCAGGGCGCCCACGCCGATGCCGATGACCGCGCAGCCGACGACCACGGCGGCGATGATCGGCATCTTGGAGGAACGGCGGCCGGGCTCGGGGGCCTGGTCGGGCTCGTAGGCGTACTGCTGCTGGTGCTGCTGCGGGGGTGGCTGGGGTGAGTACTGGCGCTGGTCCTGCGGCGGCTGGTACTGCTGAGGCTGCTGGTGCTGCTGCGGATCGAAGCGGGGCATCTGCTGGGTCTCGCCCGCCGCTTGGGGCGGCCCGTCGGTCCGGAAGAGGCTGTCGAACTCGGGGGGCGGCTGACGGTCCTCGGGGGCTCCGGGCCGTATGCCGTACGGGGCGCTGTCCGGTGCGGCCGGGACAGGCGGGATGAACTGGGTGGCGTCCGCGTCCTGGCCCTGCGGCGCGTAGCCGAGGAACTGGGTCGAGTCGGCCGCGGGCACCGGCGCGATGAACTGCGTGGCGTCGGCGGCGCCGTGG
>NZ_JAFLRJ010001551.1 GCF_017315755.1 Streptomyces beijiangensis
GCCTTCGGCGGCGGGGCCGGGCCGCTGAGCCGTGTTCGTCCCGCGGGTCGTGTGCGGTCGTCAGCACGGTGATGAGGGTGAAGTCGTCCCGCTCGGGGGCGGTCCGGCCACGGGTGATGGTGTAGGGGCGCACCATGGTGCCCGCGCCGTCCTCCTCCGGCTCCTCGTCCTCCCAGTGCGGGGTCACGCGTGCGGCCCGTCCCCGCCGCCGAAGGCGTCGAAGTCACCGCGCACCGGGGTGCTGAGCTTCTGGCCGACCTGCTGGACGAGGTTGTGCATGGCCAGCGACATGATCTCGGCATCCACCTCCTGGGAGGCGACGACGGCCAGATGCGTTCCCTGGGCCGCCGAGATGATGAAGAGCCACAGGTCCGACAGCTCGACGATCACCTGGTGCACGCCGCCGCCGTTGAAGAGCTGCCCGACACCGCGGGCCAGGCGCTGCTGCCCGGTGCAGATGGCGGCCAGCCGCTCCGCGTCGGCGCGCTCGACGGTGCGCGAATGGCTCACCACCAGGCCGTCGGCGGAGAGCAGTACGGCGTTCAGGGTCTCGGCCACC
>NZ_JAFLRJ010001552.1 GCF_017315755.1 Streptomyces beijiangensis
CAGCTGAGCTACGTCCGCATGCGCCGTGGCGCGAGAGCAACTATACCCAACCTCGCTCGCGCGCGAGTCGCACCGCGGCATGACGGTTCTCCGCACCGAGTTTCGAGGCGGCGGACGACAGGTAGTTCCGCACGGTCCCCTGGGACAGCGCGGCCCGCTCCGCGATCTCCGCCACCGGTGCGCCGCCGGCCGCGAGTTCCAGCACCTCGGCCTCACGCACGGTCAGCGGCGAGTCACCGGCGGCGATCGCGTCGGCCGCCAACTCGGGATCCACGTAACGGTTTCCCGCGTGCACGGTGCGGATG
>NZ_JAFLRJ010001553.1 GCF_017315755.1 Streptomyces beijiangensis
GACCTTCTGCTGGTTGCCGCCCGAGAGGGTGCGCACGTGCTGGTCGATGGAGGCCATCCGTACGCCGAGCCGCTCCGCGATGCCGGTGGCCGCGCGCCGCTGCCCGGAGACGTCCACGAGGCCGCCCCGGGTGGCGCCGCGCAGGGTGACCAGGCCCAGGTTCTCCTGTACGGAGGCGTCCAGGAGCAGGCCCTGGCCCTTG
>NZ_JAFLRJ010001554.1 GCF_017315755.1 Streptomyces beijiangensis
CTTTTAAAACATACGCCGGAGAAGTACAGGCGATCCGCGGCGTCAACTTTCATGTTGACAAAGGAGAGACGCTTGCGATCGTCGGAGAATCCGGATCAGGTAAAAGCGTCACTTCGCAGGCGATTATGAAACTGATTCCGATGCCGCCGGGCTATTTTAAAAACGGACAAATTTTATTTGACGGACAAGATCTGGTTCCGAAAACGGAAAAACAAATGCAGTCAATCAGGGGAAAAG
>NZ_JAFLRJ010001555.1 GCF_017315755.1 Streptomyces beijiangensis
CTCTGTACGGAGTTACAAAAGAACGAGGTAGATGAAGAGGTCTGGAAAGGCCCGCCATAGGAGGTAACAGCCCTGTAGTCAAAACTTCGTTCTCTCCTGAGTGGATCCTGAGTACGGCGGAACACGTGAAATTCCGTCGGAATCCGGGAGGACCATCTCCCAAGGCTAAATACTCCCTAGTGACCGATAGTGAACCAGTACCGTGAGGGAAAGGTGAAAAGCACCCCGGAAGGGGAGTGAAAGAGATCCTGAAACCGTGTGCCTACAAGTAGTCAGAGCCCGTTAACGGGTGATGGCGTGCCTTTTGTAGAATGAACCGGCGAGTTACGATCCCGTGCAAGGTTAAGTTTGAAAAGACGGAGCCGCAGCGAAAGCGAGTCTGAATAGGGCGCATGAGTACGTGGTCGTAGACCCGAAACCAGGTGATCTACCCATGTCCAGGGTGAAGTTCAGGTAA
>NZ_JAFLRJ010001556.1 GCF_017315755.1 Streptomyces beijiangensis
ACGGCGCCGCCAGACACCGGCAGCCCGCCGATCAGCCCGGACACCGCGTTGGCGATGCCCTGCCCGCGCAGCTCCCGGTCGAGGTCGGCACGCTTTCCCGTGGTGCCGGGCCGGTCCTCGGGCTGATCACGGCCGTCTTCACGGTGATGCTGGTGGCCAGCCTGGAGTCGCTGCTCTCCGCCGTGGCCGTGGACAAGATGGGCGCGGACCGGCCCCTGCGGCATCT
>NZ_JAFLRJ010001557.1 GCF_017315755.1 Streptomyces beijiangensis
GCGGACACCCTTCGTCCACCCTTTTCCTTTCGTCAACCCTTTAAGGTGACCACTTTCCGCCCAAAAGTGGAGGTAGGGGAGAGTTCGCGACGGGAATCCCCACCTCCGGTCGCGCGTTTCGGAACGACTCATTCCGAAATCCACAGACTTTCTTCACACCCTGTGGATAACTTCCCGAGCCCTGTGGACACCTGTGGACAACCGAGCCCACGAGACGCT
>NZ_JAFLRJ010001558.1 GCF_017315755.1 Streptomyces beijiangensis
GTCGTGCATGCGCTGCTGTTCGACCGTGCGCGCCTGTACGAGCGCGAGCCGGTTGGCCCGATAGCGCAGGGTGACCGGGGCGCCGTTCAGATTCCCCACCACCAGCGGGTACTTGTCCGCCAGTCGGATGCGCTGCGCGGCCGTGAGCATGGCGAAGAAGTGCGCCAGCCTGAACGACTGGGCATCGGCCGGGGGAAGCGCGTGCCCCGCTATCGATCCCTTGGCCCAGGAGGCGAGTGCGACAGTGCGTGGCTCGTCGGAGCGTTGAGGGCGCACGGCGGTCCAGCCCGTGGTCGTCAGCATCACGAACACAACCGCGATGGCGAGCAGAGTGCGCCACGCGGTGAGCGTCGGGGAGGAATCGAAGGAAGTCACTCCGGCCCACATTAGGAGACGCGCGCCGAAGGCCGTGAAGCGGGTGACACACATCACCCGACTATCAGGAATGGAACGCCTCTTCCCTCACGCTCCGTACGGATCACCCGTACGCTCCGCCGAGCCCACGAGACGTA
>NZ_JAFLRJ010001559.1 GCF_017315755.1 Streptomyces beijiangensis
TGGTGGGGCAGCACGAGCTCGCCGAACTGGCCCCGCGGGACATCGTCGCCAAGGGCATCATGCGCCGGATGCGGGAGCTGGAAGCCCAGCACATGTACCTCGACGCCCGGCACTTCGGCGCCGACATGTGGGAACACCGCTTCCCGACGATCCTCGCCGCCTGCCGTGCCCACGGCATCGACCCGGTCACCGAGCCCACGAGAC
>NZ_JAFLRJ010000165.1 GCF_017315755.1 Streptomyces beijiangensis
CGCCGTAGGCGCGGCACGCGATATCCGCACCGCGTGCCGCCGCCTACGGCGACCATGCGTCCGACCTGGACCTCCTGCGCTCCGTGGGCCACCCGGTGGCGGTCGGCGACGACCTGGTGATCGGGGCCCATGTCACATCGGTCGGCGGGCACACACTGCCCGGCACACGGCCTGCCGTGCCCGCCGAGGACCCGGCTCTCAGGGGGTCCTGGCTACCGACACCAGAGCGGTGAAGCAGAGCTTGCTCTCCTGATGCATCGTCACCAGAATGCGGGCACGGCCCAGTTGGTCGTCGGGCAGCGGCTGGGCATCCACCCTGCAGGGGGTGTCGAGTTCCACGTAACGGTGGAAGACCGTCTCCATCGCCTCGGTGACGCCGGCCCGGGGGTGCCGTACCGCGCGCGCCGCCTGCTTGGCCGCCTCCAGGAGGAGGATGCCCGGCACGTGGTCGCTGGGGTGGTCGAAGTACATCGGGTGGTGCGTGTCGATCCGCAGCTGCCAGCAGTCGCGCTCGTCGGTGGGCGAGAGGACCGCGTCACGGAACTCCTCACTGGCCCCGGACACCGGCGGTGGCAGCGGACGGCTGCGGGCGAGCTCCATCATGGCGGCGGAGTCGCCGCGGGCGCCGCGCAGGCGCCGGTAGATCGCCGCGGGCTGGATCGCGAACCTGGTGTGTGCGGTGGCGAGTTGCTCGCCGTCGCGCAGCACGGTGATGTCGAGCGACAGGGCGGAGACGACGCCCCGGCGGCGCACGATGTCGTAGCACTTGATGTGCAGGTCGGGCCTGCCGCCCGCGCCGCCTGCGTGCAGCGCCGCCAGGCCGAGGGCGTAGCGGTACTCGTCCCACAGGAGGTGATGGCCGAACGGGACCTCGTACCCGGCGTGCGCGAGCAGCGGGAAGGTCTGCCTGATCGTCTCGGTCAGCAGCACCGCGTCGTCGCGGCGGCTGTCCTCGGTGCGGATCAGGCTGCCGGTGTCCGTCCAGTCGGCGGTGATCAGGAACTCGTCCTCGCCGGTACGTGTCAGATCCGTGAGCAGGACCTGGGACGCGTCGTGCTTGTGGACGAGGTCCTTCGTGACACGGCTGACGCGGTCGACGCGGGCCGGTATCGAAACAGTCGACGAAACCATGTCGTTCATCAGTGATCCCCCTGTTGATGAGTACTGCCAGCACTGCCCCCGGCGCGGTAGCGGAGCCGCGCCACAGCGAGTAACATAGAGGGCGTTCTTTTTTTTGTCGAGACCGGGACGTGGCATGGCAGCACCGAAGCAGGAACGCGCAGTTCAGACCCGGGAGCAGCTTCTGAGGGCTGCGGCCGAGGTTTTCGACGAGTACGGCTACGCCGGCGCGGGGATCAACAAGATTCTCCAGCGGGCGGGGGTGACGGCGGGGGCCCTTTACTTCCATTTCAAGAACAAGCAGGACCTCGCCCTCGAGGTGATGCACGCCCAGCGCAACACCATCGAGCCGCACGTACCGTCCACCGGGCTGCAGCGCCTGGTGGACATCACCCTCATCTGGTCGCACTCGCTGCAGGCCGATCCGATGCTGCGGGCAGGCGTACGGCTCACGGCCGAACAGGCCAGCTTCGGCCTCAGGGACGCCTCGCCGTACGCGGTCTGGGCCCGCAGTTTCGAGGAGTGTCTCGAAGCCGCCCGCGAGGCCGGGGAGCTGCGCGACCATGTCCAACTCGGCGCCATGGCCGAGTTCGTGGTCGGCGCGTGCACCGGCATGCAGGAGTACGCCCAGGTCGTCTCCGGGCGCACCGACCTGCCGCGCCGCACGGTGAACATGTGGAAGCTGCTGCTGCCCGGCATCGCCACCGACCGCACCCTCGACACGATCGAGAACAGCCAGGAGCGCGCGAAGTCCTTGTGGACGACCCTCGGCGCGCACGACAAGGGGGACCAACATGTCTGATCTGCCTCGCCGGCTGAGACTCGCCGCCGTCAACATCGACGGCGTGCTGCTCAACGACACCTTCAGCCCGCTGATCCACCAGTTCGTCACCCGACGCGGCGGCAGCTACTCGGCCGACGTCGAGCGGCGCGTCTTCTCCCAGCGCCAGGCCGTCGCAGGCCAGGCCATGGCGGACTCCGTACCCGAGGAGCTGACGGGGCAGCAGGCACTCGACGCGTACTTCGAGGAACGCGCCGTCTACCTCGCCGACCACCCCGTGGAGATCATGGACGGCGCGATCGCCCTGCTCGGACGGCTGCGCGAGGCGGGCCTCCCCGCGGTCTGTTACGGCGGCCTGGAGAAGTCCCACTTCGACGAGCATCTCGGCGCGTACGCCGCCCTGTTCACGGGACCGCGGTACATCTGCACCAACGAGGTGCGCCCCGGCCTCAAGGAGATCACCGAGCACTTCGGCCTGGAACACGGCGAGGTGCTCTTCATCGACGACGTGGCGCGCGTCGCCGAGGCCGCCAGGGCGCTCGACGTACCGTTCATCGGCCACCCCAGCACCTTCGAGCACAGCCACCAGGCCGAGCTGATGCGGGAGGCCGGGGCGCGCCATGTCGTCGGCTCCCTGAACGAGATCGACGGCGCTCTGCTGCGGACGCTGGACGCCGAGGCGGCGGCCGGCACGGTGTGGGCGGGCTCCGAGGCGCCCAAGAGCCGTGCGGGAGCAGGGGTTTGAGGCAGCGGATCTGACGTTACGGTTCCGGCCGGGCCCCAGGCCCGGCCGGAACCGCCGCGCGCGGATCACACAGCCAGGACCCCGCCGTCCACGGGCACGGTCGCGCCGGTCACGAAGGACGAGGCGTCACTGCACAGCCACATCGCCGCCTCGGCCACCTCCAGCGGGTCGGCGAAGCGCTGCTGGATGGCCCGGGCGAAGAACGCCTTCTCGATGCCGGGTGCCTTGTCGATGACGGACTCCATCATCTCGGTGAGCGTGCTGCCCACCGCGAGCGCGTTGACGCGGATGCCGCGCGTCCCGTACTCGGACGCGGCCGCCTTGGTCAGTCCGATCACCGCATGCTTCGCGGCCACATAGGGGGCTCCGACTCCGGTGGCGATGAGGCCTGCCGTACTCGCGGTGTTGACGATGGAGCCGCCTCCGGTGAGGAGCATGGCCCTGATCTGATGGCGCATGCAGTTCCATACGCCGCGTACGTTCACGTCCATCACGGCGTCGAAGTCCTCGTCGGCCGTCTCGTGCAGGTCCTGTCCGAGCGTGGCATGCCCGGCGTTGTTGAAGGCGGCGTCCAGCCGCCCGAACCGCTCGACGGCGGTCGCCACGGCGCGTTCCACGTCCTCGCCGTGGCGCACGTCCCCGGTGACGGCCACCGCCTGCCCGCCGCCCGCCTCTATCTCCCCGACCAGCGCGTCGAGTTGCCGCTTCCGCCTGGCCATGAGCACCACGGGCGCGTTCCGGCCGGCGAAGAGGCGTGCCGCCGCCGCGCCGATGCCCGACGAGGCCCCCGTGATCATCACTACCCGGCCGTCCATATTGCGTACATCCTTGGTCATGGCGGGCAGTCAAGCAGCTGATCCACAGCGCCGGGAGACGGCATCTCACGCTTCGGTCCCGACGGACCTGCCAAGAACGTTCCGGGCCGCATCCCATGGGGTGTTCTTGGGAAAGTCTTGACCTACGGTAGAGCCATGGCACGGCAGGAAAGAGCGGAACAGACCCGGCGTCGGCTCATCGAAGCTGCTGCCGCCGAGTTCGCCGCACACGGGTACGCCGGCACGTCCCTGCTCGGGATCGTGACCTCGGCCGGAGTCACCATGGGCGCCCTGACCTTTCACTTCCCGTCGAAGTCCGCCGTGGCCGACGCCGTCCAGGAGGCCGGGGCCGCCGCCACCCGCGAGGTGATGGACGGCGAGGGCTCCGCCCCCGGGCTGCAG
>NZ_JAFLRJ010001560.1 GCF_017315755.1 Streptomyces beijiangensis
GAGAGAGAGGCCTGCGCGGCGAGGCGGCCGAGCTCGCCTGGGCCCAGCTGGCCCGGTGCGCCCCCGAGCACCTCCGCATCCGTGCGGTGACGCTGCGCGTGATCGCCGCGTGCAGCCGCCCCGAGGAGCGGCCGCAGCTGCTCGTCAGGGCCGTCGAGTCCCTGCAGCAGGGGCTGGACCCATCAGGTGTCGGGCCGCCCGGCCGGTTCCCGGCCCGGGACGCCTCCCCCGCGCACCCCGGACCGCGCGGCGGACCAGCCCGTCAGGGCCCTCTCCGCTCCGGGCCCACACGAGCCTGCCGCCGCGCTCAGCGAGGCCGAGCACCGGGTCGCCTCACTCGCTGCCCG
>NZ_JAFLRJ010001561.1 GCF_017315755.1 Streptomyces beijiangensis
CGCCAGTCGTCGCCACCTTGCCTGATGTAACCCACGCCACAACCCCGCGAGATCTCGCACAGTGAGTCGCTCGTCATCAGGGCTGGCCGCCGGGTGCGCACGGCTGCTCGCCGTCGCCCGCCTGGAGAGGGCGCGAGGCCTCGATGGCAGTGCTCGCGCGGTTCGGTGGGAGCCTAGGCCCGAGGGGTCGTGCCCGCGCTACGGACGGCGATGAGGGGCAGCGACCAGGGGAGACAGACAGCGCAAGCTGGCGCGCGCCGACGGCAACCCACCTACGACGTCGCCTGCTGATGTCCGGCTGAACGGAGAACCCAGGCCG
>NZ_JAFLRJ010001562.1 GCF_017315755.1 Streptomyces beijiangensis
GTCCAGGCGCTGCTCGCCCTCCAGCCGCTGAAGCGGCTGGCGGAGCCCGACGAGATCGGCCGCACGGTTCTCTTCCTCGCTTCGGACGCGGCGGGGCACTACACCGGCCAGACGCTGGCGCCCTCCGGCGGCGCCCTCATGCTCTGACGCGCCTGGCCGACACCCCCACACACCGGACGGAGAAGAACCAGTGCAACACACCGCCTCCCCCGAGCCCACGAGACT
>NZ_JAFLRJ010001563.1 GCF_017315755.1 Streptomyces beijiangensis
GACGCACGTCGGTCTTCGAGAACTTCAGAGCGATCGCCGCGAGCCGGCTCTCCTTCATCACTTCCGCACGGTCCCGGTTCCTCTGCGACTCCTTTACCCAGGCGCGGTAAAGCTCCCGGAGCTTCTCCTTGGCGTCCTCGAAATCAAGCAGCTGCAACTGCACCGACCCGGCACGGGACCTGCTCCGCAGATCCTCAAGCGTCGAGAGGATCCACATGTCCGCCTCTACGGTGTCGGAGCGCTTC
>NZ_JAFLRJ010001564.1 GCF_017315755.1 Streptomyces beijiangensis
GGTCAATGAGCTGGTTGAGCTGGTCACCCATTGATTTTTTGTACTCGTTCAGCTTTTTGTCGATTTCTTTGTCGGAGACATCGTATTTATCATCGAGTACTTTTTGCTGAACAAGCATGTTCAGTGCGTCCGCTCCGGCATTGTCTTTTAATGTTTGATAAAGGTCTTCTTTTGTAATATTTCCAGCTTTTGTTTCCGCAACAACCTCAGAATCTCCCCCGCTGCATGCGCTGAGAGCCAGCACGCTTGTCGCTGTAATCGCCGCAATTGCAATCTTCTTCATAAATGCAAACACTCCTAATCATAACAGTTTAAACTTTCCTTTGAATTGTATCATATCATATTCTGA
>NZ_JAFLRJ010001565.1 GCF_017315755.1 Streptomyces beijiangensis
CCACAGCAACGCGAAACAGCAGACCGCCGCCAGCACCACGGCGGGCGGGCGGACCGAGATCCGGTGCTCTTGCGGGATGACGGAGGCGGCCGCCACCGACAGCGCGAACAGCACAACCGGCCCCAGCACGTCCAGCGCGCCGACCGGGGCGCCCGCTCCCCGCCGCCAACCGTTGATCACTGCCATGCCACCACCGTAGGGTCGACGCCCCAGTGCCGCTGGCCTGCCATCGCCGCTCACCACCGCGGAGGCGTCCGATCGGCCCCGGACGACGACGGCCCGTGCAGGTCTGGGGCAGGC
>NZ_JAFLRJ010001566.1 GCF_017315755.1 Streptomyces beijiangensis
GTCCCGGCCGGCGCTGATGCGCAGCAGCTGCTTGGCGTGGTTCCACTCGTACAGGGCCCGGGACTCGTCGACGCCCTCGTAGCACTGCAGACGCACCAGGTGGGCCCCGGCGACCTGGGCCACCGCCTTGGCCAGCTCCGTCTTGCCGACCCCGGCGGGGCCCTCCACCAGCAGCGGCTTCCCGAGCCGGTCGGCGAGGAAGACGGTCGTGGCCACCGCGGGCGACGCCAGATAACCCGCCTCGGCGAGTCGCGCCAAGACGTCGTCGACGGAAGTGAACACCTGGGCCTCCAGCTCAGGGCGGCACTGACTGAGCACTGACTGACGCTGCTATCCAAGCGCTTGTTCACCCTCCTGTCATCATCGGCAGAACGGGGTGGCCGTCATCACAGCCACTCCGTCTCGGTCTTCGTCCCTGTCTCTGCCTCCGTCCGTGCTCCGGGCTCACGCGGCCTGCGCGG
>NZ_JAFLRJ010001567.1 GCF_017315755.1 Streptomyces beijiangensis
GGGCACCTGCGGGCCGGCACTTGCCTGCCCTCCTCCTCCGACCTCGCCGTCTCCCCCGCCACGCTCCGCAGATACGGCCTGCGCAAGGGCGACCTGACCGAGGGCCTGCGCGGCGACCGGAGTGGCCTGACCGAGGTCACCCGGATCAACGGCCGTACACCCGAAGCGCTGCGCGGCCGACCCCACTTCGGGGATCTGACGCCGCTTCACCCGCAGGAACGGCTGCGCCTGGAGCACCCCGCGTCCGGTCTGGCCGGGCGCGTCGTCGATCTGCTCGCCCCTGTCGGCAAGGGGCAGCGAGGCCTGCTCGTGGCCCCGCCGAAGACCGGCAAGACCGTGCTGATCCAGCAGCTCGCGGCGGCCGTTGCGGGCAACCACCCCGAGTGCCGCCTGATGGTGGTGCTGCTCGACGAACGCCCCGAGGAGGTC
>NZ_JAFLRJ010001568.1 GCF_017315755.1 Streptomyces beijiangensis
GAGAGCAGGTGCTGCAGTCCGTCGGGGGTGGAATGTCCAGCGTGTTCGGCGAGTTGCCAGCTGTTTTTGCGGGCCACCGGGGCGAGCAGTGCGCGCACGTAGTCCCGCATGCGGCGGCGTGGTTCGACGCGGCCGAAGTGGTGCCCGATGGTGGTGAAGAGGTGGTCCAGGTCGCGGTCCCAGGTCTCGGCTGCCTGTTCGGTGATCACGGCCTGAGGCTTCCCAGGGCCCGGGTCGACCTTGCCGTCGTGGGCACTCCTTCGAGGGGCCTGCGGGCAGAACCCGTCCATGACAGCGCTCTGCCCACTACACTCCCACCGCTCGACGTTTCCCCACGTCAAGCCACGAAGTACTGCTGGAGTATTAGGCAATTCACTTGTCGGAATCAAGACTGTCGGATTGCACACGGACCGGCGCCAGCTTTGGTGCAGCCGCCAACCGAGCCCACGAGACGCT
>NZ_JAFLRJ010001569.1 GCF_017315755.1 Streptomyces beijiangensis
CTGCTTGAGCACCCCGGCCGGGTGCTGGATCTTCCCGCACCCCTCACAGGCGAGGTTGCAGGCGAAGAGCGGTTCCAGTTCGACGATCAGCGGAAACTTGTCCCGCCGACGGAGCTTCTGTTCGGCCAAGTACGTAGCGACCTTGACGGACTGACGCAGCGGCATGACCATCTGGCTCACCTCCTGGGGAGCAACAAGGAACGGTGCCATTCGAGATACGCGGGAAGAACGGAACGAAGA
>NZ_JAFLRJ010000166.1 GCF_017315755.1 Streptomyces beijiangensis
CAGGGGTACGGGCCCGCGTCGTACGTACGTAACTGCTAGACGGCGGCCAGAATGGCGCGCGCCAGCTCGGCCGTCTCGGTCGGCGTCTTGCCGACCTTGACGCCCGCGGCCTCAAGGGCCTCCTTCTTCGCCTGGGCGGTGCCCGACGAACCGGAGACGATGGCGCCTGCGTGGCCCATGGTCTTGCCCTCGGGGGCGGTGAAGCCCGCGACGTAACCGACGACCGGCTTGGTGACGTTCTTCGCGATGAAGTCCGCCGCACGCTCCTCGGCGTCGCCGCCGATCTCGCCGATCATGACGATCAGGTCGGTGTCGGGGTCCGCCTCGAACGCCGCGAGGGCGTCGATGTGCGTGGTGCCGATGACCGGGTCGCCACCGATGCCCACGGCGGACGAGAAGCCGAGGTCACGGAGCTCGTACATCATCTGGTACGTCAGCGTGCCGGACTTCGAGACCAGGCCGATGCGGCCCGGCTTCGTGATGTCGCCCGGGATGATGCCGGCGTTGGACTGGCCCGGGGTGATGAGACCGGGGCAGTTCGGGCCGATGAGGCGGGTCTTGTTGCCCTTGGCCTGCGCGTACGCCCAGAAGGCGGCGGAGTCGTGGACGGCGATGCCCTCGGTGATGATCACGGCGAGGGGGATCTCGGCGTCGATCGCCTCGACGACGGCGGCCTTCGAGAAGGCCGGCGGCACGAAGAGGACGGAGACGTTGGCGCCCGTCTTCTCGATCGCCTCGGCGACGGAGCCGAAGACCGGGACCTCGGTACCGTCGAAGTCGACGGACGTGCCGGCCTTGCGGGGGTTCACGCCACCGACGATGTTGGTGCCGTCCGCCAGCATGAGCTTGGTGTGCTTCATGCCCGTGGCACCGGTCATGCCCTGGACGATGACCTTGGATTCCTTGGTCAGGAAGATAGCCATGAGTGTCTGACCTCGTCCCTTACTTCGCAGCCGCGGCGAGTTCGGCGGCCTTGTCGGCCGCGCCGTCCATGGTGTCCACGCGCTGGACCAGCGGGTGGTTGGCGTCCGACAGGATCTTGCGACCCAGCTCCGCGTTGTTGCCGTCGAGACGCACGACCAGCGGCTTCTCGACCTTCTCGCCCTTGGAGACGAGCAGTTCGAGTGCCTGGACGATGCCGTTGGCGACCTCGTCACAAGCGGTGATGCCGCCGAAGACGTTGACGAAGACGGACTTGACGTCCGGGTCGCCGAGGATGATCTCGAGACCGTTGGCCATGACCTCGGCGGAGGCGCCGCCACCGATGTCGAGGAAGTTGGCCGGCTTCACGCCGCCATGGTTCTCACCGGCGTACGCGACGACGTCCAGGGTCGACATGACCAGACCGGCACCGTTACCGATGATGCCGACCTCGCCCTCGAGCTTGACGTAGTTGAGGCCCTTGGCCTTGGCAGCAGCCTCGAGCGGGTTGGCTGCGTCCTTGTCCTCGAGCGCCTCGTGGCTGGGCTGACGGAAGTCGGCGTTCTCGTCGAGCGAGACCTTGCCGTCCAGGGCCAGGATCCGGCCGTCCTTGGTCTTGACCAGCGGGTTGACCTCGACGAGGAGCGCGTCCTCGGCGATGAAGGTGTCCCACAGGGTCACCATGGCCTCGGCCACGCCCTCGGCCACCTCGGCCGGGAACTTCGCCAGGGCCACGATCTCGCGCGCCTTGACGATGTCCACACCGGTGTTGGCGTCGACCGGGACCTTCGCGAGCGCGTCGGGGTTCTCCTCCGCGACGACCTCGATCTCCACGCCGCCCTGGACGGACGCCATGGCGAGGAAGGTGCGGTTGGTGCGGTCGAGGAGGTACGAGACGTAGTACTCCGCCTCGATCTCCGGGGACAGCTCGGCGATCATCACCTTGTGGACCGTGTGGCCCTTGATGTCCATACCGAGAATGTCCGTCGCACGTGCGACGGCCTCGTCCGGGGTCGCGGCGAGCTTGACGCCGCCGGCCTTGCCTCGGCCGCCGACCTTCACCTGGGCCTTGACGACAGACTTGCCGCCAAGACGCTCGGCGATCTCGCGGGCCGCCTCAGGCGTGTCGATGACTTCACCGGCCAGCACCGGTACACCGTGCTTGGCGAAGAGATCCCTCGCCTGATACTCGAACAGGTCCACGCGCGTTCCGTCCTTGGTGATCGCGGTTTTTAGTCTGCGTGGGCGTGCCGCGAGGGCAACGTGACTGCGCTGTCACAAGGGAGGCGTACACGGTGTCCGGTACGCGGCATGTCCGTCTCGCAGGTTATCCCCGACGGCCCCGGGTCCCTAAATCGCAGATCACACCGGAGCGGTGATACCTGTCACAGAGTGCCACCCAAGGACGGCTGACGAGCCGGTACGGAACGCACGTCAGCCCTTGTCCGGCACCGGAAGCGGCCTCCTCTCGATGGCCGCTGCCATGACGTCGGGGAAGAGATCGGGAGTACAGGCGAAAGCCGGGGCACCCAGTGCCGCCAGCGCGGCAGCGTGGTCGCGGTCGTAGGCCGGCGCCCCTTCGTCGGAGAGCGCGAGCAGCGCCACGAACTGCACGCCCGACGCCTTCATCGCCGCGACCCGCTTGAGCATCTCGTCCCGTATCCCGCCCTCGTACAGGTCGCTGATCAGCACCACCACCGTGTCCGCGGGGCGGGTGATCTGAGACTGGCAGTAGGCGAGCGCGCGGTTGATGTCGGTGCCCCCGCCGAGCTGGGTGCCGAAGAGAACGTCGACCGGGTCGTCCAGCAGGTCGGTCAGATCGACGACGGCCGTGTCGAAGACGACGAGCCGGGTCGCGATGGACCGCATGGAGGCGAGGACCGCGCCGAAGACGGACGCGTAGACGACCGAGGCGGCCATCGACCCCGACTGGTCGATACAGAGGACGACGTCCTTCTTCACCGACTGCGAGGCCCGCCCATATCCGACGAGCCGTTCGGGCACCACGGTTCCGGCCCCTTCTTTTCCAGGAAGCGGCAGGTAGTTCTTCAGGTTGGCGCGGATCGTACGGTCCCAGTCGATATCCCGGTGCCGGGGCCTGTTGATCTTCGCCGAGCGGTCGAGTGCCCCCGTGAGCGTCGCCCTCGTCCGGGTGGCGAGACGCTTCTCCAGATCGTCGACGACCTTGCGGACCACCATGCGGGCGGTCTCCCTGGTCGTCTCCGGCATGGCCTTGTTCAGGGAGAGCAGCGTTCCGACGAGATGGACGTCCGCCTCGACGGCCTCCAGCATCTCCGGCTCCAGGAGCAGCGCGGAGAGTCCGAGCCGCTCGATGGCGTCGCGCTGCATGACCTGGACGACGGAGCTGGGGAAGTACGTACGGATGTCGCCGAGCCAGCGCGCCACGGACGGCGCCGACGCACCGAGCCCGGCCGAACGCTCACCACTGCGACCACCTCTGCCCTTTCCGTTGCCGTAGAGCGCGCCCAGCGCGCCGTCCATCGCCGCGTCGCGCCCCGTGAGCTCGCAGCCCGTTCCGTCGGCCGCTCCCCCGCCCAGCACCAGCCGCCAGCGCCGCAGCCGCTCGTCCGTACCGTTGATCCCTGTCATCGCTCCCCCATTCCCAGCAGCAGCCGCACCACCGGCTCCACCGCGTTCGCGCGTTCCTCGTCGATCCCTGCCCCGAACCCCGGCGCCCCCGACTCGACCGGCCGACCGGGGCCGTCCGCCGCAGGCCCGCGCCCGACCAGCTCGCCGAGGGTCCGCCGTACACCCGGTTCGTATGCCGCGAACGTCCGCCGCAGCAGCGGCAGTACGTCCGTGAACGCATCCCCGGGCACGGACGTCAGCCAGGCGTCGACCAGGCCCAGCAACCGCTCGTCATGGACCAGGAGCATCCCCCCGCCCGAGGCCCCGCCGACGAACCCCTCGATCCACGCGGCCGCGTCGACGGGCGGGGCGCCGGGCGAGAGTGCGAGCCCCATGAGGCGCGCCGCCTCGTCGTCGGTGAGCCGCCCGTCGTCGAGCAGCAGCCGGGCGGCCCGGCCGCGCAGGACGCCGGGAACGGAGTCCCGCCCGGTGAGCCGCAGGAGCACTCCGGCCCAGCGCCCCCGCAGACCGCCGGTCTCGTCCGTGAGCAGGCCCACGGCCGTGTGGACCCCGTCCAGATGGCTGCGCATCTGGTCCGCGCCGTCCGCGTCCAGGCCGGTGCAGGCGGGCGGCAGGCCGACACAGATCCGCTCGGCCAGGCCCACCGCCACTGTGCCCAGCGCGGCCGTGTCCGTCGCGCGCACGTCTCCGTACCGCAGCGAGCGGGCCAGGGCGGGCAGGGCCTGTGCCAGGTGGCCGACGTCCGCGTCCAGTGCTGCGCGGTCGGCAAGCGCCCTCATCACCACCGTGAGCGCATCGGGCAGTTCGGCCAGCAGGCACTGCTCGGCCAGCGCGGTGACCTCGGCTAGCGCGGTCGCCGATACGGCCCGGGACTCCGCCTTCGCCGTCGCGGCGGACAGGACGGTCGTCCCCCAGACCCCGGCCTCCGCGACCCGCACGGAGAGCTCGGGCTCCCAGCGCAGCCGCCAGCTCTCCCGGAAGGTGCCGGTGCTCCCCCGCCCGCCGGCCGGTTCTCCCCAGCCGATGCCCAGCAGCCGCAACCGGTGCAGCAGTCGGGAGCGGGCAGCGTCCGTCTCCTTGCGGAGGTCGAGCTCCAACTCGCGGTCCAGCGCCTCGGACTTGAGACGCAGAGTGCGCTGGATCCGGGTCAGATCGCGCTGCAGCGGCACGGCGGGAGCCGCATCGGGCACCTCCCCGAGCACATCACCGACGACGAGCCGATCCCGCACCAGGGAGAGCGGGACGTCGGATCCCTCGCACATCACCGCTCTGATCGCATCGGTCGTCTCGCTCAGACCGGCGAGCGGACGCCCGCGCATCGCCGCGAGTGTCTGCGCCAGCCGGACCGCCTCGATGACATGGGCGGAGGACACGATCCGGTCCTCCTCCCTCAGCAGGCCTGCCACCTTGGTCATCCAGCGCTCGACGGGCCGGTCGGGGGCGCCGAAGAGATGCCCGTACCAGCCTGGCGAGTCGATGCCCGCGCCGTATCCACTGCGCCGGGCGAGCCTGCGGTGTGTCCAGGGCACCCAGGTCAGCTCTGCCCTGACCTTGGGCAGCCCCTTGAGCAGGGCGCGGTCCGCGGCGAGCGTGGTCCTCGCGGCGAGCGCGGGCACATGCCAGGCCCCGCAGACCACGGCGACCCTGTCGTCCCCGAACTCCTTCACCGCGGCGCGGAGTTGAATCCGCATATGCGCCTCGCGGGCGAGATCACGCGGGTATCCGCCGTCCCCGTACGTCTCCCGCAGGGCGCCCATCGCATCGGCGAGCACCTCGAAGGGGGCGAGTGCATCACCGGTGCCGGGTCCCCTGTGTTCGACGACGTCCTCCCACCAGCGCTCGGCGTCGTCGAACCCGGCGGCCTGCGCGAGGACCCCGATGGGATCGATCCGGACCTCCTCCCCGCTCCCCTCCCCGTTCCCTTCTTCGCCCTCCCCTTCTCCTGCTTTCTCCTCCGCCTCCATCGCCAGCGAGTTCGCCGCCGGAAGGTCGATGAACCGCACCGCAACGCCATGCGCGAGCGCCCAGCGGATCGCGACCCACTCCGGCGAGAACTCGGCCATCGGCCAGAACGCCGCCCTGCCCGGGTCGTCCGTGACATGGGCGAGCAGCGCGACCGGCGGCCGCATCTCCTCGTCCGCGGCGAGCGCAAGGAGTGCGTCGCCCTCCGGCGGCCCCTCGATCAGCACGGCCGCGGGAACCGCCGCGTCGAGCGCGCCCCGCACCGCACGGGCCGATCCCGGCCCGTGGTGCCGGACACCGAGCAGCAGCGTCATGCCGACACCTCCCGGCAGTCGCGGTAGAAGTCCTTCCAGCCGTCGCGCTCCCTGACCACCGTCTCCAGATACTCCTGCCAGATCACCCGGTCGGCCGCCGGGTCCCTGACGACCGCGCCGAGGATTCCCGCCGCCATGTCGGCGGAGCGCAGCACCCCGTCCCCGAAGTGGGCCGCGAGGGCGAGCCCGCTGGTGACGACGGAGATCGCCTCGGCCGTGGAGAGCGTCCCGGAAGGGGACTTCACCTTCGTACGTCCGTCGGCCGTGACGCCGCCGCGCAGCTCGCGGAAGACGGTGACGACGCGGCGGATCTCCTCCAGGCCTTCGGGTGCGGCCGGGAGATCGAGCGAGCGCCCGATCTGGTCGACGCGCCGCGACACGATGTCCACCTCCTCCTCGGCGGTGGCGGGCAGCGGCAGGACGACGGTGTTGAACCGGCGGCGCAGCGCGCTGGAGAGCTCGTTGACGCCCCGGTCGCGGTCGTTGGCGGTGGCGATGACGTTGAAGCCGCGGACGGCCTGCACCTCCTGCCCCAACTCCGGGATGGGCAGGGTCTTCTCGGACAGGATCGTGATCAGAGAGTCCTGCACATCGGCCGGGATACGGGTCAGCTCCTCCACCCGGGCCGTCATCCCCTCCGACATGGCCCGCATGACGGGGCTGGGGACGAGCGCGTCGCGGCTGGGGCCGTTGGCCAGCAACTGGGCATAGTTCCAGCCGTATCTGATGGCCTCTTCCGGCGTGCCCGCGGTGCCCTGGACCAGCAGGGTCGAGTCGCCGCTCACGGCTGCCGCGAGATGCTCGGAGACCCAGGTCTTCGCCGTGCCGGGGACACCGAGCAGGAGCAGTGCGCGGTCGGTGGCGAGTGTGGTGACGGCGACCTCGACGATGCGGCGCGGGCCGACGTACTTCGGTGTGATCACGGTCCCGCCGGGGAGCGTACCGCCGAGCAGATAGGTGGCCACGGCCCACGGCGAGAGCTGCCAGCGGGCGGGCCGCGGGCGGTCGTCCGCTGCGACAAGTGCCTTGATCTCATGGGCGAAAGCGTCCTCGGCGTGTGCCCGCAGAACATCGGTTTCGGTCACGGTGGATCCCCCTCCAGATCACTGAACCGGCTACGTGACCAACGGTGCACCATGCCACTGACAATCGCTCTGACCTGCGGCGACGGCCGATTGTCAGTGGCATGGTGC
>NZ_JAFLRJ010001570.1 GCF_017315755.1 Streptomyces beijiangensis
CCTCAAGGCCCTGCCCCCCCTCCTACCTGAAGGAGCAGGGGGTGGCCGAGCGCATGATCCTCACCTTCGACCGCGACCTGGCGCAGGACAAGCTGACCGAGGCCCGGGAGGCCACGGACACCATGTGGCCGACCGTGTCGTTCCTCAGCGACATCCACCCGGTGGTGGAGTGGCTCACCGACAAGGTGCTCGTGCAGTTCGGCCGGCAGGAAGCCCCCGTCATCACCTCCCCGTACGTCACCGAGCCCACGAGACT
>NZ_JAFLRJ010001571.1 GCF_017315755.1 Streptomyces beijiangensis
CGCTGCTGGGCGCGGGCGTCGAGATCGCCGCGATGATCACTGGACTGCCGCGCCGGGCCAGTTCGTGGTCGGGGACGAAGTCGCCGGTGAAGACGACGGTGTCGCAGGCGATCACCGCCCGTCTGCCGTCCGCGTGCCGCACCACGATCCCCGACAGCCTTTCCCTGCCCAGGAGTTCGGCGACGGTCGCGTCGGTGAGCAGGGGTACCCGGCGGCGCAGACGGGTGTCGGCGGCGTCGGTGACGGCCGCCTTGTGGCGCGGCAGTCCAGTGATCATCGCGGCGATCTCGACGCCCGCGCCCAGCAGCGTACGGAC
>NZ_JAFLRJ010001572.1 GCF_017315755.1 Streptomyces beijiangensis
CTAGCCTTGGTGAGGCGGTTCTTCGCGCGTGGAACCGCCTCACCAAGGCTAGTTGACTCTGCGTCAGTGTCCAATCACAGTAGCAACAGAGACCTATCGACATATTTATCGTTGGCGTGTGCGGACGGCCTCCGGAGATGCCGTCGAGGTGGACAGGACGGGAGGGCAGGGACATGGATCTCGCCCTGCTCCGTACGTTCGTCACCGTGCACCGTGCCGGGT
>NZ_JAFLRJ010001573.1 GCF_017315755.1 Streptomyces beijiangensis
GGTGTAGGTGAGCCATTCGCGGACCAGTCTGCGGGCCAGCTCCAGACCGATGACGCGCTGTCCGAGGCAGAGGACCTGGGCGTCGTTGGAGAGGACGGCTCGCTCGACCGAGAAGGAGTCGTGCGCGGTGACGGCGCGGATCCCCGGCACCTTGTTCGCGGAGATGGCGACGCCGAGGCCGGTGCCGCACACGAGCAGGGCGCGGTCGAAGCTGCCGTCCGCGACGAGCCGGGCGGCGTCCACGGCGACATGGGGATACGCCGTGTCCTGGC
>NZ_JAFLRJ010001574.1 GCF_017315755.1 Streptomyces beijiangensis
CTCCAGACGCTCCTCGAGGACATGCAGACGCCGGGTCTTCTGGAACCACTCCTTCTTCGAACGGTAGCCGCCCGGAGCGCGCTTGGTGCCCTTCTGGCCGACCGGCTGGGACAGGCGGTGCCGAATCATCTTGATACCGGCCTCAAGGCCTTGGATGTGGGCGAGTTGGCAGCGACGCGACAAGGCCCACTGGTCATGCGTGGCCTTCGTGATCGCCCCGCCCCACCGGGACGACGAGGCGGCGGTCAGCTCCCGCTTCCGCGCCGCCCAGGTGTCCGTGGAGTGGCCGAGCCCACGAGACGCT
>NZ_JAFLRJ010001575.1 GCF_017315755.1 Streptomyces beijiangensis
CGACTGGCTCGGCCCGGGAGACCTGCTAGCCGTGCAGGCCCTCACCGAAATCGTCCTGCGATCCAGTCCTTCCGCCGCTACCTACAAACAACTGCTGGAAGAACTCGCCGACACCTGCGAGCGCTGGGTCGCTCCCGAACGAGCCGCCATCGCACTGGACTTCGCCGACCGCCTCGTCATGGAAGCCAGTCCCGAGCCAAACGCACGCGAAGCCTTCGCTCTCGCACTGTTGCTACCACTGAGCGTGCACCAGGAGCGCTTGGACCCAGGCGACCTAAGCATGGCGCGCCGCCTGTCCACGGAACTCGGCATTGAACTGGACTGGCAGAGCCAGCCCAGCGAAGGCGAAGCGCAAGACGCCGAAGCAGAACTCAAGGCCGCAACGGGGCGCCAACTCCTGCTGTACTCCCTCGACGAACGAGTGCTAGACCGAGCCCACGAGACGCT
>NZ_JAFLRJ010001576.1 GCF_017315755.1 Streptomyces beijiangensis
GCTTCACATCCGGGTACCTCCCTCCCCATCCCGCCACCGTCTCGGACAGGATCCGGCGCCGCTCGTCGAGCCCCGCCGCTTCGTCGCCGAAGGACACGACGGGCCGCCGCCACACCCACACGGCGTGCAGGGCGGCGCCATGCAGCGCCGCCTCTTCCACCGCGAACTCCACGGCGGCTCTCGAGGATTCGCTGCCGTCGACCCCCACGACAAGATGGGGATGCCGCTGCCCCGCCTGCTCCGGCTCCCCGACCACGACGACCGGGCAGTTCGCCCGGGCACTCACCGGAACGGCCACCGAGCCCACGAGACGCT
>NZ_JAFLRJ010001577.1 GCF_017315755.1 Streptomyces beijiangensis
AGCCCTTTCCGGGCGTGAGTGCGTTGCCGATGAGGATCAGCAGCTGCGGGATCGGGCCCATGATCCGGGCGAGCGGAAGCAGCACATAGGCGGCCGCCGTCGCGGTGTTGAGCGGGTGCTGGCGGCCGATGGTGCGCGGCGAGACGCCCACGGCGACGTAACTCACCAGGACCATCACGCCGATCGCGAGCGTCAGCGCCTGCCAGGTGACGGTGAATTCACGCAGGCACACGTACGTGACGAGAACACCCGCCGCCATCTCGCAGGCGACCCGCTACCTCAATGTGGCACTGCTGGTGCGGGTCG
>NZ_JAFLRJ010000167.1 GCF_017315755.1 Streptomyces beijiangensis
GTAGGAGAGCCGGCGTGAGCTTGAGGATCGTTGTCTGTGTGAAGTACGTGCCCGATGCGACGGGTGACCGGCATTTTGCCGGTGACCTGACGGTCGATCGTGATGACGTGGATGGTCTGCTGTCGGAGCTGGATGAGTATGCGGTCGAGCAGGCGTTGCAGATCGCGGATGCGGCGGACGACGCGGAGATCACCGTGCTGACGGTCGGTGGCGAGGACGCGAAGGACGCGTTGCGCAAGGCGTTGTCGATGGGTGCGGACAAGGCGGTGCATGTCGAGGACGACGAGCTGCACGGTTCGGATGTGATGGCGACCTCGCTGGTGCTGGCGAAGGCGGTCGAGAAGACGGGTTACGACCTGGTGATCTGCGGGATGGCGTCGACGGACGGCACGATGGGTGTGCTGCCGGCGATCCTCGCCGAGCGGTTGGGTGTTCCGCAGGTGACGTTGTTGTCCGAGGTGAAGGTCGAGGACGGCACGGTCACCGGCCGCCGGGACGGTGACAGCGCGTCCGAGCAGCTGCAGGCGTCCCTGCCGGCGGTGGTGTCGGTGACGGACCAGTCGGGTGAGGCGCGTTACCCCTCGTTCAAGGGGATCATGGCGGCGAAGAAGAAGCCGGTGCAGTCCCTGGACCTGGAGGATCTGGAGATCGACGCGGCCGAGGTCGGTCTGGCCGGTTCCTGGAGTGCGGTGGACTCTGCGACGCAGCGCCCCGCGCGGACGGCGGGCACGATCGTCAAGGACGAGGGCGAGGGCGGCAAGCAGCTCGCCGAGTTCCTCGTGAGCCAGAAGTTCATCTAAGGCTCCCGCGAGCCCCCTCAACCCACCCTCCTTCCTTCCTTTCTCGCTGGAGTGCTTTGTCATGGCTGAAGTTCTCGTCTACGTCGACCACGTCGACGGTGCCGTCCGCAAGCCCACCCTGGAACTGCTGACGCTGGCCCGCCGCCTCGGCGACCCCGTCGCCCTCGCCCTCGGCGCCGGCGCCCAGGCGACCGCCCCCGTGCTGGCCGAGCATGGCGCGGTCAAGGTCCTCACCTCCGACGCCCCGGAGTACGCCGACTACCTCGTCGTGCCAAAGGTCGATGCCCTGCAGGCCGCGCA
Organism: Streptomyces beijiangensis; assembly: GCF_017315755.1. GTDB lineage: Bacteria > Actinomycetota > Actinomycetes > Streptomycetales > Streptomycetaceae > Streptomyces > Streptomyces beijiangensis. The sequence continues at coordinate 1,101 of NZ_JAFLRJ010000167.1, forward strand.
CGAGCTGGTGTCCCCGGTTGCGGTGCTGGTGCCGTCCTCCGCAGAGGGCAAGGAGATCGCCGCCCGCCTCGCGGTCCGGATCGGGTCGGGCATCATCACCGACGCCACCGACCTCGAAGCCGGCACCGACGGCCCTATCGCCACCCAGGCGGCGTTCGCCGCCTCCTTCACCACCAAGTCCCGGATCACCAAGGGTGTTCCGGTCATCACCGTCAAGCCCAACTCCGCCCCCGTCGAGGCGGCCCCGGCCGCCGGCACGGTTCAGCCCCTCACGGTGTCCTTCTCGGCGCAGGCCACCGGCACGAAGGTCGTCTCGCGCACCGCGCGCGAGTCCACCGGACGCCCGGAGCTGACCGAGGCCGCGATCGTCGTCTCGGGTGGACGCGGCGTGAACGGGGCGGAGAACTTCCACCTCATCGAAGCCCTCGCCGACTCCCTGGGAGCTGCCGTCGGCGCCTCCCGCGCCGCCGTCGACGCCGGCTGGTACCCCCACTCCAACCAGGTCGGCCAGACCGGCAAGAGCGTCTCCCCCCAGCTCTACATCGCCAACGGCATCTCCGGCGCCATCCAGCACCGCGCCGGCATGCAAACCTCCAAGACCATCATCGCCGTCAACAAAGACGCCGAAGCCCCCATCTTCGACCTCGTCGACTACGGCATCGTCGGCGACCTCTTCAACGTCGTCCCCCAACTCACCAACGAGATCAACACCCGCAAGGGCTGAGCGTTCCACTTCCCTGGCCGGGGCCGTTGACCTTGTCAACGGCCCCGGCTACTTTCGTTCTACGGATTGTTGAATCCGCAGAGCGGAAAAGTGGAGGGTGTACGCATGGGTCAGCAGGAGAAGGTGGCAACGAGCCTCGCCGGTACGGTCAGCGAGGACATCAGCGCCTCCCTCGCGGCAGTGGACGCGGAACTGGCCTTCCGCTACCCGGGAGATCCCGGCACCCGCCAGCCCGTGCACACGGTGTACGTACCCGGCGACGTCTTCGCCCCCGAGACCATTCGGTCCTGGGGCGACCAGGCGCTGGAGGCCCTCGACCGGCACGCACCGGACGCGGGCGCGCTCGCGCACGTGCTCGGCATCTCCGACGAGCTCGCGGCGCCCGTGTACGACCGGGTGCGCGCCAAGCTGGAGCGTGAGCCCGTCGAAGACCTGCGCATCGACTTCGAGGACGGTTACGGTCCGCGCCCCGACGCGGAGGAGGACGAGGCTGCCGCCCGTGCGGCCCGGCTGGTCTCGGAGGCGTACAAGAACGGCACGGCGGCGCCGTACATGGGCGTCCGCATGAAGTGCATGGAAGCGCCGGTGCGCGATCGGGGCATCCGCACCACGGACGTGTTCCTCAGCGGGCTGATGCAGGCCGGCGGCCTCCCCGAGGGTCTGGTCCTCACCCTTCCCAAGGTGACGTACGCCGAGCAGGTCACCGCGTTCGTGCAGCTGCTTGAAGCGTTCGAGAAGGCCCACGGGCTGACGTCGGGCCGCATCGGCTTCGAGATCCAGATCGAGACCAGCCAGTCCATCCTGGCCTCCGACGGCACCGCGACCGTCGCCCGGATGATCGGTGCCGCTCAGGGCAGGGCCACCGGCCTGCACTACGGCACCTTCGACTACAGCGCCTGTGTAGGCGTCAGCGCCGCCTATCAGGCCAGTGACCACCCGGCAGCCGACCACGCGAAGGCCGTCATGCAGGTCGCGGCCGCGGGCACCGGAGTACGCGTGTCGGACGGTTCCACCAACGTCCTCCCCGTCGGCCCGACCGCCCAGGTCCACGAGGCGTGGAAGCTCCACTACGGACTGACCCGGCGCGCCCTGGCCCGTGCGTACTACCAGGGCTGGGACATGCACCCCGGTCATCTGCCGACGCGATACGCCGCCGTCTACGCCTTCTACCGCGAGGGTCTCGACGCGGCCGCCGCTCGTCTCGCCGCGTACGTGGCCAAGGCCGGCGGCGACGTGATGGACGAGCCCGCCACCGCCAAGGCGCTCAGCGGCTTCCTGCTGCGCGGTCTGGACTGCGGGGCGCTCGACGACGAAGAGGTCACCCGGCTGACCGGTCTTTCCCGCGCGGACCTGGACTCCTTCTCCAGTCCGCGCCGCGCGGCCCTGACGGTCACCGCCCCGTAAGGCCCCCGGGTACGTACGGATCAGCCCTCGTGGGGCGGGATCTCCCCCGAACCCCGGGCGATCAGGCGCGTCGGCAGAACCTTCTGGTCCGGCGCGCCGCCCGCCCCCTCCAGGCGGCGGAAGAGGCTCTCGGCCGCCGTCCGTCCCAGGGCCGCGGCATCCTGGGACACCACGGTGATGCCCAGCAGATCGGCCAGCTCGATGTCGTCGAATCCGACAAGAGCGGTGGGGCGCTTCCGCCCGGCCAGCGTGCGTACCGCGGTGACGGTCACACGGTTGTTGCCCGAGAAGATCGCGGTGACCGGATCGGGGGCGTCGAGCAGCGTGGTGACGGCGGTCGCGACCCGGTCCGGGGCGGTGGTGCCCAGCGAGACCCAGGACTCGTCGACCCGCAGCGAGGCGTCCTCCATCGCGGCGTGGTAGCCGCGGAGGCGTTCTATCGCGGTGTGGATGCGCGGCTGGTCACCGATGAAGCCGATCCGCCGGTGGCCGTTCGCGATCAGATGGGCGACGCCGTCCCGGGCGCCCCCGAAGCTGTCGGACCGTACGACGTCCGCGTCGATCTTCCCGGCGGGACGGTCCACGAACACGGTGGCCACCCCGGCCGCGATCTCCGGCTCCAGATAACGGTGGTCGTCCCCGGCCGGGATGACGATCAGTCCGTCCACCCGGCGCGCGCAGAGGGCGAGCACCAACTCCTGCTCGCGCTCCGGGTCCTCGGCGCTCGATCCGTTGATGAGCAGGGCGCCGTGCGCGCGGGCGACCTCCTCGACCGCGCGGTTCAGCGGGCCGTAGAAGGGGTCGGCGAGGTCTTCCAGTACGAGACCGATGCTCGCGGTGCGGCCCTTGCGCAGCACTCGGGCGCTGTCGTTGCGCCGGAAGCCGAGGGCTTCGATCGCCTCCTGGACGCGGCGCTCCGTGTCGGAGGTGACACCCGACTCGCCGTTCACCACCCGGGAGACCGTTTTGAGGCCGACCCCGGCGCGGGCCGCGACGTCCTTCATGGTCGGCCGATTGCCGTAGCGGGGCTCGGAGTGGCGGGCGGTCTCGGCCACGGTGCGCTGTCCTGTCGTCGACTGCAGAGGGCTGTGCGGGCTGTGGCGTCGAGCATAGAGCCTGGACAACGTTGTCAGGGGAATGGAGACTGGTCGTCGCAGCCTTCAGTACCCCTTGCCACCTGGAGATCCGACACCGATGCACAACGACCTCTACGCCGCGCTCGACATCGGCGGCACCAAGATCGCCGGCGCGCTGGTCAGCGGTGACGGACGGATCCTTCTCCGTTCGCAGGCTCCGACCCCCGCTCGGGAGGACGGCGCAAGGGTCATGGGAGCCGTCAGTACGGTGCTCGACACCCTGATCGCCGACCCCCGCTGGGGACGGGCGAGCGCCCTCGGCATCGGCAGCGCGGGCCCCGTGGACGCGTCCGCAGGTACGGTCAGTCCCGTCAACGTCCCTGGCTGGCGCGGCTTCCCGCTGGTCGAGCGGGTACGGAACGCCACCGGCGGACTGCCCGTCACGCTGGTCGGCGACGGCGTCGCGATGACGGCCGCCGAGCACTGGCAGGGCGCGGCCCGCGGCTATGACAACGCCCTGTGCATGGTGGTCTCCACGGGGGTGGGCGGCGGTCTGGTCCTCGGCGGCAAGCTCCACCCCGGACCCACCGGCAACGCGGGCCACATCGGCCACATCAGCGTCGACCTCGACGGGGACCCGTGCCCCTGCGGAGGGCGCGGCTGCGTCGAGCGGATCGCCAGCGGCCCCAACATCGCCCGCCGGGCGCTGGAGAGCGGCTGGCAGCCGGGCCCCGACGGCGACGCCACAGCGGCCGCCGTGGCCGCGGCGGCGCGTGCGGGCGACCCGGTCGCCGTCGCCTCGTACCAGCGCGCCGCCCAGGCACTGGCCGCGGGGATCGCCGCCACCGCGACACTGGTCGAGATCGACATCGCGGTGATCGGCGGGGGAGTGGCGGGCGCGGGCGAGGTGCTCTTCGCCCCGCTGCGGCGCGCGCTGCACGACTACGCGACGCTCTCCTTCGTACAGCATCTGAAGATCGCTCCCGCGCTGATGGGCACGGACGCGGGCCTGGTGGGTGCGGCGGCCGCCGCCTCGCTCAGTGCGCAGGGCGAGACGGCAGCCGTCGGCAGCTAGCGGCTAGCAGCTGAGTGTGGCGTCCGCCCAGTCGGCGTGGTCGGAGTCGTTGCCGTCCCCGCCGTCGGTGACCACCAGGCGTACGACCTTCGCGCCGCTCACATCGGCCGAGAGCGGCTGTGCGGGCATGGCGTTGGTCAGCACCCCGGTCGAGGCGACCCTCTTTCCATCGGCCCAGATCTCGAAGGTGACCGTGCCCTTGGCCCCCTTCTCGTCGTCGACGCCCACCTGCGCCGTGACGGAACTGCACCTTGCACCCGTGTAGTACTCGATGGCGCTGTCCGCGTGCGCCCCGATCCCCTTGGCGTAGACGGTTCCGCCGAGGGTGATCGGGGTGCCGTCGCCCGCGGCGCTCTCACCGTTGCTGGTGTTGCGCTCCACGGGCCCCCAGCCGTTGCTGGACGACATCCAGGGCAGGTCGCCGAGGGAGGAGACACCGGCGGGCGGCGGCACCACCACGCTGCCCTGGAAGGGCAGCCGGGTCTCCACGTGCGTACCCGAGGGCGAGCGATACGTCGCGGTGAGCGTGAAGTCGTACGCCCCCACGGCCGCGCTCGCGGGCACGGTCACCTGCCACTTCGTGGTCAGTGCCTTGCCTGTCGGCACGGACGCCTTGGACGTCGGGCTGTGCGGCGTGACCTTCCAGCCGGCGGGTCCCGTCAGCGAGACGGCGACCTTCTGCGCAGGCGTACGGCCGAGGTCGGTGACCGTGGTGGTCAGATCAACCGTCTTGCCCGCCTCCGCCAACGGGTTCCCGTCCAGGCCGAGTTCGACCGCAGGCGGGTTCTTCGCCCACTCCTTGTCCGCCGAGACGCGCAGCAGCACGGTGCCGTGCGCGGGCACGGTCGCCGAGACGGTGCCCGCGGTATTGAAGCTCTGGTGGGTCCACAGGTCGCGCTCGGTGTACGCGGCCGCCTTGGGCAGCCCCGCTGCCTGTGCGGTGGTGGCGATGCGCTGTGCGCTGCCGGTCTCGTTGAAGAGGGCGATCGTACGGCTGCCGTCCGCCATCTCCTTGGACACGACCCAGCGGCCGTCCTCGGAGGAGAGCACGGTGCCCTGCTTGCCGAGGGGATCCTGATCGACCGCGATGACTTCACGGTTGGTGACGATGTCGAAGGTCTCGGGCGTCGCCTTGCGCAGATCGGAGCCGATCAGCAGGGGGGACGCCATGACGGACCACATCGAGAAGTGCGTGCGGTACTCGGTGCCGGTCATGCCGCCGTTGCCGACCTCCAGCATGTCCGGGTCGTTCCAGTGCCCGGGGCCTGCGGCCGATGCGAGCGGCAGGTTCTGCTTCATGATCGACAGCATCGATCCCCAGCTGTCGCTGATGTCACCGGTGGTGCGCCAGAGGTTGCCGACGTCCGCCGCCCACTCCCACGGCTTGTTGGAACCCCACTCGCAGATGCTGTAGACGATGGGGCGCCCGGTGGCCTTGAGCGCGTCGCGCATCGTCGTATAGCGCTGTACGGCATCCACGCCCTGGTTGTTGCAGTTGTCGTACTTGAGGTAGTCGACGCCCCAGTCGGCGAACTGCTGGGCGTCGCTGTACTCATGGCCGAGCCCGCCGGGGAATCCGGCGCTGTTGCAGGTCTTGGTCCCGGCACTCGTGTAGATGCCGAGCTTCAGCCCCTTGGAGTGCACATAGTCCGCAACTGCCTTGATCCCGTGGGGGAAGCGCACCGGGTCGGGCACGAGCTTGCCGGCCGCGTCACGCTGCGGGAGTGCCCAGCAGTCGTCGAGATTGACGTACTGGTATCCGGCGGCCTTGAGGCCCTTGTCGACGAAGAGGTCGGCGATGCCCTCGACCATCGACTCGTTGAACTCGGCCCTGCATCCGGTGGAGTTCCAGTTGTTGAAACCCATCGGAGGGGTGAGGGCGAGACCGTTGTCCAACTGCGGCGCGGCTGTGCTCGTGGCCGGGGCCTCGGCGCCGTGTGCCGCCGCCGGAGCAGCCAGACCGCCGGCACACAACAGGGCGGTGGCCAGCGCTCCGAGGATTCTTCGGTAGGTGGTGCGGGGTGGAAGATGACGCATCGTTACGTTCCTCCGTGTTCGCCAGTCATCGGATCACTTCATGTACGCGTCAGAGACGCGCGTTTACGTTAGAGCCTGTTGAAGTCTGTTGGAAGAGATGCGGTAACGGTTGTTCGATATCTCGTTAAACCCCTTGACTGGTCCCCCACTTGGGAGTGAGATCCAAGCCTCGCGTTCGGTTGTGTTGGGTTCCACCCTGGAGGAGGGGGACATGGCGCAGTCTTCGTACAACGGTTCAGCCATACCTGGAAGCGTGGCCGGACATCGGATGTCCCGTCGAAATCTTCTGCGCGGCGCGGCGGCCGGCACTGGTGCCGTGGCGCTGCCTTCGCTGCTCGCCGCCTGCAGCAGCGGCCCCGGGGGTGACTCCAAAACCATCAGGATGGGGTCGAACTCCTCGGACCCGGTGCCGAAAAAAGCCTTCGCGGACGCGTTCGCCGCGTACGAGAAGCAGTCCAAGGCGGGCCGGAAGATCAAGGTCAACACCGTTGACCACAACACCTTCCAGGAGAACATCAACCGCTATCTGCAGGGCAAGCCGGACGATGTCTTCATGTGGTTCGCCGGCTACCGCATGCAGTTCTTCGCGAAGAAGGGGCTGCTGCTCGACATCAGCGACCTCTGGAAGACCTACCAGGGCTTCTCTCCCGCGCTGAAGGACCAGTCGACGGGCGAGGACGGCAAGCAGTACTTCACGCCGTACTACTACTATCCGTGGGCTGTTTTCCACCGCAAGAGCCTCTTCGACCAGCACGGCTACACCGCCCCGAAGACGCTGGACGAGTACATCGCGCTCGCCAAGCAGATGCAGAAGGACAAGCTGATCCCGATCGCCTTCTGCGACAAGGACGGCTGGCCCGCCATGGGCACCTTCGACTACATCAACATGCGGACCAACGGCTATGAGTTCCACAAGTCCCTGATGGCGGGCAAGGAAGCCTGGACCGACAAGCGGGTCAAGGACGTCTTCGACACCTGGCGCAGTCTGCTCCCGTACTGCCAGCCCGGCGCCAACGGCCGCACCTGGCAGGAGGCGGCCACCAGCCTCCAGCAGCGCAAGACGGGCATGGCGGTCTTCGGGATGCCGCACCCCGGCGCCCAGTTCCCCAAGGCGGAACAGACCGACATCGACTTCTTTCCGTTCCCGGAGATCAATCCGGAGCACGGCCAGGACGCCGTCGAGGCACCCATCGACGGATTCCTGCTGGCGAAGAACTCGAAGACGCTGAAGAACAAGAAGACGCTGGAGAGCGCGAAGGACCTGCTCGCCTATCTGGCCACGCCCAAGGCCGAGGACACCTACCTCGCCGGTGACCCCAACAACATCGCGGTCAACAGCGGAGCCAGCACCTCGACCTACTCGTCGCTGCAGAAGAAGGCGGTCGAACTGGTCTCGGGGGCCAAGCAGATCTCCCAGTTCCTGGACCGCGACACCCGCCCGGACTTCGCCTCCACCGTGATGATCCCGGCCATCCAGAGCTTCATCAACAACCCCAAGGACGTCGACGGCCTGGTCAACGGGATCGAACGGCAGAAGAAGACCATCTTCGCCACCGAAGGCTGACCGGCTCCTACCGACCAGACCCACCGGGAGTTCACAGACGTGTCGCTCACCTCCGCGCGGCGCGCCAAGCGACGAGGCCCACGGCGCTTCACCCGCCGTGACCTCGTTGTACTCGGCGTGCTGCTGGGCATTCCGGTCCTGCTCGACATCGCCATCGTGTGGGGCCCGACGCTCGCCTCCATAGTCCTGTCGTTCACCAGCTGGGACGGCATCGGATCGATCCACTGGGTCGGTACGCAGAACTACACGAACCTCTTCACCAACTACCCGCCGTTCTGGCCGGCGGTACGGCACAACCTGATGTGGCTGGGCTTCCTCGGGCTCATCGCCACGCCGTTCGGCCTGCTGCTCGCCGTGGTCATCGACCGGGGCGTGCGGTTCAGCCGCTTCTACCAGTCGACGATCTACATGCCCGTGGTGCTCTCCCTGGCCATCGTCGGCTTCATCGCCCAACTGGTCTTCTCCCGCGACCAAGGGGTGCTCAACGCCGTACTGGGCAACAAGGACAACCCCACCGACTGGCTCGGCGATCCGAACCTGAACATCTGGATGATCCTGATCGCCGCGGCCTGGCGGCACACCGGGTACGTCATGATCCTCTACCTGGCCGGGCTCAAGGCCGTCGACCCGACGCTCAAGGAAGCGGCCTCCATCGACGGGGCGAACGAGCGGCAGATCTTCTTCCGCGTCGTCTTCCCGACGCTGCGGCCGGTCAATGTCATCGTCGGCGTCATCACCGTCATCGAGTCGCTGCGCGCCTTCGACATCGTCTACGCGGTCAACCATGGCCGCAACGGCCTGGAAGTGCTCTCGGTGCTCGTCACGGACAACATCATCGGCGAGGCCAGCCGGATCGGCTTCGGCTCCGCGATCGCGGTGGTGCTGCTGGCCGTCTCCATGGGATTCGTCGTGACGTACCTGGTCCAGGAGATCCGAGGGGAGAAGAACCGATGACGCTCGACACCACGGTGGACGTCGCGGCCCCGGCGCCGGCGAAACCCGCGCGCCGGCGCACCGTCCGGCCCGGCCGCCTCGGCGTGCACGCCTTCCTCATGGCTGTCTCGCTCGCCTTCCTGGCGCCGCTGCTGCTCGCCGTCTACGCCTCGCTGAGGCCGTACGACGAGACCTCGAAGTACGGCTACTTCTCCCTGCCGAGGCATCTCTCCTTCGACTACTACCAGCAGGCCTTCAGCGACTCGGGGATGACGAAGTACTTCGTCAACACCATGATCATCGCGATCCCCGGTGTGATCGTCACGCTGTTCCTGGCGTCCTTCGTGGCCTTCGCCGTCTCCCGGCTGCGGCTGAAGGGCGGCATCGTCCTGCTGATGCTTTTCACAGCGGGCAATCTGCTGCCGCAGCAGGTGATCGTCACTCCGCTGTACGTCGTCTTCAACCGCATCCCGCTGCCGTACTGGATGTCCGACTCGATGACGATGTTCGACTCGTACTGGGCCGTCGTCGCCGTCCAGGTCGGATTCCAGATGGGCTTCTGCGTCTTCGTGCTCGCCAACTTCATGCGGACGCTGCCGCAGGAGATCCTGGAGGCGGCGATCGTCGACGGTGCGGGGGTCTGGACGCAGTACTGGCGCATCACGCTGCCGCTGTGCCGCCCGGCACTCGCCGCACTGGGCACGCTTCAGTTCACCTGGATGTACAACGACTTCCTGTGGGCGCTGGTCTTCATGTCCGACGGCGACAAGCTCCCGATCACCTCGGCGCTGAACAACCTCCGCGGCCAGTTCTTCACCGACTACAACCTGCTCGCCGCGGGCTCGGTGATCGTCGCCCTGCCCACGCTGATCGTCTTCCTGCTGCTCCAGAGGCACTTCATCGCAGGACTGACGCTCGGCTCCAGCAAGGGATAGATACGACGCGTGGCGTGCCGCCTGCACGGCGGCACGCCACGGCGCCGCCCTCAGGAATCTAGGGGCCTCAGGGGCCGACGGGCAGCTGGCGCTTGTGCTCGGTGAGGCGGTAGCGGGTGACGATCGTCTCGAAGGCCCGCTCGTCCACCGGCTTGCCCTCAAGGAAGTCGTCGATGTCGTCGTACGTGACCCCGAGCGCGTCCTCGTCCGTCTTGCCCGGGTCAAGCGTCTCCAGGTCGGCCGTCGGAGCCTTCCAGACCAGCTCCGAGGGCGCGCCCAGCGCGTCCGCGACGGCGCGCACCCGGCGCTTGGTCAGGCCGGTCAGCGGGACCAGGTCGGCGGCGCCGTCACCGAACTTGGTGAAGAAACCGGAGACGGCCTCGGCCGCGTGGTCGGTGCCGACGACCAGGCCGCTGTGCGCGCCGGCCACCACGTACTGGGCGATCATGCGCTGCCGGGCCTTGATGTTGCCGAGTACGAAGTCCTGGTGGTGGGCGTCGCGGAAGCTCACGCCCCCGGCCACCGCGGAATCGAGCGCGGCGTCGCTCGCGGGCCTGACGTCCACGGTCAGCACCTGGTCGGCCTGGATGAAGGAGAGCGCGAGCTGGGCGTCGTGCTCGTCGGCCTGGACGCCGTACGGCAGCCGCATCGCGTAGAACCGCGCCTCGTGCCCGGCGGCGCGCGCCCGCTCGACGGCGAGCTGGCACAGCCGGCCGGTGGTGGTCGAGTCGACGCCGCCGCTGATGCCGAGCACGAGGGCGCGCAGACCGGTGGAAGTCAGCCGCTCGGCGAGGAAGGCCACCCGGCGCTCGATCTCGCGCTCGGCCTCGAAGGTCTCGGCGACCTGGGTTTCCCGGGCGATCTCCTGCTGCAGGGCGATGGACGCCGACTCGCTCACGTCTGCTCCTTGTTCCGCTTCATGATGTTGCTGTCGCGGCCACTCTATCCAGGGGCATCCGGCGGAGCGGGATCGGCTACTCGACGGACTCCAGCTGCCTGGCCACCACGAGGAACGCGTCCGCGTCGAGATCCATCACGACGTCGACCGCGTGCCCCAGCTCGCGCTGCGCCGCCGCGAACTCCTCCGCGGGCCAGCTGCCCCGCGGGCCCCCGGCCGGAAACTGCTGCACCACCATGCGGTTCATGTCGAACTCCCTTGTCCCACTCGGGTTTTCCGGTGCTGGAGAACCCAACGAGATGCCGTGCACATGCGTCACGGTCTCCCCTTCCCCCGTGGAAGGACTACTCGCGTAGAAGGACGCCGTGGGGAGTACGGAACGTTGCGGCGGGGCGGGCAACAATCCCGTCACGGATGTCGGGCTTCCGTACGGGGGAGGTACGCGCTCAGGCCGTCGCGCGCTTCTTCGCCGCCGGTGTCTTCTTGGCCGGAGCCCGTTTCGCCGCCGACTTCTTCGAGGCCGACTGCTTCGTGGCCGTCTTCTTGGCCGCGGCCTTCTTCGGGGTCGACTTCTTCTGCCCGGGGCGCAGCGCCGTGACCTTGGCGGTGGTTCCGGTCTCGTCGCCGCGGGCCTCCTTGGCCTCGCGCACGCTGTTCTGCAACGCGGCCATGAGGTCGATGACCTTGCCCCCGGACGGCGTCCCGCCGGAGTCCGGCGTCGCCGCCCCGCCGGACGCCTTCGCGGCGACCATCTCTTCCATGGCCTCGCGGTAGCCGTCGCGCAACGACGCCATCTCGACTTCGCCGAGCGTGCTCATCAGGGTGTCCGCCAGATCGAGCTCGGCGTCGCTGACCGACACCGCGCCCTCGGGCGCGACTCCTTCGGGGGTACGGATCTCGTCGGGCCAGAGCAGTCCGTGCATCGCGATCACGTCGTCGACCACACGCAGCATCCCGAGCCGCTCGCGCCCGTGCAGGGCGAACTTCGCGACCCCCACCTTCTCGCTGCGTTTGAGCGCCTCACGCAGCAGGGTGTACGGCTTCGCGGCGGGGACGCCGTTCGCGACGAGGTAGTACGCCGAGCTGAGCTGGAGCGGATCGATCGAGTCGGCCGGGGCGAAGGAGACGATCTCGATGGTCTTGGCGGTCGGCAGGGGCAGCGTGGCCATGTCCTCGTCGGTGATCGGGATGATCGAGCCGTCGGCGTCCTCGTACCCCTTGCCGATGTCGGCGGACGCCACCTCCTCCTCGTCCAGCTCGCACACCTTCCGGTAGCGGATACGTCCGCCGTCGGCGGTGTGGATCATCTTGAAGCCGATCGAGTGGTTCTCGGTGGCGTTCACCAGCTTGATAGGGATGCTGACCAGGCCGAACGAGATGGCGCCGTTCCATATGGATCGCACGATGACTCCTGCCCGAGGGGTCTGTTTGTCGTGAATCGTGGGATTCTCATGGTATGTCGCCGATGACCGAGGTGGAGGGCCGAAGGCTGGCGCTCAGCAATCTGGACAAGGTCCTGTACCCGTCCACGGGCACCACCAAGGGCGAGGTCCTCCACTATTACGCCACCACCGCCGGATCCCTCCTCGCGCATCTGTACAACCGGCCGGTCTCCTTCCTGCGCTACCCCAATGGGCCCGACGGCCAGCATTTCTTCACCAAGAACGTTCCGCCGGGGGCGCCCTCCTGGGTCCGTACCGCCGAGGTGCCGCGTTCCGGCGGGAAGACCGCACGCCAGGTCCTCGTACAGGACGTGGCCACTCTGATGTGGGCCGCGAACCTGGTCGCCGAGTTCCACGCACCGCAGTGGCAGGCGGAGACCCCGGGGGTCGCCGACCGCCTCGTACTGGACCTGGACCCCGGCGCGCCCGCCACGGCCGTCGAGTGCTGCACCGTCGCGATGTGGCTGCGCGAGCGCCTCGCGGCCGACGGGCTGCACGCGTACGCCAAGACCAGCGGGTCGAAGGGGCTGCACGTACTCGTCCCGCTCGAACCCACTCCTTCCGAGGACGTGAGCGCCTACGCCAAGCGCATCGCCGTCGAGGCGGAGGCCGATCTGCCCGCCCTCGTCGTCCATACGATGGCCCGCGCCAAGCGCCCCGGGAAGGTTTTCGTGGACTACAGCCAGAACTCCGCGGCGAAGACCACCGCCACGCCCTACACGCTGCGCGCCCGGCCCTTGCCGACCGTCTCCACGCCCGTCACCTGGGACGAGGTCCGCGACTGCGGAGCCGCCGAGGAGCTGGAATTCCTGATGGACGACATCGCACCGCGCCTGGAGCGGTACGGCGACCTCCTCGGGCCGCTGATCAATCTCAACCGCGCCAGGCCCCTGCCGTGACGGTGTGCGGCGATACCGCGGGCAGTTCCACCGTGACGCGGATCCCGCCGGCAGGGCGCGGGGTGAGCGTGAGCGTTCCGTCGTGTGCCTGGGTGATGGTTTTGACGATGGCCAGGCCGAGGCCGACGCCCCCATGGCCGGCGTGGATGCGTTCGGTGCCGCGCTGGAACGGTTCGGTGAGTGTCGCGGTCAGCTCCGGGGTGAGCTTCACGCCGGTGTTTTCGACGGTGAGCACCACGGTCCCGGCGCGGACGCCGGTGTTCACCCACACGGTGCCCTCGGGCCGGTTGTGGACGATCGCGTTGTGCACGAGGTTCGTGGCCAGCTGCAGCAGGAGCGCCTGCGATCCGATCGTGTGGGCGATGTCGCCGCTGGTCTCGAGGGTGACGCCGCGCTTTTCCGCGAGGGGGAGGAGTGTTTCGGTGGCTTCTTCCGCCATGAGGGACAGGTCGACATGTTCGCGGGTGAAGGACCGGTGGTTGGCGCGGCTGAGCACGAGCAGTGCCTCGGTGAGGTCGATGGCCCGGGTGTTGACGGCGTGGAGGCGGTCGAGAAGTTCGCCGGTGTCGTGGTGCGGATCGGTGCGGGCCACGTCGATCAGTGTCTTCGAGATGGCGAGGGGGGTGCGCAGCTCATGAGAGGCGTTGGCCGCGAATCTCTGCTGTTCGGTGACGTGCGCTTCGAGCCGTACGAGCATCATGTCGAAGGCGTCGGCGAGTTCGCGGAACTCGTCCTTGCGGCCCGGTAGTTGGATCCGGTGGGAGAGGGATCCGTTCGTGGCCAGGCGGGTGGCGTCCGTGATCCGGGTCAGCGGGGCGAGCATGCGGCCCGCGAGGATCCAGCCGCCCAGGAGACCGAATGCCAGCAGGAAGACCATCACCGTGCCCGCGGCCGACGCGAAGTCGCGCAGCAGGAAGGAGCGGACGAGCACCCCTCCGGAGACGTTCGTATAGGCGGGCAGGTGGCGCAGGACGAACACCCACACCACCGCGAGCAGCAGAACGCCGGCCAGCATGATGAATCCGGCGTAGCTGAGGGTGAGCCTGAGGCGAACGCTCAATCCGGGCGCTCTATCCACGGTCTCCTCCCTCACGTCCGGTGCCGGGTGCCGCGTCGATGCGGTAGCCGACGCCGGGCACGGTGGCGATGACCCAGGGTTCGCCGAGCCGTTTGCGCAGTGCCGAGACGGTGATGCGTACGGCGTTGGTGAAGGGGTCGGCGTTCTCGTCCCACGCGCGTTCCAGGAGTTCCTCGGCACTGACGACACCGCCCTCGGCGGTGACGAGGACTTCGAGCACGGCGAACTGCTTCCGGGTGAGTGCGACGTAGCGGTCGTCGCGGTGGACCTCGCGGCGGAACGGATCCAGCCGCAGACCTGCGATCTCCCGCACGGGAGGCCTGTTGTGGGCACGTCGGCGGTCGAGTGCTCTGAGTCTGAGCACGAGCTCCCGGAGTTCGAAAGGTTTCGTGAGGTAGTCGTCGGCGCCGAGTTCGAACCCCGAGGCCTTGTCGTCGAGCCGGTCGGCTGCGGTGAGCATGAGGATCGGCATGCCGCTGCCGGAGGCGACGATGCGCTTGGCGATCTCGTCACCGGACGGTCCGGGGATGTCGCGGTCCAGGACGGCGATGTCGTAGGAATTGATGCTCAGCAGCTCCAGAGCGGTGTCGCCGACCCCTGCGATGTCGGCCGCGATCGCCTCCAGGCGCAGGCCGTCGCGGATGGCTTCCGCCAGAAACGGTTCGTCCTCGACGATCAGCACACGCATGCTCTCGATGCTACGAGCCGACGCATATCGTCGGCATATCGAAAACCGCATACGTGACGGCAACACCCCGCTGCCTTGACTGGCGGTATGACGCGAATCCCACCATCAGCACGAACATCGACCCGCCGGTTTCGATGGCTCATCGTCCTCGGCCTGCTGGTCGTCATCGCAGCGATCACCGCACTATTCGGCTACCAGGTGCCCAAATCCTCGTCCTTTTCCCCTTCGGTTCTCCCGCCGGCCCCCTCGGCTGCACGGCCCTCGCACACTGATCGCGGTGAGCACCGTGGTGCGCCCGGTGTGACCGACGGTGTCGTTCCCGACGGTGTGACGGTCTTCGACGACGCGATTCCAGCGGTGGCCAACCTCGACCCTGGTCTCCTCAAGGCCCTCCACCAGGCTGCGAGGGCCGCCGCGCCAGACGGAGTCGAGTTCTACGTCAACAGCGGCTGGCGTTCCCCGGAGTACCAGGATCAGCTGCTTCAGGAGGCGGTGTCCAAGTACGGGTCCGAGGACGAGGCCGCCCGATGGGTCGCCACCGCGGCGACGTCCCCTCATGTGTCGGGGGACGCGGTCGACATCGGGCACTCCGATGCGACGACATGGCTGTCCGAGCACGGCGCCGAGTACGGGCTGTGCCAGATCTACCGGAACGAACCCTGGCACTACGAACTGCGCGCCGATGCGAGCGACCGTGGCTGCCCGAGGATGTACGCCGACCCCACCCAGGACCCGAGGATGCAGAAGTGACCGGCAGTGAGCGAGCACGGACGATGACGCAGGTGGACACGGCGGAGCCCGGACCGGGCGCCGTCGGCCGCCGGGACACCGGCGCCGGCGCCTGGCGCGCGGGCATCCGCCGGGCGATGCTCGTCGGCTCCCGGCCGGGACCCTGGAAGCGCGGCCGGGTGCTCGCGGCGCTGGCACTGCTGCTGGGCCTGTTCCTGCTGTTGCACGCGACGATCCCGAACAGGATCGGGGGCCTCGGCAGCCTGGTGGAGACCTTCCTGCCGTGGTTCGGCCTGTTCATCCCGGTACTGCTGGCCGGGGCGATGTGGCGGCGCTCCGCCTCAGCGGTGGCCGCGCTGCTGCTGCCCGTCATGGTGTGGCTGAACCTCTTCGGCGGGCTGCTCGGCGACAAGTCCCACCCGGCCGGTGACCTCACCGTGGTCAGCCACAACGTCGGCGCCGACAATTCCGACCCGGCCGGCACCGCGCGCGACCTGGTCGCCTCCGGGGCGGACGTGCTGGGACTGGAGGAGATCTCCCAGCAGGACGGCGGCACGTACGAGAAGGAGCTGGCGAAGGCGTACCCGTACCACACGGTGCAGGGCACGGTCGGGCTGTGGAGCAAGCTGCCGCTGTCGGACACCCGGCCGGTCGACATCAAGACGGACGTCGGGCCGCTGGCAGCCACCAAGCCGGCCGACGTCACGTTGGCCGACTCCCGGGCGCTGCGCACCACGGTGGCCACGGACCACGGGCCCCTCGCCGTGTACGTGGCCCACCTGGGGTCCGTACGGGTGAATCCCAGGGCAGGCTTCTGGACGGAGTCGCGGGACAGGAACGCCCAGGCGCTCAGCGAGGCCGTCGCCGCGGAGAAGAACGAACGGGTGGTGCTGCTCGGCGATCTGAACGGCACCACGGACGACCGTACGTTCGACGGTCTCACCTCACAGCTGGACTCGGTCCAGGAAGCGGCCGGGGACGGCTTCGGCTTCAGCTGGCCGGCGAAGTTCCCGGTGGTGCGGATCGACCAGATCCTGGTCCGCGGCGTGAAGCCGGAGAGCGCGTGGTCGCTGCCGGCCACGGGCAGCGACCACCTGCCGGTGGCGGCCGGTATCAGCTGGTGAACAGCGGAACATCGCCGGGCTCCAAGTCGTCTCGCAGGCGGAGGAGCTTCACCGGGTGGCGCCATTTCCCGGCCGCATCCCGGGTGACGTCGGCCCGTACCTCTGCGACCAGTTCAGGTTTCACCAGTACGACCGGCAGCGCGTCCTTCACTTCCCAGCCGGAGGAGAACGTCTCTCCCGTCCATGGGTGCTCTCCGGCAGCGGCGACCAGTCTGGTGGACAGATCCGCGTTCACCGCAGGGGACAGCACACTGCTGCGGCCGGTGTAGTGCAGCCGTCCCGCGTCGTCGTAGCGGCCGAACAGCACCGTGCGCGGATCGGTCGTCGAACCGCTCACCGCCGCGATCACCGCGTCGGTGGTGTGCGCGGTCCGGTACTTCTTCCACCCCCGGCTGCCCGGCCGGTAGACACCGGTCGTCTTCTTGAAGACCAGGCCTTCCATGCCCACCTGCGACCACTCCAGCCAGCCGGCCGCGGTGTCCGGATCGGTGGTCGAGGGGCAGAGCGTCCAGGGTGCTGCCAGCGCGCGGTCGGTGAAGAGCCCTTCCAGGGCCGCCCGCCGTGCCTCGTAGGGCCGCGAGGTGAGGTCGGTGCCCAGGCGCAGCAGATCGAACACGACGAAATGAGCCGGCCATTGGGAGGCCAGCGTGGCAGCCCCGGCAGGGCTGCGGAGCAGGCGGCCGTGCAGTCGCTCGAACGCGATCCTGTCGCCGTCCCACACCACCAGTTCCCCGTCCAGGACGACGTCCGCCGGCAGGGCGTCCCCAGCCGCGGCGATCTCCGGGAATGCGTTTGTCATGTCGGTACCGCGTCGGGAGCGGATCACCACCTGGCCGTCCGGGTACCGGGCCACAAGAGCTCGATAGCCGTCCCACTTCGGCTCCGCCGCGTACCCCTTGGGCAGCACCGGATTGCTCACAGCCTCGGCGAGCATCGGCTCGGGCAGCGTCCAGACCATGGCCAACTGCTACCACGGCCACGACGCACGCGGAGAGCGCGGCGCGCTCTCCGCGCTCAGCGGGCCTGTCCTGATTTTCGTGTATGCCCCGGTGTGACCCGTACGGCATGAGACGAGGTCTCTGCCGGGAAGGATCACGATGGGGATCAAGGAAGAACAGCCCCGTGACCGCAGCATCGTACGGACGGGGGCCGAGATGGCTCGACTGGCACAGACCGACCGGGAGTTGGCCGAACACCTGGTGAACCGGGCGCGGAGCGAGGGGGTGAACCTGGTCGGGGAGAACGGATTGCTCAAGGGGCTGGTGAAGCTGGTCCTGGAGGGCGCTTTGGAGGCGGAGATGACGGAGCATCTCGGCTACGAGAAGGGCGATCCGGCCGGCGCAGGGTCGGGCAACTCGCGCAACGGCACCTCCCGCAAACGGGTGTTGACAGACGTCGGCGCGGTCGAACTGGAAGTGCCCCGAGATAGGGCGGGCAGCTTCAGTCCCGCGATTGTGCCCAAGCACGCCCGTCGGGTCGAAGGCTTTGACGAGGCGATTCTGTCCCTCTATGCCAAGGGTCTGACGACCGGGGAGATCCAGGCGCATCTGGCGGAGATCTACGACATCGACGTCTCGCGGGACCTGATCTCGCGGGCCACCGACAAGGTCACCGAGGAGCTGGAAGCCTGGCGCCAGCGGCCGCTGGACCGCGTCTACGCGGTGCTGATGATCGACGCGATCGTGCTGAAGATCAGGGACGGTGCGGTCGCGAACCGGCCGGTCTATATCGCGGTCGGGATCAATCTCGAGGGCGAGCGTGACGTGCTGGGCATGTGGGTAGGCTCCGGCGGCGAGGGCGCCAAGACCTGGATGGCCTGGCTCGCCGAGCTCAAGAACCGCGGCGTCGACGACGTACTGATCGCCTGCTGCGACGGCCTGAAAGGGCTCCCGGACTCGATCTCCGCGATCTGGCCGCTGGCCGACGTCCAGCTCTGCGTGGTCCACATGGTCCGGGCCAGTCTCAAGTACGCCTCCACCAAGCACTGGTCGCAGATCGCCAAGGAACTGCGGCAGGTCTACACGGCGGCGAACGCGGACGCCGCCGAGCAGCGGTTCGCCGAGTTCGAGGAGATCTGGGGAGCCCGCTACCCGGCCCTGATCGGGGTCTGGCGCAGAAGTTGGGAGCACTTCGTGATGTTCCTGCGATTCCCGCCGGAGATCCGCAAGATCGTCTACACCACCAACATGATCGAGTCCCTCAACTCCCGCTTCCGCCAGGCCACCCGAAGGCGCGGACACTTCCCCAACGAGGAGGCCGCCCTGAAGGTCCTCTACCTTGTGATCCGCGACCGCCAGCCCAACCGCCGCAACCCGACGGGCCGGACCTACAACTGGAAGGAAGCGATCAACGTCCTCGCCGGCTTCTACGGCGACCGCGTCATCGACAACCAGTAACACCGAACCAAACCCAAGCAACGTCAGCATCAGGGCTTACACGGAAAACAAGACACACCCCAAGACGATTTCCATGGGGAAGAGTACTCGCTTGATGAGATCGTGCAATTTGTTCATGGGCACACGGGAGGTGGAAATCCGGCGATGGGTAGGCCGAGTCCAACGGAAATTGAGACGACTTTGCGCAAGGCTGGACCGGTTCGCATCGGAAAGCAGAACGCTGCCCAGTTTGACCACGGCGGTGTCAGGGTGATTGTCAACTATGATTTGCCGTGGAAGAGTACGGCGTACTATCCCGGTTCGCTTGGAAAGCCGTGACTACCGTGCCAGACTCAAACTTGTCCTGGATTTCTGGACAGCTATCGCTCGACGACCTTCGTGCGCTGGAGAGGGTGACTATCCAGATGTCCAACCAGCGAGGCATCACCCTCACGCATCTATTGGCTTCGTGGAAGGCTCACGTAGAGAAGCTTGAGTCGGATATCTCGTTGCCCAGCTCAGACAGGTCGGTATGGGGGGCACATGATTTGATCGCCGCGTTGATTATCCGAGATTCAATCCAAGATGGATTGGGTGCGCTCGATGCTCCGCTGAGGTCACGATTTGACAGCCTACTCTCGGAAGTCGATGAGCGCTTTACCTCCTTTACTGAGCCGGATGCCCTGCTCCGTATTGAAAAGGTGCACGCTCGCCCTGAGGGTGAACGTGAGTGGTGGTGGAAGCGCATTCCGGCGGCTGGGCCAGCGCGCGAAGAGGTAATTCTCTACAGCGGGCTTGATTAGCAGTCCATGGAATGAGCGTGATCTATAGAAGCCCTCCCTGCGGTCGCCCTGGGGAGGGCTTCTGGGCGTCGCAGGTTGGGCCACGCGCTCAGAGCTCGTAACAGGATCTTGTTGAACGGCGCCGGTGGGGCGTGACTTGTGTGACGATCGGGCCGTTCGTGGTCTGTGACGACTCGGCCGTGGATCGTGGATGACAACTTATGGGCGCTCATCGAGCCGCTGCTACCGCCCTGGCCCCAGCCTCGAGATGCACGCATACACACCACCAGTCAGCAGGCTTTATGTCCCACGTGCAACCGACGGCCTGCTTCCGTAACCGCAGCCTGCCGACCCCGCCAACGGTTCGGTAGCGTCCACGCTCTACCGAGGCATCCGCGCCCTCAGGTCATCGATGAGAGCCGTCCACGCTTCCTGCGCGACCACGGGGAGGCATGGCGAATCAATCGCCGACTATCGAGCAAATTGTGAGTACGGCGATGACCTTGTCTTCAATCCGGCTCCCAGGTAGCAGGTGGAACTATGGAACTGCATGAACGACTTGCTGACGTGCGTAGACGTCCATGCGCATACGGCCTCAGCACACTCGGTGAAGTGGTCGCATTTCTGACGGGCATTGACGCTGCGACTGATTGGCGACTCCTGGAAGGATTCCGGGAATTCCTGGCAGCTAAGTCGGGGCTTGGCGCGAATCTCGCGTTGCCAGTATTGCTGGTCAGGATCGCCTATCCCGGTACGGGTAATGATTTCGGGGTGGCGGCCATGCGTGAAGAGAGCGTGCAAGCAGTAACTGTGCTCTTCGATGAGCTGGAAGCATTCTTGGAAGCGGAGCGCTTGCGCGATTCGAAGTGATCTCGTCCGGTCTCTGCACCGCAGAAGCCCCACCCGAACCATGGTTCGGGTGGGGCTTCTGCGGTGTCTGACGGCAGTAGTTGACGGCAACGTCAGCGGACGGGGGTTGCGCAGAGGGGTGGTGCGTTGCCGTCGTCGGGCTTGTCGGTGATCTCGGTGGGGGCTCGGAGGGCGTTACCAAGAAGGTCGATGGCGTCGCGCTGGAGGCGGAGTCGGACGTGAGCGTAGACGGTGGCGGTGACGCCGATGTGGGCGTGGCCCAACAGTTCCTTGATCACGACGAGTTCGACGCCCTGCTCCAGGAGGAGGGTTGCCGCCGAGTGGCGGAGGTCGTGGAAGCGAATGCGGCGGAGCCCGGCCCGGTGGAGCAGGGTGTTGAAGTGGCGGGTGAGGGTGGCTCCTTCGATCGGGGCGCCGTCGGGACGGGTGAAGACGTAGCCGCTCGCCTTCCAGCCGGTCCCCGCCGCTTCGCGTTCCTGATGCTGGCGGTGGCGGTGCTGTTCGAGGGATCGCATGCACTCGGTGGGCAGGGCGATTCGCCGCTCCGAGCTCTGGGTCTTGGTCGGGAGGGCGGTGAGGCCGCCGCTGTTGGTGCGTTGGAGGGTGCGGCGGATGCCGGCGGTTCCGCCGGCCAGGTCGAGGTCTTCCCAGCGTAGGCCGAGGAGTTCGCCCTTGCGGAGCCCGGTGCGCAGCGCGAGTTCGAACAGCGCGTGCAACCGGTGTCCGCGCGCGGCGGCAAGGAAATGGCGCGCTTCGTCGGCGGTGAGGGGTTCGAAGCGGCGGGGTCGGGGTGTGCCGGTGCGGACGTTGCGTGGGATCTCCTCCTCGCGCACTGCGTGCTCCAGTGCGGACTTGAGCACCGAGTGCACGTAGGCCAGGGTCAGCGCTGAGAGCCGCTTCGAGCAGCACGTTCCAGCGGCGCAGCAGCGGGACTGGTCGCGGGCGGTGTCGAGGCCGCGTGCGCAGCACTGGCAGGTGGTGCGGAGTTGGTTGAGCCAGGTGCGGACGTCCTTGGCGGTGAGCCTGGCGAGCTTCTTCTTGCCCAGTCCGGGGATGAGGTAGAGCCGGGCGACGGCGGTGTAGCGGGTGTGGGTGTTCTCGCGGAGTTGGTGGACGGCGACGTTCTGAAGCCAGTACGTCAGGTAAGCGGCCAGGCCGCCCTGCGCGGAGGGGGCGGGGAGGCCGCGGTTGCTGGCGGCGATCTTCTCGGTGAGTTTGGCGAGGGCTTCCCTGCGGGTGGTGGCGTAGACGCGGACGCGGCGGCGGGTGTTGCCGGGGGCCAGGACGTATCCGGCGGCTTCCCAGCGGCCGTCTTTGCGCTGGTAGACGGTCCCGTCGCCGTTGGCGCGGACACTGCGGGAGGTGGTGCTGGGGGTGGGGTCGGCGTCGGCGGTCATCAGGCTGCCTCTTCGAGGTGGTGGTGGACGAGGACGGTCAGGGCGTTGGTGGGGATGCGGCGGGCGCGGCCGATGGTGATGGAGGCGAGCTGTCGGGTGCGGATGAGGTCGTAGACGGTGGAGCGGCTGATTTTGAGGCGCGCCATGACCTCGGGGACGGTGAGGAGTTCGGCGTCGGTGGTCACGCGGTCGCCTCCGACTGGAAAGGGGCGATCAACGGACCAGTGGAGTGACCAGCCTGGTCACCGGAGCGCCGCGCCTGCCGGGGACGGATCGGTTGCTCGGGCCGAGGCTTGGGTGCAGCGGCCAGGAGGTCGGCGAGATGGGCGTGTTCAGGCAGGAGGCCGGTTCCGGTGTACTGCCAGTGCGAGATCACCAGGGTTGTGTCCGTGTGACCGTGCTGCCCGCCTTCCCTGCGGTGACCGTTGCGGTGATCGGCGTCGGGGTCGGTGTGACCGGCGGTCAGGTCACGGTGGTCATCGCGGTCACTGCGCCGGTCAGTGGCCGACTGGCCGTCATCGGCTCGCTCCGGGGCGTCGTTTTGGCGGCTGCGCCAGGCGGTGCGTTCGGCGCGTAGGTGGGCCAGAGTGGTGGAGTAGTGGCGGGTGCGGGTGGAGAAGTGGCCTCGGAAGCCGAGCATGTGGGCCCACTGGCGCAGCCGCAGGTGGGCGTGCTCGGGTCGCACACCGAGGTGCCAGGCGGTGTGGATCATGCGGCGGGCGTGGTCGGTGAGCTCATGCTGGGCGAGTTCGGCAAGGAAGGGGAGTCGGCGGTCGAGGGTGCCGGTGGTGGTCTCGGCTCCATTGGTGGCGTACTTGGCGATGTAGGCGGCGACGTGCCGGTCGGTGACGGGTCCGTCGCCGGTGAAGTCGGTGCTGCGGATCGCGCGGACGTCGATCTGCCGCCCGAACCGGAACGCCGAGGGCTTCGGCTGCTGTGACCCGTCGGCCGTCGCTGTCTCGGAGGGGTGTTGGTGCTGGACGCGGGTGCGCTTGGCGGCGGCGCGGACGGCGTGGTCGAGGAGTTCTGTGGTGGCCCAGGCAGGCGGAGTGCTGGCGGGGCCGGTGGGTCAG
The DNA here is from genome assembly GCF_017315755.1 of Streptomyces beijiangensis. Taxonomy (GTDB): domain Bacteria; phylum Actinomycetota; class Actinomycetes; order Streptomycetales; family Streptomycetaceae; genus Streptomyces; species Streptomyces beijiangensis. The sequence goes on from NZ_JAFLRJ010000167.1 coordinate 24,204, forward strand.
TCGATGCGGATCACGGTGTGGAAGTGGATCTGGCCGCGTTTCTGGTACTCGGCGACCTTGGCGTACGACAGGGTCGCGTGGTGGCGCAGGGTGCGCTGGGTGAGTCCGGCGGCGTGGGCGATCTCGCGGCGCAGGTGGGTGGTGAAGCGAGCCCACAGCGCGGGGGCGTGGGCGTTCCACAGCACCGCGCCGGTGTAGTCGTAGCGCTGCGGGTTCAGCGGCGTGCCGAGGAACGGGTCGCCGTCGCCGTGCCGGGTGCCGCAGACACACGAGGCCGCACCGGGCTGATTGTGGACGGGGCCGAAGCCGGGGGCGGTGAGGGTCGCGAAGACGCGCGGATGGGTGGCGACGGTGGCCGGGACGGTCTTCCCGCCGCGCAGTCCGGCGGCGATGAGCTGATAGGTGTCGTAGCGGTAGCGGGTGGAGCAGGCCGGGCAGCGCGCGGCGCGGCGATTGCCGCAGCGCACCAGGAGTTCGCCTGCGGGCAGGTGGCGGGTGTCGAGGTGGTCGAGGATCTGGCCGGTAGCGGTGTCGAGGCGGGTGCGGTGCCCGGTCATCCGGATGGGACGTGCGCAGCCGCCCAGCGAGCCGATCTGCCGGGCCAGGGGCGCGAGGTGTCCGGCGGCAGCGAGCTTGGCCAGCCTGGCGGTCAGCCGCGCCCGGCGTTCCAGCGCCGAGCCCCCGTTCGCGGATGTATTCGCCTTCGGGGTGTGCGCTGGTGCGGCGAACGTCGTGTTCGAGATCGCGGACGTGGTTGTGGGGGACGGGAGTTGGAGCTGTGCGGGCATGGGGACAGACCTCCGGCAGGAGTCGGGAGAAGAGGAGAGGTGCCTGAGGGGCGACCCGAGAGGCGTCAGTGCGCGAGGGGCCGGGGCGTGCGATGGCGGGCGCAGGCGGTGGTCAGGGGACATCTTCCCTGGTCAGCGGTGCTGCCCTGCGGCGGTGCGTGAAAGTAGCATCGCTCCAAGCGCGCATTCAAGTACATCCCTCCTCATCTATTTCGGTGGCCGGTGGGGACGCGCGTACTGTGGCCCCGGACTTCCGTTTTGGACGGGCCGGATTTCGGTGGTAATGGCGCAGAGAAGGCGGGTGACCTGCGGTGACGGTCGGGCGGCGGGGGCGCCGGCCGGCGGGTAGCACGGTGCTGCTGACGTTCGAGGTCATCGCCGAGGCCCTGCGGGAGCGGATCTCCTCCGGCGGGCTGAACCCGGGGGACGCGCTGCCGACGCAGGCCGTGTTGATGGCGGAGTTCGGGGCCTCCAGCCTGTCCGTGCAGAAGGCCATGGCCCTGCTGAAGCAGGACGGCTACGCGATCTCCCGCCCCGGCAAGGGAGCCTTCGTCGCTCACCCTCACGTCGCCGGTGACTCAGGTGACGGGGAGGCGGGGAAGACGCCCGTCGGCGGGACGTCGGCGCGCGTCGCGGCACTGGAACGGGCACTTACCGAGACGCTTGATCAGCTCACCGCTCTGCTGGCCCGCGTGGAGGCCCTGGAAGCGGCCGGCACCGAGCGAGGCTGCTGACCCCTTGGCCGCGACGGTCAGAGGGTGGAGTCGTGCGTCCAGATTTTCTCTACGAGGTTCAAGGCGGGCCCCGCCCGCCAGGGCTGGCCGCCGTCGCCGTCCGACCGCCGCCTCCTCAGGGAGTGGGCCGCTCGCCAGCCGGACGCTCTACGGGCAGCGGAAACGGCAACCGGCCAGACCGTCGGGCCAACCCCAACAAGGCTCCTGGCGGAGCAAGTTGTCGCCTACGACCGTCCTACGGCCGGATCGCAGGCAAGGGCCAGCCAGGGGGCCGACCCTCAGCATCCGTCGCCTGGCTCACCGAGGGCGGTGGCTGGCATCGCTTCCAGCGAGGAACAAAGCTCCCGGCCCAACTCCCGCGCTACCAGACCGGCCGAGTCCCACCGCACGCTGAGCGAGGGCCTACCCGGCGGCCGACCGCCGAGCCACCGGAAGGCGCCCGGCCGGCGTGCCTGTTGGTCAAGCCCGTTCATCCTGTGAGGGCCGAGGGGTGAAATTCCCCTCGGCTACTCGGCGGCCGGAACACCATGGCCATGAGTGTGGCCCGCACGTGAAGGCCCGCCCCTGCCGTGCTGACGAGGACGGGGAGCCTCGATCGGCCGCGCCCGGCAGGGACGGGAGTCGGGTGGCTCAGCGCGATGCGGTGCCTGGGCGAGCAGGACAGGTCACATCTGCCGCCAGGCCCGCCAGGGCCGGGTGATGATCTCCCGGTAGGTGTGGTGGGACGGGTTCTGGCCGCAGTGCCGCAGCACCCAGTCCTGAGGCTCGGCGAAGTCCTTGCTCATCGGTGAGGTCTCTCCGTCCACGGCACACTGCATCGCGTACAGGACCGTCTCCGCGTCCGGCTCGCGGTCGGGCTGGAGCGTCCAGGTCTCGTAGCGCAGGACCGAGCGCGGGGTCACCGTCCCCACCTGCGGTTGGCCGCGGCCACCTTCGCGCTCAACTCCTCCGTCGGAGTCGGCGTACGTACGTCCTCGGGCGGCACGTCCCACTCCCGGCCACCGCGCGGTGGCCGAAGCTGCACGTACGTCCCCACATGCCCCATCACCACGCCCACCTTGCCGCTCCGCCGGTCGACCACCAGAGCGCCGGCATCGGGCGAGACGGTGTGCCCGTCGGCATCAGGGGTGGGGGCCGTCATCGTGACCACCCCGGCGAGGCGGCGCGCGACCGGGCGTCCAGTCGTAGGGCGGGAACACATGGGGTGGCGCTCATTCGCACGGTGACGCTCCTCGGCGGCGTTGATGCGTGCCCCTGGGCCTGTTGGTGCCGCAGGGTCGGCACCGATCCTCATGCCGGTCACCGGGACGAAGGAACCTCCACCAAACCCCACTTCGGGACGTCCTGCACCGTGTAGAACGTCCGTAGTGCCGTCCTGAGACGAAGGGGGAGACTCGTGCCGAACGAGAGATTACGAGCCGTCATGGCGGCGGGAGGCTGGACGTACGCCGCACTCGCTCAGCAGGTCGAGGTCGACCCCAAGTCGGTCGAGCGCTGGGTGAACCTCGGGCGTATCCCACGTCGTGCTACCGCCCTCCAGGCGGCCAAGGCCCTGGGAGAAGACGTGCACGCACTCTGGCCGGCGCTCCGCCAGGCCCGCCCCGCCCGCGCCATCAGCCCCGAACTGGTCGCGCTCTACGAGCAGCGGGCCGATATCCCCGTCTCGGCGTTCACCGACCTGATGGCCCAGGCCCGGGAACGGATCGACATCCTTGTCTACGCGGCAGTCTTCCTCCACGAGGCGTACCCGCGGCTGAACGAACTCCTCACCGAACGCGCCGCCGAAGGCTGCACCGTCCGCATCGCGATCGGGGACGCCGACAGCGATACCGTCCAAGCCCGGGGCCAGGAGGAGCGGTTCGGGCACGGCATCGAATCCCGCTGCCGCCTCGCGCTCATGCACTACCGGCCGCTCGCCGGCACCCCCGGCATCGAAGTCCGCACCCACGCCACCACGCTCTACAACTCCCTCTACCGCGCCGACGACCAGCAACTCGTCAACGCACACGTCTGGGGTGTCAACGCCTACGCCGCCCCCGTATGGCATCTTCGCCGACACGAGACAGGTGGCATGTTCGACACCTACGCCGAGAGTTTCGACGCCGTGTGGGCGACGGCGACGCCCGTACGAGAGGAAGGCTGACCGTGGCCCGCACCGAGTACTACGACGACCACAACGCACCCAAGCCGAACAGCATGGTCGTCGCCGCTTCCGCCGTCGTCACCGACGACCACGGGCGCATCCTCCTCCAGCGCCGCCGCGACAACGACCTGTGGGCCCTGCCCGGAGGCGGCATGGACCTCACCGACTCCCTGCCAGGCACAGCCGTCCGCGAGGTCAAAGAGGAGACCGGCCTCGACGTCGAGATCACCGGCCTGGTCGGCACCTACACCGATCCGAAACACATCATCGCTTACACCGACGGCGAGGTCCGCCGACAGTTCAACGTCTGCTTCACCGCCCGCATTACCGGCGGCCGACTGGAGATCTCCGACGAGTCCACCGAACTCCGGTTCGTACCGTCGGAAGAGATCGAGCAGTTGCCGATGCACCACACCCAACGACTCAGGCTCCAGCACTTCCTGGAACAGCGCGAGAAGCCGTACCTGGGCTGAACCGCCTGACGGCAGTAGCGACGGCAACAACCCCGGACAACCACGGACACCCACGCACGTCACTGGACCAGCAAACCGCACTTGACCTGCGAAAAGGCAGGCCGAAGGCTTCGCGTAGCACACGTACTATGTGATGGTCGGCACCACACCCGTTCTGGTGCATAATTCGGACGCTGGCGACTCTGATCCGTTTGCTGAACTCAGGAAAACTTGGGATCCCGGAAATGCAAATGATGATGGCTATAATGCCCCGACTGATAGGGAGGAGCAGGACAAGGAATTTAGGCGAGCCATAAAAACTATTCAACGAGACGTGGGTAGGGCTCTTACCAAAGCGGAAGAACGGAAATTGCATGACGAAATCACAAAAAGAGGATGCGATTACAATCGCATCGTCGAAGAGGGTCGATCTTTGTTCAAGGGCTGTTAAGCATGGAGCTTGAAGAGGCGCTGGGCATGTTTGACGGTGCGATTGTCAATGCAGTCGGCCGGGCGGCGGATCTGGGGATTTTCGAGTTCACCTCCGAGACGGGAAATGTGGCTCTATTCCTTCATATTCAATGCCCATTCAGGGTGCTCCATGATGGCGACATGATGATCGGCTCCGACGATATGAATTTCCCCCAAAAGCGGCTGGATGGAAAAGATTCCGACGAGCCTCGCGGATCGATATTCGACGAAAGGTCGAAGATTCTAAACCGAATTCTTGCGCGCCTTCGCTCAAAGGTTGATAGTTTCACAATGATGGACCAGGGGCTTTTGGTGCTCAGGTTTGGCCCGTCCATTATCTTGCAAGTCTTCCCGGATTGCTCTGGACGCGTAGAAATGTGGCGGTTCTTCGCTGCAGGTGGCGAACACTACGGATTCCCACGGAACCTCTTCAGTGCTGACGCATGACTTCTCTAGTCCGCACCCAATCGCAGGCGTGTTCAACTGACACCGAGTATGAACGGAGGGCTGTTTGCCCGCGACTGCCTGGCCAGCGGCAGGGGGCATCGTGCCGGCCTTGGGGGTGTCATCGTGTGGCCCGGCACCGACTGCATGACCGGCCCGGACGGCGAAAAACGCGTATCCCCGCACTCCTGTCGATAACGCACACGGACGCCATCGCATTGTTGGACGTTAGGGTCTGCTGCAGGGTTGGGTGAAGATGTCACCCGATCGTGTGGCAGATCCTGCGGAGCCCCACTTCGATCCATTGCCGCTGCTCGGCGAGACGCACGAGCGATGCTCAAGACCTTTGGATCGGGCTCGGGTTGGCACGCGAAGGGCGTACCTTCCCGAATGATCCTGTGATGGTCATCGAGTAGGCCGACGTTCGCTGCGTCGGTCGGGAAGGCACGCCCGTGCTCACGGTAGTCACCGAAGACGGAACGACGCCACACGGCTCCCTGATTGACGAGATCGTCCGGGAGGGCGCGAGGCGGATGCTGGCCGCCGCCCTGGAAACAGAAGTCAACGCCTACATAGCCGAGTTGACCGATCAGTGAGACGAATCCGGGCGCCGTCTGGTCGTGCGCAACGGCTTCCATCAGCCGCGGAAGGTGACGACCGGGCTTGCTGGTGCCCTAATTGTGCCATCTCATGACATTGGTTCCTCACTGTCAGGCTTGCCGGGCGTAGGACGTGAGGCGATAGGTGAGCGCGGTGACGAGGTCGCGCAGTTCATCGGGGTGCTCGATGACGAACGGCCGGTCGAGTGAGGCGAGTACCGGAGGCGACCAGTCGAGCCGCTCGGCCCGCAGCCAGCGCTCGGTTGCCCGGTCCTCGTCTGACGCGGGCGTCTGGATCAACGACCCCGCCAAACGCAGAGAACCCGAACCACAAGGTTCATAGCACCACGCACGTCTCATTTGACTTGACATCTGCCGTCCAGATGAAGCGCCACCGCACCGACCGCAAGACCGGCAAGGTCACCATGGCCACCGTCTATGCGGTCCCACCCGGCATGAGCTGCCCGGTGTGGAGGGTACGTACAGCGAGGTGACGATCGCGATGGAGGAGCGGATAGTTGGGTATCGACACTCTCATTTCCCATACCTCTCCCAGATGGCCCTGTGAATCCGGCTCCGCCGCTGTTCAGCGGCCTTCCCATCCTGGAGTACCAGTGATTGTCGTCTGGATCAACTGTTGTATCGACGCAAGGCCCGGTCAGCGTCCCTAACTGCTTCCATCCCCCCCCCGAAACCCAGCCCTACTTAGCTTCAACTAGCCGTAGTTTGCCTTGATTGGGAAGATCTTTCTCCCATCCGTCTCCCATGGGAAACCGGGGCGGTTCAGAGAGGTGGTTGGAGAATTCCGAGGCGCGCATGGCGATGTTCTCCTGGCTGGCCTGGTACAACAACCGGCGCCGGCATTCCGCGCTCGGCCACATCAGCCCAGTCGAATTCGAACGGCGCTCGATCAACTCAGGTAGCCTGAACTTGGTTGTATAGTTCGCAGGTGTCCACGTAGTGGGGCACAGCCCACAACGCGCCGTGCCCGCGGCGGTGCTCAGGCGCTAACGCGAGATCGACCAGAGTCCGTACTGGCCCCTCAGTGCACAGCAGAGCGTCGCACAACTCGAACAGCTCGTCGCCCCGCCTGGCCAGGCACCCATAGAACTCCGACCGGAAGTGTGACGCTTTCGCGAATGCCTCCTGGCGGACATCCTCGTGCGACAGACTTGTCTCCACGGCCTTCGTCACGGTCATGTGCGCTCCTTGGTCGGAGCACAGGATCAGGCGAAGGCCGCCCGCATGTCCGCTGAACTGCGAAAACACACCAAGTTCGAGGTGCCGGTCGACGCAGGTCGTTAAACGTCAAGCTTAGCGTGTTTCCCAGACGGGTATTTGCCTGGGAAACACGCTAGAGGTCAACCCGAGAGAGCCCCCCGCGCCATCACCCTCGTACTGAGAGGAGTTGGGGATTATCCCAACCTATTCTGCGATGAACTTGGTCCAACTTCGCCGTCACAATACGAGCACTAATGAACATAGAGGTCCCGCCCACCAGAATTTGGTAGGAGATCCTCAAAATCACAAGCTGCTACGGCGCGACGTTCCGTCCCCCAAATGGATTGAAGGAGCCTATTGACGAATGCAACGAAGTCTTGATTCTCGACTTCAGGGAGCGGCTCACACTCGAGAACCGAGGGCCACTGTATGAAGTCAGACGGATCGTTTCCGTCTGTTTCATAGTCGTTGTGTGCCACATAGATTCGAGCAGCAGAGCAGATGACTTGACTGGAGGAAAACAGGTCACCTTGGAGCGCTTCGCAAAGGAAATCGCGCAACCACTCCAAGTTGCGAGTGTCTACATAAACACTGCAGTCCATTTCCATCTCGCTAAACTCGCTACTTGACTTCGAGGAACGGTCCGTTGTCAAAGGGTCCTCCCCTTCTGATGATCGAGACATCCACGTGACTCACGGTATCACCGAGGATTCCTTGGATCTCGTCACGGATCCCACTGAGCTTGGGTCGCGCATCACCCGCAGTAATCTTCCCTGTTTCGACCGCATGATCTCGCGTGCGTGCTTTGGAGGATCCGGGATTCGGGTTTTTCCAACTCTTTTGCACCATTGCATCGAATGCCTCAGGTGAGACACGGACCGCTATGTCTATATCGGAACCGCCAGTCACATTGCCTGTGACCCGACTTCCTTGGACGGCAACGTCCGCCTCAATATCCAATTTTTTGGCGAAAACCCCCTTCATTGCATTGAATTGCACTCTCGAGATTCCCTCGGGAAGTCCAATCAGAATATTCCACCGGGCCCCGGGGCGCACCGCAAAGAATCCGACAGCCCCGCCCAGCGTCCCCGTTGGAATTGAGAAATCGAGTTCCGATTGACGTATCTTGCAAAGATGATCCCCGTCTTCGCACCCAAGGTCAGGTATCCCGAAGGCTTCTCTCATGCCAGGAGCTGAGAGGTTGGGATGAATTGCGTCAGGCGTGTCGCTAGCCTGTGCGACTGCGGCCGTACAGGCTTCCAGTGCATGATATCCGTAGCTTGAACAGTCTCCTCCGGCGCTTCCTGTGCTGTCCGTAGAGGCCGTGCCGTCGCCGCCAACGCCCAGATCGCCACCGTCACCCCGGCCTTTACTGCCGGTCTTGGGGCAGGGGATTCCGTCAGTCGAGTTGCGGCCGCAGGCGAGCCCCCTACCTGTGGGGTCGGAGAAGGTGTTGGGATTGTTGGCCCCGTAGCTGTAGCCGTTGAGTGTTTGATGTTTGTCGAGTTCTAGGAGCGGGTCGATGCTGATGAACTGGCCAATGGTGGGGTCATATTCGCGAGCACCTACGTGGGTGAGGCCTGTGGAGGTGTCCGCTGGCTTACCGAGGAATGCCTTGTCATCGGGCCAGGAGCTTGCTGGGGTTCCGCGTGAGGAACCGAACGGGGTGGTGTAGCGCTTAGTGATCGCTTGGGTCGCACTGTCCAGCGAGAGGCTGGAGGTTCCGTGTGCATCGGAGGCAAGGAACGACAGCTTGGCCGTGCCGGTCTCATTCGTGCGGACGGCGATCGTGGAGCCGGCTGCGCTGTAGTAGCGGCTGGCCCATTTCTTGCCTGCTTTGAGGTGAACCTCTGTGGTGCCGAGATAGAGGACCGTCTCGCCGTTGGCGTTACGTCGGATGAGTTGGCTGCCATCTGCGTCGTAGAGGTAGTCCGTGCTTGTGGTGCCCTCGGTGAGCTTGCTCAGCTTGCCCTCGGGGTTCCAGAGCAGGGTCTGGCTGGTGGTGCTGCCGGCCGTCTCCGAACGCGTCTTGGTGCTGCCATCTGCGTAGTAGGTGTACTGCGGAGTGACGTCGGTGCAGTCGGCGGCCTTTGTAGTCGCCGTCAGGGCGTGCTTGCGGGCGGGGTCGTAGCAGTACGTGGTGGTTGCCGGTGTGCCGGTCTTCTGGGTTTCCGTCGCGCGTTGCCCTGACGCGGTATACGTATAGCTGGTCCAGTACGTGGCGGGGCCGTCGATGTTGGCTGTGGTACGGCCTGTATCGGCGCAGTCGGCGGTTTTTGGTGTCCAGGCTTCGGTCAGGCGACGCTGGGCGTCGTAGGTGAAGCATTGGTAGTCGGGCTTGCTCGTGCCGCCAAGGGTGGCCGGGTCCTCGATGGAGGTGACGTTGCCGGCCGGGTCATAGGTGTAGGCGAGGTCCTGAGCCTTCCAGGGGTGGGTCTCGTCCGTGACGTTGGAGTCGAGGAGGCGGCCGGTGCCCTGTTCGAAGGTGTTGTTGACGAACGCCTTCTTCGCGCTCGTGTCCGAGGAGGTGGCCAGCGTGAGCTGCTGCGGCTCGCCGATCGTGGAGTACGCGACGTTCTGCAGGTAGTCGGTGGTGCCGGAGAGGCTGACCGGGAGGCCTGCACCGTTGTATTTCGGCTGAACGATCTCGGAGGGCAGGCCGCCCGCGGCCGGCTCTGTGGTGGTGTTGACCGTGCCGTCGAGACGGTAAGAGGTACTGAAGGTGGTGGTCGAGGTGACGGCCCCGGAGGTGACCAGCGGGTCATCGCTGGGCAGGATCAGGTCCGTGCTGGTGGCGCGGCCCAGGGAATCGTAGGCGGAGACCTTCTTGGTGTAGGCCTTGCCAGTGGTGCCGCCCTCGTAGCGGATGGACGCGTCCGGGAGTCCCTTGAGAAGGCCGTCGTACGTCCAGGCAGCGAGCTGGTTCGCCGGCGTCGTGTCGGTCTTGAACCCGGCGGTTTTGCGGCCGAGTTCGTCGTACTTGTAGACCAGGGTGGCCTTGTTGGCGTCCTGGGTGGTGGCTGTCTGGTCCAGGGCGGTGTACGTGGTGCTGGTCGTGCCCTTGTCCGGGTCGGTCGCCGTGACCTGGCGGCCGAACAGGTCATAGGTGTACGACCACTTGGCGTCGTCGGGGCCGGTGACCAGCAGGGGCTTGCCGTCCCGGGTGTAACTCTGCTTGACGCTGGTGTACGCGCTGCCGGTGGCCGATCCGTAACTGGTGTCCGCAGGAGTGGTGCCGCCGTAGGTGCGGGTCTCCGTGGTGCGGCCCATTGCGTCGGTGATGGTGCGGGATGCGGTGCCGCCCGCTGGCGCGGTGGCAGCTACGGAGTCGCCAGTGTAGGACGTGGTCGTCGACCACTTCTTCACGCCGAAGACCAGCAGATCTGAGGTGGTCGGCCGGCCAGCGGCGTCGAAGGAGAGGTTGGTCTGCTTCGGGGCTCCGCCGTACTCGGCGCGGGTGTAGGTCCCGTTGGGCGTCGACTTGTCGTCGTAGATGTCGGCGTACGACTCATAGGCCAGACCGCGCGTGTCGTAGCGCGTGTCGGTCAAGATTCGGCCCCCGCCCAGTGCGGAGGGAGTCTGGGTCTGGAGCGGACGCAGCAACGCGTCGGTGATGGCGTAGGTGGTCTGGTACGTCGTGCCGTCGGCTTTGAGCGTGGAGACCGAGGTCCAGGGCTGCTTTCCGCGTTCCAGAGAGTAGTTGTACTTCGCGTTCGGGCTGTCGTTCGCAGCCTGGCGGTTGGGCAGCCAGGTGTTGGTAAGGCGGCCGAGGGCGTCGTAGGTGTTCTCGGTTTTCTTCAGGTTGGCATCGAGGGTGCTGGTGACCGAGCCGCGGGCCGGGTCGAGATAGGTGTAGGCCTTGTGTTGCTGTCCGTTGAGCATCAGCTTCGGTGCAGTGATGATGGTGGAGGTCAGTGGGCCTTTGTCGGCGGGGTAGTAGGCGGTGCTCGTGAGGTTTCCGTCGGCGTCCGTGATGGTCAGCGGGCGGCCGAGCTTGGCCGTTGTTGTGTCGTAGGTCGTCTTGGTGAGGGTCTGCCACCCGGTGCTGGTGGCCGGATCGCGGTCGGCGGTTCCGTTGGCGGCCGGGTAGGCCTTCGCACGGCCGGTCCACGTGGGCAGGCCCAGGGTTGGGGTCTGAGTGGCGGTCCAGCCGGTGGCCGAGGTGTTGTCGTAGACAATGGCGTCATCGGAGAGGACGTCGCCTCGGGTGGCAGTGGTGGTGGGGAGGGTCAGTTTTTCGTCGGTAATGGGCTTGTTGCTGCTGTCCGTGCAGGCGCTGCCGACGACGCGGGTGCGGGAGACCAGTCCGGTGAGGCCCTTGTCGTCATTGCGCGCGTACCAGGTGCGGGTGCAGGACTCGTCTCCGGACTTGCTGTAGTCCCCCGAGTTGTAGACCGAGGAGGCCATCCCGTAGTCGTCGTACGAGGTCTCGGTAAGGGTCTGGCGCCAGCTGCTAGTGGCGGTCAGGTAAGTGAAGGCCCAGGCACGCTGGGTGCCGACGAAGTAGGCCTCGGTGTCAGCGTATGACTTGTGCTGTGTGGCCGTGCTCTTCGACCACGGGGTGTTGACGGTGAAGGAGACCGGGGTGGATCCGTTGTAGGTGATCTGCTCGCGCAGGGTGCCCGCGTACTGATCGGAGTCGGTCAGTGAGGCCACCGTGGCACCGGTGAAGCTAATTCCGGGCACGGAGACGGAACGGGACGTGCCGTCGGCCTTCTTGTCGCCGTTCATCCCCTGTAGGTAGACCGAGACCGTCTTGGACTGGGGATGGTTGGTGTCACCCACCTTGCTGGTGACCTTGCCGTAGCCGCGCCAGATGGACCAGGTGCGGTCCTTGTTGGGTGTCATCGGGTCGTCGTTGTAGTGCCAGGCCGGGTTCTCGTAGGTGTAGGAGTTCTCTACGAGCGCGTTCTGGCCTGCCGGGTCGGCGGTCGAGACGGCCGTGACGTTGTACTTGTGGAACCAGTCCAGCTCAGTCGTGTCGCCGCCGTTGGGCGCCCACCTCACCGGATAGCAGGACAGCGCGTTGTTGTCCTCGGCCGTTGGCATCTTGGTGCCGCGGACGCACTGCGGGTCGGAGAGGTTGACGGTCGTGATTGCGCCAGCTTCGGAGGTGATGGTGTAGATGCGCGGGCGGGTCAGCGGAAGTATGTCGTCAACAGGAATCTCATCGTCAGGTGCATCCACCCGGTTGGCGTACATGTGGTACGTGAAGTCGACGGGCGGGACCTTGATCTCAGTGCCGTTCCGGGCGATGTGCTGCAGGGACTTCAGCGTCAGAACGTGGTCTGAGCTGTTGCCGATGTCGTTGCCGTCGAGGAACTCCTGGGTGAGCTTGTAGGAGTCGACGGGCTTGTACGCGTCCGGCTCGGCAGCGGTCGACCAAGCGAAGGTGTCGATGCTAGTCAACCGCTTGCGGGTGAAGAATGCCGGACCTGTGGCGAGGCAGTCCGTCGCGGTCGCGGCACAGATAGCGTCGAAGGGGACGTCGGGCCAGTTGTCGGCCGTTCCCTTGGTCAGCGAGGAGCAGTCGGCTGCTGTGCACCGCTCGGTGTAGTCGAAGGTGACCTTCCCGGAGGCCGTGCCGGTGAACAGACTGTCCGCCTTTTGCCCGTAGCGGATCTCTTCCAGGTAGCCGCCCCGGGTGTACTCGGCGAGGTGGTCCTTGTCGCCGTTCTTCGCGTAGTAGTTGGTGTCCGCGTGGTACCAGTACGTCGAGGCGTTGCCGTGAATGTCCTGGACCATGTCCAGGTTCCAGCGCCAAGCCTGGTCCTCGGAGCGGTCCGCGAACGTGGTGCCCTTCTTGTAGCCGGTCTCACCCTCGTCGTCACCGAAGACAGGTGCGGTCCAGACTGAGTTGGTGCGCTGGGTTCCGGCACCGGGCAGCTTGTTCAGGCCGAAGGTGTAGGTGGTGCCTTCGCCCGTGACGACCGTCCACACCTCGCCGTCGTCGTCCCCATTGTCGGCGCCGGTGGTCACAGTGACCTTGGAGGCGTCATCGTCTTTGAGGTGCCAGATGCCCTTGGTGTCGTCCTTGACAAGCTCGCTGGCCTTGCCCTTGAGGACGATCGAGGCGTTCTCGTATTTCCAGCAGAGGTCGAACTTGTCCGTCTGCCCGTCGTCGTCGCACGAGCCGTACTTGCGCTCGATGTAGGACTCGGTCATCCCCAAGCCCTCGCCGACCATGGAACCCTGGTTGTTGGTGTTGGCTGTGCGGCCGTCGATGCTGCCGGAGTCGTAGGAGAGCCCGAGCGAGGGCATGGGTCCGGCGGCGGCCGGGGGCACGCTCAGCGGATAGGACCAGGTGAACGAACCGGAGGAGCCGCCCGCCTCCCAGGTGGACGACGCGGCCAGCGGGGTGGCTTTGAAGTCGCCCGCGCCCTTGGTCGAGGTAGCTGTGGTGGCTGCGAGCGCGAAGACCGCTGTGGCTCCCGCCGCACCTGACTGGGCGGCCAACGTTACAGGGGCGTTCACGGTCTGCTGGGCCAGGTTGTTGGTGGAGGCGACCGGGGTTGCCTTGCGGCAGCCGGGTTTCTCCGGGGTGTTCAGTACGCATGCGGGGAACCGGAGCAGACCGAGGCGTGTGGACCAGCTGCCGCCGACAGCCGACGCAAATGTGCTGTAGTCGAAGCTGACCTGGGCTGTGCCGGACTGTTCGGCGGCCGCGGTGAAGAGCACGCCGGTGATGCCGGCCTTCTTGGCTGCGTCCTGGCCCAGGACGTTCACCGAAGCCTTGCCATCTGCGGATGGTGTCGCGGTGCGCTTGGTCTTGTCGGGCTTCACCGCTTCGAGGCCCACGAGGGCGTCGGTGTTCGGCCTGGCGCCGATGTCATGGGTGATTTTCGAGGCTTTGGGCCAGGTGCTGTGCTGCTCTGCGTGGGCCCTGTCAGCTTGGGCCCTATTGGCGGCTTTGCCCTTCGCGACCCGATCACGCGCTGCCTTGGCGCCTGGAGTGGTGATGGCCTTGACGTTGCTGACCCTGGGCTTGGGGACGTCGGGGCGCCCCAGCGGGTCGGCAGCAACAGCCAGTGGGATCAGTCCGGCGGGCACGGACAGTGCCAGGACCAGTGCGCCCACCAGCGGTATGCGGTATTTGCGCGCGGGGTTGGCCCGCGAGTCGGCGCCGTGGGGCGCTGGCCTCCTGCGGGTGAGGAAGGTTTGGGGCATGCGGTTTCTCCAGGACAAGTCCGGCTGGCGGCAGGCGGCAGCACGGTGAGGCAAATAAGGGATCACGGCCGGGGACGACAGGGCGTCCCCGGCCGGATGGTGCAGGGGTTAGAGCGGGGACGGGCGCTAGCCGACGATGGCTGCGACCTGGTCGCCGTCCTTCAGCGCACCGGCCCACAGTCGGACGTCATCGATCCGGCCGGGCAGGTAGTTGCCCCAGACGCTCTTGAGGTAGCCCTTGCCGACGGTGAACTCGCCGGTGCCCAGGGCCGCGGTGTATGCCTTGGGCTCACCGGGTTCTGAGGACAGGTACAAGGTGATGGTCTTGGCCTGGGCGTCGTAGACGCCGGTCAGGCGTGCCGGCGAGTCCAACAGCGCCCCTTCGGTGCTTTCGACCTCGGTGCCCGTGCCGTCGGCGGTGAGTCGGCCGAAGTGCCACCGGCCGTTCTGCATCGGCTGGGTGATCGGGTTTCCGTCCCCGTCGAGTACTGGGTCGCCGAACTCGTCCAGGACCGGTTCTGTGGTGGTCTTGGTCTTTTCGAACCACAGGCTCCATGACGAGTCGGTCGCGGTGCGCTGCCCGAGGATTTGGGCCTTGTAGCCTTCGGGCTTGTCGGCCAGCAGGTCGGAGTCGACGGCTGCGTTGGCGGTGACGGTGAAGGAGCCCGAGTCGTCGACCAGCGGGCCTGGGGTGGTTCCGGCGGCCGTGGTGCCGTTGAGGGAGATGGCCTCGCCGTCCAGGGCGCCGGAGGTCAGGGTCAGGTCGTGGTGGTAGCCGGACGAATCGGCGAGCGTCGTGTCTGTCTTGCCGGCCGGGTTCCAGGCGGCGACCAGTTCGGCGTAGGCGTCGCCGGTGTCCTTGTCCCGGAGGGCGGCGTCCTTGGCCACGTCCTGCTCGCCCCTGGCTTCCGCCCAGATGGACGCCTCGTCGATGACGCCGGGGAAGTAGTCGGTGTAAGCGTCCTTCGCCTTGGCGCGACCGATCTGCACAGGACCCGAGGCGTCCCAGGAGGTGCCGAGCGCGTCACTGCCCTGCGGAATCCCGTTGACGTACAGCGTGACAGTGTTCTTCGTGGTGTCCACGACCGCGGCGAGTTGCGTCCAGACCCCTACGGCGGCGGGGGAAAGAGCGTTGACGCGCTGGGTGTTGAGGGAGGTGGTGGTGGTGTCGGTATCGGCGAGGCGCATGCACCAGGTTTTGGTGTCCTCGCAGTACGCCAGGTCGAAGGAGGCGCTGTGCGTTCCGTCCTGGCTGAGAACGGTAGAGGTATGGCCCTTCGCGCTGAGCCGTACCCAGGCGGCGAGGGTGTAGGAGGCCCGGGTGTCCAGGACTGATTTTAGTGTGGCCGCGTAGGCGGTGGTGCCGTTGAGGGTGAGCCCGGTGTCGTTGGCCCATTCCGCTTCGGTGGTCTCGGTGGCCGGCTTGATCAGGAGCTCACCGCGCCGCCCGTCTCCCGCTCGTGTGCCTCCGCCGGACAGGGCGGCGTCGTCCTTGGACGCGGTGTCCGTAGCGGAGGAGTCCAGCGCGTTGCCGTCCTTCTCATCGAAGCTCCAGTGCCCGACGGGGGCGGCGCCCCGGCTAACCGCGAAGTCGACGATGTTGTCGGCGCCCCAGCGCTTGGTTCCGACCGCGTCCTGTGCCTCGACTGTCATGGTGACGGTGCCGGAGGTGGGTGGCATGACAGCGACGGCTGATCCGGTGGTGGAGTACGTCCAGTCCGGGTTCGCGTAGGCGTCTGTGGAGAGCCGGTAGCGGTAGCCAATGATGTTGTCTCCGGCGGCCGGGCTGAAGGTGAACGATCCGGAAACACCCGGCTTGCCGTTCGCCGCGCAGTCGTTCGTGGTGCAGGGGGTGTATGGGCCGTTGAACTTGATCGTCGGTGCCTTCGGTGCGGTGGCATCGACGATGAAGTAGCACCAGCCGGGGCCGGTGGCGGAGGCGTTGGATGGCCCTGAACGCAGTACGGATCCCGCGTAGGAGCGGGTCCAGGCCCGGTAGCGGTGGAGGACGCCTTCGGTCAGCTTTGGAGTGGTGGCCGCCACCATGGTGTTGCTGCCGACCGTGGAGGTGGTGGGCTGCCCTGAGTCAGTCATCACTTCGGCCCAGGTGCTGCCCGTCTGCTTGTCGACATCCATCGCTGCCTTGAGCGTGGCGCCTGCCTCTCCGCCCGGCATCGTGCGGGGGCGCGCTTGGAGCGTGGGCTGGGGGCTGGAGACGATGCTCGGCTTCGAAGAGTCAGTGGAACATACGCGCCCGGATCCGGCGGCGATGCCGATATCGCCGGGCAGCGCCGGCTTGCCGATGTAGGTCACTTTGAGGACGGCGTCGTCGTCGAACCGCTTCCACGAGATGGTGTCTGATTCGCTCTTCGCCATCAGCATCAGGGTGAGGCGCGACATCTTCCCGTCGGCGAACGCCTTGACGGTCGGGGTGAGGTTCTCGTCCGGCTCGGGCGCGTAGTCGTGGAACTCGATTGCGGAGCGGGGCTGGGAGGGGCTGCACGCCGAGCCGCGTCCTGCCGAGACGTTCCGGTCGACCATCTGGTCGAGCTTCTTGGGGCCCGGCCACTTCGAGGATGCCGAGATGTTGTCGGTGCGTTCAAGATCGATCCAGCGGGCGTCACACGAGAAGGACCAGGTCTCCGTCACGTTGAAGGACGCGTCGAGTACCTCCTTGCCCTTGAGTTTGCTGGGGCTGAACTCGAAGTACATGCGGTTCACGTAGCCGTTGCCGCAGGTGTAGGTGACGCCGCCGATGACCGCCGAGCCGCATTTGCCGACGCTCATGCCGTTATCGCCGCCGGAGAAGTTGTAGAACACATCCCCGTCGGAGGACAACACTGTGCGCTCGTCCTCGTTCAGCTCGATCGACGGATCGATGTAATACGGCAGGGTGGCCGGTCCGGCCTTCGACAGCAGCTCGGAGTCAGGCCTCACCGTGACGGAACTGCTCCCCAACGCCAGATCCAGCACGGCCGATTCGTCACCGGCACCAGGGCCGGTGAGGGGGTCACCTTCCTCACCCGGTGCCACGTCAACAGTGGCTCCCGGCTCGGGATCGGCAGCGCCTATGCGGGCGAGTCCGGCAGTCTGCGCCGCGGATCCCCCGTCGGCGGACTCCTGCGCTACGTCGCCGGCCGAGTTCCACATCCGTGCCGCAGGCGACCGGAAGACAACCTGCCCGTTGCCATCGACGGCCTCCGCCCCGCCGCCGGCGCCGTCCCTGATCTTCAGCCCATCAGCGTCCAGCGCGTAGTCGATGCGCTGGAGTGCCGGATTCGCGGCAGCTTCCTCGGTGCGGACCTCGAGGACCTGGTGGAAGCCCTCGACCGTCGCAGTCATGATCAGATTGACATCCGGGAGCACGTTCTCGTACGTCGCACGAGTCCCGTCGAGCTTCGGCGCGGGCAGCGTGCCCGGCCAGCCGAGGGAAACCGACCGGCCGTCCTCGCTGATTTTGACGAGATCCTTGCCGTCACCACCGGCGGAGAACGTCACTCCCGCAACAGCTGCCTTCGGCCCGACCGACCCGTCGTCGCGCTTCACCAACGTGGCATCCGGCACGGCCCAGCCACCGCCCGGCTTCTCCACCCGCACGGGGGTGATGGACTTCTCCAGCGTGAAGGTCTCGCCGTCCGGGTTCGCGAATGTCGTCTCGCGCTCGGTGCGTTGCCCGGTGACCTCCACGCGCTCGCCGGAGGTGGCGGCCTGTTGCAGGGCGGCTTGTTCCTCGGTCTGCGGGGCGTCCGAGGCGGTCGTCGCAGCGCGGATGTCCGGGCTGGATGCGTAGGCGGGCACCACCCCCGTCAGCATGATGCTCAACAACGCGGCACCGAGCCGCGAAGTCGATCTTGTGAAAATGGACATGACTGAACCAACCCACCCCTCCGGAGCCTCCCCAGGCCCCGCCTTGCTCATGATCCAGTGAGGATCCTGTGGGTAAGTTAGAGGTAAAGAATGGGTTCACGCAAGGAAATCCTGGAAGACATGTGATGACTTCATGAACCTGCCAGGTGCTTGAAAGCCCCAGGTCAGAGCATTGGCACGCGATTCGGGCAGCCAATCGGAACGCACATCTCCTCCGCATACGCAAGGAACTATGCGAACGCTCACAACTGGAGGGGGCGCGCGGCAGGCGAGCTCCAGAAACAGGACCACAAGCGTCAGCCCGAAGGGGGCGCCTCCTCCAGAACGGCATCGGGGGGGGGGGAGTGCATCGATGACCCCGCGAGGTGGCGGCGGGATGACGGCAAACTATGTGGCTGCACTGCGGACATTCGGTCCCGCAACAGGAATAGGTCGGATCCGCGCCGACAGCCCTGGCCTGCACCGAACTCGAGGCACGGGCCGCACCGTTCGATTTTCGTCCCCTGCATCTGTGACTCAGTTGCGTGTAGTTGCGGTGCCCGTACTGCAGGCCGGTGTTGACGTCAAGGCGCCCTGCCCGATACGGGATTCGGAGTGACGGCAACCGCTTCGTCGTCTACGCCGTTGGGCGTGGGCAGTCTTCTGTCGGTGGCGGTTGGGATACTCCTCTCGAAGCGACATCGGCCAGGCAGTCCCCGCCCAGGGCCGTCGCGAGTGCGGCATCCAGCAGGACCTTGCCGGGGTCGTGCACCGTCCGAGACTTCTGCCACGGAGCCAATGCCGTCGATATCGCGGTGTCCAGGCCCACCTTGCGGACCGCCTCGACCAGCAACACCGCCCCCGCCTGCGAGACCGTCCCGCTGCCACCGCCCTCGACGCGGACACGCGGGTACAACCCGATACGCTTACTCACCTGGAGAGTGCTTCTTTCCTGCGGCTGACTGGACCCTAGACAAGTCCCATTGTTGCAGGTCAGGAGCACTCTCCGCTTATTTGATCAAGCATCGGACAACCCACCTCGCGAAAGCCCGAGGCTAACGACACGCTCCAGTGGAGGTCCGCTAGCAGGAACGGCGGTCTGCTTCGGCGCCGTAGCCCTGGCTCGGCGGATCCTCGGCTCGAAGATCCTTCTGGACAGCGGGGTAACCGTGGTGAACCCACTCGTCACGCACCAGATTCCGTACCGATCCATCCGACAGGTGAGCACCGACCGGAGCGCAACCCTGACTGTGCACCGAGCCGCCGGGGACCCCGTCTATGTCACAGCGTTCGGAGGATCCCTGCTCGATTCCTTCGTAGGTAGCACGGAACGTGCGGTAGAACGTGTCAATGCCGCCCGGCTCGCGGGCACCTCACGCCGCACCCGTCCCGGAGCAGCCGAAGAGAAGCACCGCATGACACGCCTGGACGGCAGATATCTTCCTCGTGCTCGCCGTCCTCAGCGCGGTGGCCGCTGCCGTGATCGGCATCTGACACACCAGATACCCCCACGCACGGGGAGGAGTCTGGACGGGGGGTAAGTGATGAAGCGCAGTTCGCGCGCCGGTACGGGGTCGGCGGCGACCGGAGCGGCCGTGGCGAGCAGGGGCAGGGCGGCGAAGGCCGACACGGGCAGATCGCGCGACTTCAGTTTCTTGATCACGACCCGTTCTGTATCGGCACGGTATACGCCGGGGAAGACTGTGGGCAGGGCTTCACCCGCGATAAGGCACGCGAGCGCCTTCCTCCAAGCGATAGGTGAGCGCGGTGACGAGGTCGCGCAGTTCATCGGGGTGCTCGATGACGAACGGCCGGTCGAGTGAGGCGAGTGCCGGAGGTAACCAGTCGAGCCGCTCGTCCCGCAGTCAGCGCTCGGTTGCCCGGTCCTCGTCTGACGCGGGCGTCTGGATCAACGACCCCGCCAAACGCAGAGAACCCGAACCACAAGGTTCATAGCACCACAAACGTCTTATTTGGCTTGAGATCTACCGTCCAGATGAAGCGCCACCGCACCGACCGCAAGACCGGCAGGGTCACCACGGACACCGACTATGCGGTCCCACCCGGCATGAGCTGCCCGGTGTGGAGGGTACGTACAGCGAGGTGACGATCGCGGTGGAGGAGTGGATAGTTGGGTATCGACACTCTCATTTCCCATACCTCTCCCAGATGGCTCCGCGAAACCGGCTCCGCCGCTGTTCAGCGGCCTTCCCATCCTGGAGTATCAGTGATTGTCGTCTGGATCAACGGTGCGTTCAGTGCGGGCAAGACCACGGCCGCGCGAGAACTGATCGATCTGATCCCGAACAGCACCTTCTACGACCCCGAAGTGATCGGCGGGGCGCTGCGCTTCCTGCTGCCGCAGAAGCGGCTCGCGGAGGTCACCGACTACCAGGACCTGCCGATCTGGCGGCGCATGGTGGTCGACGCTGCCGCGGCGCTGCTCGCCGAGGTGGGCGGGGTGCTCGTGGTGCCGATGACGTTGCTCAGGCAGGAGTACCGGGACGAGATCTTCGGGTCCCTGGCCGCCCGTCGCATCCCGGTCCGGCATGTGCTGCTGGCAACTGACGAAACGATCCTGCGCCAACGTATCGCCGCCCGTGAGGAGTCGGACGGCGACCCCGAGGGCAGCGAGCGCGTACGGCAGTGGGCGTACGACCACATCGACCCGTACCGCACGGCCCTCGGCTGGCTCCGCGGTGACGCCCATGTGATCGACAACAGTGCGCTCACCCCGTCCGGGACCGCCGAGCGCATAGCCGAGGCGATACGGACCGGGGCGGCCGGGATCTGCGAGATCGTCCAGACCCCCGAGCCGACCGGCGAGACCGTCGCCGCCGGGGTGCTCCTCTTCGACGAGGAGAACAGGGTGCTGCTCGTCGACCCGACGTACAAGCCCGGCTGGGAGTTCCCCGGCGGGATAGTGGAGCGGGGCGAGGCGCCCGCCCGCGCGGGGATACGTGAGGTGGCCGAGGAGATCGGGATCCAACTGGACCGGGTGCCAAGGCTGTTGGTGGTGGACTGGGAGCCGCCCCGGCCGCCGGCGTACGGCGGCCTGCGGATGCTGTTCGACGGCGGGCTGCTGGGCCCCGCCGAGGCGGGGAGGCTCTCGCTGCAGGGGTCCGAGCTGCGCGGCTGGCGGTTCGCCACCGAGGAGGAGGCGGCCGGGCTGTTGCCGCCCAACCACTTCAAGCGGCTGCGCTGGGCGCTGCGGGCCAGGGAGCGGTCAGCCGTGATCAACCTCGAGGCCGGTGTCCCGGTCGGCTGAGGCCCGCAGGACTTATGCCGCGTTCTCGGTGAGCGGGTCGCCGTGGCCGAAGCAGACCGTGTCCGGCGCGAGAGTGGCCAGGCGGCGGCACGAAGCGATGGCTCGGGTGCGGTCGGTGTTGAGGACGCCCAGCATGACCTGGCCGACGGCGGCGATCGAGCCGTCCGTGTGACCGGGGCGGTCGGCGAGCTCTTGCGCCGCGCCGACGGGGGACACGGCGGCGCCGTCCGCGTACCCCGCGTCGATCAGGGTCAGCGGAGCAGGTGCAGGCGGGGGAGTACTTCGACGAGGTCCGTGCGGCGAACGTACGGAAGGACGGCCGTCCGCCGCACGGACCTGCGCTGAGCGCTTAACCCTGCTTGGAACGGGCGTAGTTGACGAGGAAGTGCGCCTCGGCGACCGAGAGCCGCTCCAGTTCGTCCGGCGACACGCTCTCGTTCACCGCGTGGATCTGCGCCTCCGGCTCGCTGAGGCCGATCAGCAGGATCTCCGACTCCGGGTAGAGCGCGGCGAGAGTGTTGCACAGCGGGATCGAGCCGCCCATGCCCGAGGACTGCATCTCCTGGCCGGGGTAGGCGATCCGCATCGCCTCGGCCATCGAGGTGTACGCCGGGCTGGTGGTGTCCGCCTGGAACGCCTGTCCCTGGCCCACCTGCTCGAACGAGACTCGCGCGCCCCACGGAGTGTGCTTCTCGATGTGCGCGAACAGCAGCTTCGTGGCCTCGGCGGCGTCCTGGCCGGGCGGCACCCGCAGGCTGATCTGGGCGCGGGCACTGGCCGGGACGGACGGCGTCGCGCCGGCCACCGGCGAGCAGTCGATGCCGATGACAGTGACGGCGGGACGGGCCCAGATGCGGTCGGCCACCGTACCGTTGCCGATCAGGCGCACGCCGTCCAGCACCTTGGCGTCCTTGCGGAAGTCGGCCTCCGGGTACGCCAGGCCGTCCCAGGCGGCGTCGGCCGCGAGCCCGTCGACGACCGTGGAGCCGTCCTCGGCTCGCAGCGAGTCCAGTACGCGAATGAGCGCGGCCAGCGCGTCGGGGGCCGCGCCGCCGAACTGACCGGAGTGCAGATTGCCCTCAAGGGTCTCCAGGGTGACCCGGATCATCGTCATGCCGCGCAGCGTCGCCGTGACGGTGGGCAGACCGACCCGGAAGTTGCCCGCGTCACCGATCACGATGGAGTCGGCGACGAGGAGATCGGGGTGCGCCTCGGCGTACCGCTCGAGACCGCCCGTGCCCTGCTCCTCCGAACCCTCCACGATCACCTTCACGGAGACCGGGATGCCGCCGTTGGCCTTGAGGGCGCGCAGCGCGAGCAGGTGCATGATCACGCCGCCCTTGCAGTCGGCCGCACCGCGCCCGTACCAGCGGCCGTCGCGATCGGTCAGCTCGAAGGGCGGCGAGACCCAGGCGGCCTCGTCGAGCATCGGCTGTACGTCGTAGTGCGCGTAGAGGAGTACGGTCGGCGCGCCCTCGGGGCCGGGCAGCAAGCCGTACACCGACTGGGTGCCGTCAGGCGTGTCGAGGAGGGCGACGTCCTGGAAACCCTCGGAGCGCAGCGCGTCCGCGACCCAGTTGGCGGCCCCCTCGCACTCGCTCCGCGGGGCCACGGCCACGTCCGCCACCGAATGGAACGCCACCAGTTCGGTGAGCTCCGCCTTCGCGCGGGGCATCAGCGAAGCGACGGTCTCGGCGATCGGATTCGCGCTCATGGGCACGCTCCTCGTGGGTGCGACGTTGGGATACGTGTACGTGTTTGTACGACGAAGGTGAGATCGATCCTCCCACAGCGGGATCGAGCGCAACCGCGCCGTAGGATGCCGTCGACAGCACGGGCCACTGGTCGGATCAGGAGCAGCAGCACATCGTGAGCAGCGAGAACGCAGACGCAGGCACGGACGCAGGCGCGGAGAACGACCTGTCGGTGTGGGACGTCGTCGTGGTCGGCGCAGGGCCCGCGGGGGCCTCGGCCGCCCACGCCGCGGCGGTCGCGGGACGGCGGGTGCTCCTCTTGGAGAAGGCCGAACTGCCGCGCTACAAGACGTGCGGCGGTGGAATCATCGGCCCCTCGCGCGATTCCCTGCCGCCCGGCTTCGAACTTCCGCTGCGGGACCGGGTGCACGCGGTGACGTTCTCCTTGAACGGAAAGCTGACCCGCACCCGCCGGTCCAAGCAGATGCTCTTCGGGCTGATCAACCGGCCCGAGTTCGACCAGGCCCTGGTCGAGTCGGCGCAGAAGGCGGGCGCCGAGCTGCGGACCGGTGTCACGGTCTCGCGTGTCGAGCAGCACGGATCGGCCGTACCGGACCGGCGGACCGTCGCCGTGGTGCTCTCCGACGGGGAGACGGTACTGGCCAGGGCGGTCGTCGGCGCCGATGGCAGTGCCAGCCGCATAGGGGCTCATGTCGGGGTGAAGCTCGACCAGGTGGACCTCGGCCTGGAGGCGGAGATCCCGGTGCCGCAGACCGTCGCGGAGGACTGGGCGGGGCGGGTGCTCATCGACTGGGGCCCCATTCCCGGGAGTTACGGCTGGGTGTTCCCCAAGGGCGACACCCTGACCGTCGGGGTGATCTCCGCGCGCGGCGAGGGCGCGGCCACCAAGCGGTACATGGAGGACTTCGTCGCCCGCCTCGGGCTGGCCGGTTTCGAGCCCGCCGTCTCCTCGGGGCATCTGACGCGGTGCCGCAGCGACGACTCGCCACTGTCGCGCGGCCGGGTGCTGGTCTGCGGGGACGCGGCCGGACTTCTTGAGCCGTGGACGCGCGAGGGAATCTCCTTCGCCCTGCGCTCGGGCCGTCTTGCGGGGGAGTGGGCTGTGCGGGTGGCCGAGTCGCACGACGCGGTCGACGCCCGCCGCCAGGCGCTGAACTACGCGTTCGCCATCAAGGCCGGGCTCGGTGTGGAGATGGCGGTGGGGCGGCGCATGCTCGCGGCCTTCGAGCGCCGTCCGATGCTGCTGCACCTGGCGATCACCGGTCTGCGGCCCGCGTGGAACGCCTTCGCGGACATCACCCGCGGCTCGACCTCGCTGGGTGAATTGGTGCGTACCCACCCGCTGGCCCAGCGTGCGCTGTCCGCGATGGACCGGGACTAGGCACTCCGGGTACTCCGTCAGCCGCGGGCCCGCGCCGTCAGCAACCGGTGTGCGTGCACTGCCAGTTCGGTCTGCAGGCGGCTCATCGGATCGCGGTCGAATCCTCCGGTGAGCCGCTCGATCTGCTTCAGACGGTAGCGCAGGGTGTTGTAGTGGATGTGGAGGAGCTCGGCGGCCTCCACACCGTTGCGGTCGCGGGCCAGGTACACGCCGAGGCTGTGTACGAGACTGCCCTCGTGCAGGCTGTCGTAGGCGAGCAGGGTGCCCAGGGCCTCCTCGACCAGGCGTGTCAGCTCGCGCCCCGGGAGCTGGTTCAGGAGCCGGTACACGCCCAGGTCCCGGTGTTCGCAGACAAAGTCGGTGCCGTGCAGCTCCCGGCCCAGGGTCATGGTCGCGACGGCCTCCCGGTAGCTGAGGTGCAGGTCAGCGAAGTCCGCCTGCACGCCGCCCGCGGCCACCCGTACCCGCGCCTTCGGGAGCGCCGTGGATACGGCGTCGTACACGGCCCGTACGACGGTGTGAAGCGACTCGCCGGGCTCGACGAGCAGCGCGAGACCCGAACTCACCCCCCACCCGATGGCCCGCGGCCCCACGATGGCCCGTACGAAGGGCAGCAGCCGCTCCTCGGGGCTGAGCTCCGCCGTCCCCGGGCTCTCGCGGACGTCACCCAGTTCCACCAGCACGGCCGCGCGCGGCACTTGCAGTTCCCAGCCCATGGCGGCGGCTCTGCGCGCGGTCTCGGCGCGGTCCTGCGGGGCGGCCGAGACCAGCTCCGTCAGAAGCAGGGCGCGAGAGCGGCGCTCCCGGCCCGCCACCGCGCGTTCCTGGACGGCGACCATCCCCGCGAGGGTCGCCGCGTGTTCGAGCGCGGCGAGCTGGTCTTCGGTGGGTGGTTGACCGCACCACAGGGCGACCCTGCCGAGCGCGGCCGAGGCGTGCGCCGCGAAGGGACGCGCGTTCGCGCCGATGGCACGCTGCGTGGACACTTCGGCGTCGTCCGGGGGATCGCCGGCCGAGGCGAGCACCGTACCGTCGGGGCCCAGCACGGCGGCCGGACAGTGGGCCAGGTCGGCGAGGACGGAGGTGAGTTCCTGGTACGAACCGTCGCGCAGGAGGGCGGTGGTGAGCTTTTCGTGCACCTTCTGGGAACGCTCCAGGGACAGCGCCCGGCGATTGAGCACGGTGCCGATGACCTCGGCGAGTATGTCGTTGAACATCACCTCGCCCGGCAACTCCACGACGGGGAAGCCGAGCTCGTCGGCCGCTTCGAGCATGGCGCGCGGCAGACGCGGAAGGTAGGGGCCGACCTTGACGCCGAGGCCCGCCAGGCCGCGCGCGGCGAGGGAGGGCACGAGGGCGCTCAGCGCGTCCTCGTCGCCGCGCAGCGCGTACGCCGTCGTCAGGAGGAGTTCGCCGCCGCGCATCCAGCGGACGATGTCCGGCACCTCCATGATGTTGACGACGCGCACGCGCCGCTCCGCCCCCTGCCGTCCGGCGACCAGACGCGCACCGGCCAGACACGGCAGCGCGAGGGCCTCCGCGACCGTGATGCCGACACCGGGAAACGGGTCGGCCCCGGGCGGCTCCACGGGGAGCGAAAGGGGGGAGGGAGGCACCGATGGCGCCGCTGACGAGAGGTGTGCTGTGCCTGCCACGCCCTTCACTATGAGCAGGTCAGAGGCGTGTGTAAACGGAGTACGGGCTGGTAACGGGACGTTAACCGGGCGGAAACGGGGCCGAGTTCGCCCCGCTGTCATCCGGCGTCAACGGACGGCCTCCGCCGCTGGCAGCCGCTGCTCATGACCGGAAACCGGCCAGTTCCTAAGGTTGCGGCCATGCCCCCAAATCCCGAGACCCGCATCACTCCCGCCGGTGTGACCGTCGTGGCCATCGGCGGGAACGCACTGCTGCGCGGCGGCCCCACCGCCACCATCGCCGAGCAGTTCGAGGCGGCCCGGACGCTCGCGGGCCCGCTCGCCGGACTGGTCGCC
>NZ_JAFLRJ010001578.1 GCF_017315755.1 Streptomyces beijiangensis
GTCGGAAGCAGGGCTGCAGGCGAGCACGGCCGTGTCGAGCAGTGCCGTGAGGGCAAGCGCACGCCGCACCGCATGAGCGCGTGCCGATTCCGTGCCCATGTGCGACAGAGGCGTATTACTCATCAGTTGAGACACTTCCATGAATCATTGGGCTCGTTCGCTGTCGCCTCTCCCATGTGAAGAGAGCTCGGGCGACGGACGTCCCCAGGTTGGGGCTGATGCGTGACCTGCGGACGGTGTGAGAAGCGCCGTCAGGACGGGGTTCGCTCAGCTCGGCAGGTCCAGCAAGAGATGAGCACC
>NZ_JAFLRJ010001579.1 GCF_017315755.1 Streptomyces beijiangensis
GTCCACGGTGGTGTGGTCCTCCATGTCCAGGGTGACCGTCGTGCCCGCGGCGGCCGCGGCCTCGACGACGGGCAGGACGTTCGCGTACGCGAGGTCGTCGCCGCCGGGGAGCGCCTGCCCGAAGGCCGACAGCTTCACGGACATCTCCGCGCGCGGCCCCAGGCCCTCGCCCGCGAGGGAGTCGGCGAGGGCGAGATAGGCGTCGCGGTTGCGGAGCGCCTCGGACCGGTCCGTGATGTCCTCGCCCAGGTGGTCGAGGGTGACCTCCATGCCGTGGCCGGCCAGCGACCGCACGGATTC
>NZ_JAFLRJ010001580.1 GCF_017315755.1 Streptomyces beijiangensis
TGCTTACACCACAGTTCAACGCACGGCGACGCAGCCCGAGGGTGCGCCCAGCACAGCCGCAGTCGGCCCAGCGCCAGGCTCCGGGGCGGGATGCCCGTCAGAACAGCGCCTCGGCGCCGTCGGTCAACAAACCTTGAACAAGCCGAACGTGCAGAATGCTCCACGAACCGTCCGTACGCCGCCGCCTGCACATCAGTAAGAAATTCCGCCGGCACCCGGCGGACGGTAGCCACCCGTCAT
>NZ_JAFLRJ010001581.1 GCF_017315755.1 Streptomyces beijiangensis
GGCCGACGGCGGCGCAGTCCGTTCGCATAGGCCTGGCCGAACTTCATACACCAGCGGCGGACCGTCTCATGGGAGACGAGCACGCCGCGCTGGAGCATCAGCTCCCCGGCCTCGCGGAACGACAGCGGGAAGCGGAAGTACAGCCACACGCAGTGGGAGATCACCTCGACCGGGTACCGGTGCCCCTGGTACGACGGTGGCGCGCTGTTCACGGACGATCCCTCCCCGGCATGATCAACCAGAAGATCATTCCACCCGGTTGGTCAACGTGATGCGATGAGGAGCGGGGCCTCCCGCTCCTTCATCGCAT
>NZ_JAFLRJ010001582.1 GCF_017315755.1 Streptomyces beijiangensis
TATATATCACCGTATGGATCCATATTTGCTTCCTGTCGGGTTGTAACCATCACAGATACTTCAGCATGATTTTCTTCCCCTTTCAAGTCTCGCAAAATTTTTTTTGCTTTTGCATCATTACTTCCAATAAACAGAACCTTCCATGCCTTTACAGGATGTTCAAACCCCACTTTCTTGTCGTATTTGGGAAGCAACTCTTCTTTTCTGGAGAAAAACTCATTAAAC
>NZ_JAFLRJ010001583.1 GCF_017315755.1 Streptomyces beijiangensis
CGTGCTCCGCGAGGAGATCGGCAGGGCCCCCGACGGGACTCCGCGCAAGACCGTCGTCCGGGTCGACCGGACCGAGCTGTCGAAGAACATCGTGCGCGGCCTGCTCGCGTACCGGCAGCTCCTCGACGACCGCCCCGAGTGGCGCGAACGCGTCGTGCACGTCGCCTTCGCCTATCCCTCCCGGCAGGATCTCGCCGTGTACCGCGACTACACGGCCGAGGTGCAGCGGGTCGCCGAGGAGATCAACGAGCGGTACGGGACCCCGGGCTGGCGGCCCGTCGTCCTGCACGTCAGGGACGACTTCGCGCGCTCCCTGGCCGCGTACCGGCTGGCCGACGTGGCGCTGGTCAACCCCATCCGGGACGGGAT
>NZ_JAFLRJ010001584.1 GCF_017315755.1 Streptomyces beijiangensis
GCCCTGTACTGGCTGCTCTTGTCCGAGTTACCGCGGGTGGGCGCCCGGAGAAGCACCAGCGCCGCAAGCCTTCAGCCGCGGGAGCGCAGTATGCGGCGCATCCTGTCGGCCCGGTCCAGGAGGTTCGTGCGGACGACCGGGACAACCTGTGCCGCCAGGTCTTCCGCTCGTCCCACGAAGTTCAGGTCGATACCGAACACCGGGAAGAGGCTTTTGGCGTAGGTCGTCGTCGGCTGGGTTCCGCTGCGGTGGATGGTTCG
>NZ_JAFLRJ010001585.1 GCF_017315755.1 Streptomyces beijiangensis
GCTACGACCCGGCCAACCTGGCGCTGGACATCACCGGTGTGATCCGTTCCCTCGGCGAGCCGGACGCCGCGCTGGTCGGGCACGACCTGGGCGGATACCTGGCCTGGACGGCGGCGGCGATGCGCCCCAAGCTCGTACGACGGCTCGCGGTGTCGTCCATGCCGCATCCGCGGCGCTGGCGGGCGGCCATGATCGCCGACGTCAGGCAGTCGTCCGCCATGTCCCACATCTGGGGGTTCCAGCGGCCCTGGGTCCCGG
>NZ_JAFLRJ010001586.1 GCF_017315755.1 Streptomyces beijiangensis
TGTGAGACTTTCCCGTATGGGGCACAGAAGCCGGGCCGAGCGTGACGCGATGACCGTGGAGATCGGCTATGCGCTGGTCAGTGCGGCTTTCGTCGCCGTGGCCACCTTCGCCGGTGTCATCAGCCCGGTGTACTTCTTCGATCTGGACGGCACCGCGCGGCGACGACGGCTGCCACGGTCAGCGCCCGCCGCGGCGCTCGTCTTCGT
>NZ_JAFLRJ010001587.1 GCF_017315755.1 Streptomyces beijiangensis
ACATCTCGCAGACGATGCAGCAGACGATGGGCCAGCTGATCAACTCGCTGCTGACCGTCATCGGCGTGCTGATCATGATGTTCTGGATCTCGCCGCTGCTGGCGCTGGTCGCCCTGGCGACGGTGCCGCTGTCGGTAGTCGTGGCGACCAAGGTGGGCAAGCGCTCGCAGCCGCAGTTCGTCCAGCAGTGGAAGGTGACGGGCAGGCTCAACGCCCACATCGAGGAGATGTACACCGGGCACACCCTGGTGAAGGTCTTCGGCCGGCAGGAGGAGTCCGCGCGGGACTTCGCCGAGCAGAA
>NZ_JAFLRJ010000168.1 GCF_017315755.1 Streptomyces beijiangensis
ACCTCCACCCGTGCCGCCCCGACCAGCCCCAGCACCGGCCGTACCGCCGCCGCCAGGGCGAAGGAGGCGCGCTCGGCCTCCCGGCGGGCCCAGCGCAGCTGCGGCTGCGGTTCGGCGCGGCCCGCCGTGACCAGGGGGTCGGCGATCCGGACCCGCAGCTTGCGTACGTACAGCGTGCGCACCGTCATGAGCCCGGCAGGGCCGATCAGCAGATGGTCGATGTGGCCGCCGCCCGGCAGCGGCACCGAGTGCAGCACCCGCCAGCCCGCACCCTCAAGACCGTCGAGCCGCTCCCCCAGCGCCTGCTGCGCGACCAGCGTGTTGCGGCGCGGATCGGCGCGGAAGCGCGAAGGCGGAGCGGCGCCGTCCAGGACGGCGTGCAGCGCCTCGCCGGGGCGGTTGGGCGCGAGGTCGTCGTCGGGGTGGAGGGTGAGCAGCGCGAAATCGGCCGGGCTCGGAACGGGAGGCGGCCCGACAGTGAACTCTCCTGTCAGGAAAGGCCGGAGGGCTTTGAGCACCGCTTCCCTCTGCTCGTCGAAGAGCAGACTGATCCGGCCGGTGTCACGGTCGTACCAGGCGATGTTCCTGCCGTCCGGCATCCCCACGTACAGCCGTTCCTGTCCGTGCCGCCACGTCGGGGTGACCCTCAGACCGGTCATGCCGCATCACCTCATCCCACCCACGACCATGGGAACAGGACACAGGGCGGAGGGGCAATAACCGGGTTACGGTGGACGTGAGCGGAGGGGGTCGAGCTTGCGCGTGCGCAGGAAGGACGACGGGGACGTTCCAGCACCGGACACGGCGTGGGACGAGATCGTCCCGGGGCTCTGGATGGGCGGGCACGCCTTCTTCCGGCCGGACACGGGTTTTGAACTGGCTGTCGTACGCGATGAGTTCGATGTCGTACTGAGTCTGCTGCGCCGCCCCGGCCACGGACCGCCGCCCGGCGTGGAACACCATGTGCACGAGATCCCCGACGCCCCTCTCGACGAGGCGCAGATCGACGGGGTCATTCGGCTCGCCGAGATCGCGCAGCTTTCGCTGGGGCTCGGCCGGAGCGTGCTGGTGCGCTGCCACTCCGGGTACAACCGCTCCGGCCTGGTCGTCGCGCACACGCTCCGGATGTCGGGACACACCTCCGAGGAGGCGGTCGCGCTGATCAGGCGGCAGCGCTCGGAGTGGGCGCTGCACAATCCGGTCTTCGAGGACTACCTGGACACGGGACTGGACGTGGTCCGCCTGCTTGCGGGATTGTCCGAGCCGTAGCCTGTACGCCTGTACGAGGCCGGTACGAGCGCCTGTACGAGGCCTGTACGGGCCGGCACCGACCGAGGAGGGGACCACGGCATGATCATTTTTGGTACCAGGGGGTATCTGTACCAGCTGGCGATGCTGACGCTGGTGTGCGGACACTGCGGCAATCCGGCCGCGCACACACTGCGCAAGCGCGTCAGCAAGTTCACGCTGTTCTTTGTGCCGCTGTTCCCGTTCTCCACGAAGTACACGACGCAGTGCACGTTCTGCGGCATGGAACAGCAGATCACCAAGGAGCAGGCCGACGGGCTCCTGGCCCAGCCGCAGCAGCAGGAGCACGGGCAGCAGGGCGCCCCGCAGCAGCAGGCCGGCCAGAACCCGTACGCGAACTGAGCCGGGCGGTTCCCGGCGACGGCCCCGGCGCGAGGATGCGCCGGGGCCGTCGCTGTAACAGGCTGGTGCGGACATCCTGGGTGCAGTCGTACGGAAGGAGAGCCTTGCGCCGCCACCGCCACCGCCACCGCCTCTTCCGCCCCGCAGCCGGAGCGGCACCGCTGACCGCGGCGGTCGCCCTGCTCTTCGCCGTGTGCGCGGGGTGCGGCAACTCGGGCGGCCTGACGAGCGCGGGTGCGACCCCGACCGCCGTGGGCCCCACCCAGCTGTGGCCCAGCCTGCCGCCCGCATCCGTACAGCCGTCCGAGCCGCCGTCGAGCGCCTCGGAGGCCGTCCCCGGGATCAAGGTGCCCGGCGACGACGTGCACCGGCTGAAGCCGGCCGACGTCGCGCGCGCCGACCCCACCACCTCCGCGTACACCACCGCCGGCGATGTGCTGCAGCCGTACTACCGGGACCTGACCGGTGACAACCACGACGAGCTGATCACCGGCATCACGCTCCGCGACGGCCAGCTGGCGATCAACTGCTACTGGGCCCACGGGGGCGAACTGCTGCGCATCATGGACACGGTCGACGACGTGATCAGCGTGGAGCTCGCCGGCCGGTATGTGATCATCCGCGATCCCGCGGGGCTGCCCGGTTACGAGTACCGGACCTCGTGGTCCTGGGATTCCAGCCAGCGCGCGATGCTCCCCACCCGGGACGAGATCCTTCGCGTACGGCCCCAGAAGTCACCTGCGCCACTCTCCTCCGCGCGGCCCGCCCGCAGGTCGGACGAGCAGGCGGACCCGGAAGCGGCCCCGGAATGAGGACCCGGCTGCTGCCGTCCTGGACGGCCTCGCTCACCTGGAAGGCCGCGCTCTTCATCGCGGTGATGTGCTGTGTGCTGGCGGCGCTGCTCGGCGGTCTGGTGCACGCGTCGGTGACGCACCAGACGGTCGGCCAGGTGCGCGACAAGGCGCTCACGCGCCTGTCGGACACGGTGGAGGCGTACGAGGCGGGCGAGCCGCTCCCCTGGCGCTCCGGCGTCGACCCGCCCGATCTGCCGCCCTCGCTGCGCGCCCTCGCCCTGAAGGGGCAGCGCGGCACGATGGTGGCCGACCGGGGCGGGCGGACCGTGATGTGGGCGGCGGGCCCCGCCGACGGCAAGGCGATCGCCACCGCCGTCGACTACAGCCAGAGCGCCAAGATCATCACGGGCCTCGACCAGTCGATCCTGGCCTCATCGGTCCTGGCCATCAGCGCCACCCTCCTCGTCGGCGCCTTCGCCGTCACCCGGGTCACCCGCCGGCTGCAGAAGGCCGCGCTGGTCGCGGGGAGGATCAGCGCGGGCGACCTGGACGCGCGCGTCAACGACCCCAGGGCCAAGCGGCCCCGCCGGCGGCAGGACGAGGTGGCGACGCTGTCGGGGGCGCTGGACACCATGGCGTCGTCCCTGCAGACGAAGCTGGAGGGCGAGCAGCGCTTCACCGCCGATGTGGCGCACGAGCTGCGCACCCCGCTGACCGGTCTGCACGCCGCGGCCGAGCTGCTGCCGCCCGGCCGCCCCTCCGAGCTGGTGCAGGACCGGGTACGGGCGCTGCGCGCGCTCACCGAGGACCTCCTGGAGATCTCCCGTCTCGACGCGGGGAGCGAGACGGTCGACCTGGCCTTCCACGTCCTGCCGCCGATCGCCGAGCGGGTGGCGCGCGCCTGGGGGACGGAGACGGAGGTACGGGTGGGAAGGGCGGCCCGCGTCGAGAGCGACAAACGGCGCCTGGAGCGGGTCGTCGGCAATCTGGTCGGCAATGCCCACAAGCACGGGCGGGCGCCGGTGGTGGTGAGCGTGGACGGGCCCGTGGTGACGGTGCGCGACCACGGCGACGGCTATCCGGAGTATCTGCTCGCGCACGGGCCGCAGCGTTTCCGTACGAACGCCGAGACCAAGGGGCACGGTCTGGGACTGACCATCGCGGTGGGCCAGGCGGCGGTGATCGGGGCCGAGCTCGTCTTCCGCAACGCGGAGGACGGCGGCGCCGAGGCGCGGCTCACGCTGCCCGAGTATGTGAGCTTCGACGACACCGCCACCGAGAGCGCGACCTGATCAGACGCCCAGTAGCTTCGCCTTCGCGGCCGCGAACTCCTCGGGCGTGAGCAGTCCCTGCTGTGCCATCTGCCCCAACTGGGCCAGCCGGTCGGCGATTTCGCCGCCGGTGGCGGGTGCGGGTGCGGGTGCGGCGGCCTGGTACGGCTGAGAAGCCTGCGGGGCCTGGTACGGCTGCGAGGCCTGCTGCGCCTGGAGCTCCTGGATCGCCTCGTTCTGGTCCTGCTCGCTCTGGGTGCGCCGGGCGTTGTTCTTGCCGACGGCGTACGCGGTGCCGCCCACCAGCATGCCGCGCAGCAGCGGGGAGCCCATCGGGCGCCTGACGGGTCGGACCATCGGTCGCATGGGTCGGATGAACATGGCGGTCAGCCCTTCTGCGCAGCTGCGGGTGCGGTGGAGGTCGCGGTGGCGGGAGCGGATGCGGTGGCGGGGGCGGCGAGCGCGGCCCGCACTTCCTGCAGGCGCTCCGGCGGGATCCGTACGGAAGCGGCGATGTGCCCGCCCGCCTTCCGTACGACCTCGGCCGCCTCCTGCGCCCACAGGTGCTCGACCAGGACGAGCAGCGCGCAGTTGCCGTTCTCCAGCAGCTCGCCCGCCTCCCTGACATCCTCGGGCCCGATCAGCTGCGCGGCGTCCTCCCCCACGAGCACGTCCTTGAGCTCGTCGAACTCGGTGAGCTCGGCGGCGAGGACCTCGCCCCGCGCGGTCTTGGTGACCACCAGCGAGTCGATGGGGCGCACCGCACCGTCCTTGCGCAGGGCGGCGACCGCGGCCACCGCCTCGACGCGCAGCTGCTCCTCGGGGAAGGCGAGAACGATGAATTCCACTGGCCCCATATCCGTACTCCTCATGTCGTCAAGCCGCCGTGACAGGCCATCAGCATTCCTCGGAACACTATGACATAAAGGGACATAAGGCCTCTGTCTTGCTACGTTGCCAGGCATGACCGCAACGACGGCGGACGCACCCCCGCCCGAACTACGCCTCCCGAAGCGACGCGGCGTCGAACTCGTGCTTCTTGTGGCCGCCGTTCTCATCGCCGTCTTCGGCTACATCGACGCGGGTTACGCCAAGAACGGCTCGATGCCGGCCGACGCGCTCAGTTACGGTGCCGGCCTGGGCCTCCTCGCCCTCGTGGCCCACCTCGCCGTCCGCTTCCGCGCCCCCTACGCCGACCCGCTGCTGCTCCCGATCGCCGTACTCCTCAACGGACTCGGCCTGGTGCTGATCTACCGACTCGACCTGGAGACCCCCGGCGACAAGGCCGCACCCACCCAGCTGATCTGGTCCACGCTCGGCGTCGCGCTCTTCATCGCCGTGATCCTGCTCCTCCGAGACCACCGCATCCTCCAGCGCTACGCGTACCTCTCGGTGGCCACCGCCCTGGTGCTCATGATCATCCCGATCTTCTTCCCGGCCGTGAACGGTGCGAAGATCTGGATCCGCGTCGGCGGCTTCTCCATCCAGCCCGGTGAGTTCGCGAAGGTCCTGCTGGCGGTCTTCTTCGCCGCGTACCTCGCCGGCAACCGCAACGCCCTCGCCTACACGGGCCGCAAGATCTGGAAGCTCCAGCTCCCGACCATGCGGGTCTTCGCCCCGATCCTGGCGATCTGGCTGATCAGCGTCGGCGTCCTGGTCATGGAGCGCGACCTCGGCACCTCGCTCCTCTTCTTCGGCCTCTTCGTGATCATGCTGTACGTGGCCACGGGCCGCGGCAGCTGGATCGCGATCGGGATGGTCCTGGCCGCCGTGGGCGCCACGGTCGTCGGCACGCTGGAGCCGCACGTCCGCAGCCGCGTCGACGACTGGCTGCACCCCTTCGCCTCGATCGACGCCGGCGAGGGCGCGAGCCAGCTCGCCCAGTCGCTCTTCGCCTTCGGTGCGGGCGGGATGCTCGGCACGGGCCTGGGCCAGGGCCACTCCATCCTCATCGGCTTCGCCGCCAAGTCCGACTTCATCCTGGCGACGGCGGGCGAGGAGCTCGGCCTCTTCGGCCTCACCGCGATCTTCCTGCTGTACGCCCTGCTCGCGGCCCGCGGCTATCGCGCGGGCCTCGCCCTCCGCGACCCCTTCGGCCGTCTCCTCGCGATCGGCCTCGCCTCGATCGTCGCCATCCAGGTCTTCGTGATCGCGGGCGGCGTCATGGACCTCATCCCGCTCACCGGTATGGCGATGCCCTTCCTGGCTCAGGGCGGATCGTCCCTCGTCACCAACTGGGTGATCGTGGCGCTGCTGATCCGGGTCAGCGACTCGGCTCGCGCGCCGCATCCCGGCACGGTCGAGACCGGACTCATCGGAATCACAGCCCCGATCGTGGAGGAAGACGAGTCATGATCCGCTACATCCGCCGCGCCGCCGGCTTCTGTCTGATCCTCCTCGTCGCACTCCTCCTGAACGCCACCCGCGTCCAGGTCTTCGACGCGGACTCCCTCGACAACAACTCGGCCAACCGCCGCCAGACGATCGCGCGTTACGACCAGCCGCGCGGCGACATCCTGGTGGACGGCAAGACCGTGACCGGTTCACGGAACACGAATGAGCAGCTGAAGTACGAGCGGACCTACACCGAGGGCCCCCTCTACGCACCCGTCACCGGCTACGCCTCGCAGACGTACGGCACCACGCTCATCGAGAACGCGGAGGACGGCATCCTCTCCGGCACCGACTCGATGCTCTCCACCCTGCCGCTGATCAACGAGCTGACCCGGGCCCAGCAGCCCGGCGGTGATGTCGCCTCCACCATCCAGGCGGACATGCAGAAGGCGGCGTACGAGGGTCTGGGCGGCAAGAAGGGTGCGGTGGCGGCGATCGAGCCCACCACGGGCAGGATCCTCGCGCTGGTCTCCACACCCTCGTACGACCCGGGGCGGATCTCCGGTACGGACACCTCGTCGACCAGGGCATGGACCTCGCTCAACTCCGACACCAACCAGCCGATGCTCAACCGGGCGATCCGCCAGCTCTACCCGCCGGGCTCGACGTTCAAGGTGGTCACGGCGGCGGGGATCCTGGACAACGGGGTCGCCACGGACATCAACTCGGCGACGGACACCCCGAATCCGTACACCCTTCCTGGCACCACCTTCCAGCTGACGAACGAGAGTTCGTCCGACCAGTGCAAGAACGCGACACTCCTCTACGCCTTCGAGGTGTCGTGCAACACGGTCTTCGCCAAGCTGGGCGTGGACGTGGGCCTGAGCGGCATGGTGAAGACGGCGGAGAACTTCGGCTTCAACGACACCGGCGTGAAGATCCCCTCGGGGGTCTCGGCCAGCAATTTCGACACGAAGATGAGCAACGACCACCTCGCCCAGTCCTGCATCGGCCAGTACAACACCAGCGCCACCCCGCTGCAGATGGCGATGGTCGCCGCCGCGGTGGCCAACGACGGCCAGATCATGTACCCGCACCTGGTCGACAAGACGATGAGGTCGAACGGCGGCACGGTCTCCGAGACCGGCACCAAGGACTACCGGCAGGCGATGACCGTGACCACCGCCACCCAGCTCAAGACGATGATGGAGGCCGTGGTCACCGACGGCACCGGGACGAACGCGGCGATCGGCGGGGCGACGGTCGGCGGCAAGACCGGCACCGCGCAGAACGGCATCGACAACTCCGGTACGCCGTACGCCTGGTTCATCTCGTACGCACAGAAATCGGACTCCAACACTCCGGCGGTGGCCGTCGCGGTGGTGGTCGAGGACGCGTCGGCCAACCGCTCGGACGTGAGCGGCGGCGGCAACGCGGCGCCGATCGCGAAGGCGGTCATGGAGGCTGCACTGAACTGAGCCATGGCGCGCGCGGACCGTGATTAGAGTGCGCCCCATGACTACTCCACCCACTCCGCCCTCAGCGCCCTACGAACTCGCCCAGGTGAACATAGCCCGCCTCAAGTTCCCCTTGGACTCCCCCGAGTTGAAGCCCTTCGTCGACGGCCTGGACCCCGTGAACGCGGTGGCCGACCAGGCCGACGGATTCGTCTGGCGCCTGCAGACGGACGCCGGCGACGCGACGGAGCTGCGCATCTTCGGCGACGAGTGGCTGATGGTGAACATGTCGGTGTGGCGCGACCCGAACGCGCTCACCGCCTTCATGTACCAGGGCAGGCACCGCGAACTCCTGGGCAGGCGCTACGAGTTCTTCGCACGGGTCGAGGAGGCGATGACGGCACTGTGGTGGATCCCGGCGGGCCACCGCCCCACGGTCGAGGAGGCGGAGACCCGACTCCTGGACCTCCGCGCGAACGGCCCGGCCCCCACAGCCTTCACGCTCCGCACCAGCTTCCCGCCACCGGCGTCCGCCTAGCCCTGCCCTGGCCTCGGCCGGGCAGCGACTCGCGCCGCTCGCGCCATGAAGCGGGGACGCCTTCGACCCCGGTGCGGGCGGCAACGATGCCACCGGTGATCGCACAGGTGGTGTCGACATCGCCGAGCGCTTCCGCCGTGGCCCAGAGCGCCGCCTCCAGGTCCTCCGGGTGGCGGGCTGCCGTCCAGACAGCGAAGGGAACGGTGTCGTCGGCGCGGATGCGCTGCCCGTTGCCGAGCAGGTCGGAGGCCTTCCAGGGCTCGGTGGCGAAGGGGACGCCGACGGCGCGCAGGAGCCCCTCGCGGACGGCGCCCTCCGGGGTCCGTTCGGCGACGGCCCTGATGTCGAGTTCTCCCCGTACGGAAAGAGCCGCAGCGGTGGCCACGGCCACGGCGCCCGCGATGCCCTGCGGGTGGGCATGGGTGACCTCGGCGGACAACTCCGCCTGGCGGGCGACGACTTCGAGATCGTCGCTGAACCAGGCCCCGAGAGGCGCGACGCGCATGGCGGCCCCGTTACCGAGGCTGCCGCCCTCGAAGAGCCCGGGCGCGAGGGTGCGCCAGCCCTCCGGTTCGGGAAGGAGAGCGGGCAGCAGCATGTGCATGCCGTGCCCGTACCCGCGCCCCGGATCGGCGTCGAAGGTGAGCGCGAAACAGGCGGCGAGCCGATCCTGGTCGACGGTGCCGTGCTCGTCCAGGACGCGCTGGATCGCCAGGGCGAGGGCCGTGTCGTCGGTCCAGTGCCAGCGGAGCTCTTCGGGGGTGCGGCGGGCACGTATGTCGTTGTACGCCTGGAGGGGCTCGCGGAAGAGCGGGAACCACCGCTCCCCGAAGGCGTCCCCGAGAGCGAGACCTTCGAGGCTGCGACGGGCGGCACCGGGGTTGGCGTTCATGGAGCCATGGTGCCGGAGCGCGGCGGGCCCGGTAACTCCTTTACGGGCAGGCGGCCGGCAGCGCCGCGCACGACCATTTCCCGTTCAGCCGATCGGCTTGCGCATGTCCGCGCGGACCTTCGCCGCCGTTTCCGCCGCCGCTGCCAGGTCGATCGTGGCGGGGTCCTTCAGGACCGTCGCCTCCGTGACCTCCGCGACGGAAGCTCCCGTGTTGCCGTCCGTCCAGGCGCAGACCGGCATCGTGGTGCGGGTGCCGGCCTGGGTCTGGGTGAGGACCTCGCAGGCGATCGGGACGTCGGAGCCCGCCGGGTGGAAGTCCCTCGCCTTGACCGCGATCACCGCGCCCGCCCCCTCCGAGGCGCCCTCCATCATGCTGCGGCGGGCCAGGCCGGTGTTCTTGAAGCGGCCGTACATGCCCGAGACCACCAGGACACCCTTGGTGTCGTCGCCGCCCAGGCTGTACTGGGCCACCACCGCCTTGGTGTCCTTCGCGTCCCAGGCGCCGTCGGCCTCCTTCTCGATGGCCGCGCCCTTGGAGTCGGAGAGGTCCTTGGTGAGCTGGTACTTGTTGCTCAGGAGGGTCTTGGGGAGCGTGAGCCGGTACTCCGCCTTCGGGAAGCCGCCCACCGCCTTCTGGCCGATCACGCCGAGGCCCACCACGGCGGCGATCACCAGCACCAGGGCTCCGCCGACGATGCCGAGGATCAGGCCCGTCCGGCTCTTCTTCGGGGGCGGGCCCATCGGCGGGGCTCCCCACGGGGCCTGGGGCTGCTGGCCGAAGGGGG
>NZ_JAFLRJ010001588.1 GCF_017315755.1 Streptomyces beijiangensis
GCCCGCCGAGCGCGCGGCTGCGGATCGGCTCGACGGCGAACCGCGCCATCCCCCTCTGGCTGCGCCGGCTCAGAACGAGCCTCCCGGGGACGGAGACCTCCCTGCACATGGACGTGTCGGCCAACGCGCTGCTGCGGCTGGTGGCCGCGGGGGAGTTGGACGTGGCGTTCGTGCACGAGGTGGAGGGGTGTCCGCTGCGGGTGCCCGAGGGTCTGGACGTACG
>NZ_JAFLRJ010001589.1 GCF_017315755.1 Streptomyces beijiangensis
CCGCCCCGCGAGGGCCCGCCGCACAGCGTCTGGCTGACCCCGATCCCGGGCGAGCGGCGCGTCGAGTACGACGCGGAGACCGGCGAGCAGGTGATCACCACCACCCCGGCCGACGGGGTCATGACCGACCACGCCGACGGGCTGACCCGCGGCGGCGAGGCCCTCGACCGCTTCCGCCTCGTCGAGGGCGACCCGCTCTCGGCGACCGTCGAGAGCGAGCGCGAGGAGACTCTGAGCAGAGGAGAGTGGGCCGTGCGTGTGCACACTCGTTCCCGGATGACCGCCGACGCGCACGAGTTCTGCGTCGTCAACCACCTGGCC
>NZ_JAFLRJ010001590.1 GCF_017315755.1 Streptomyces beijiangensis
GCATTACGGATCTCCGCGATGAATCAGACCGAAACGGAATGCGCATCGTCATTGAACTGAGAAGGGATGCAAATGCCAATGTACTGTTAAATAACTTGTACAAGCAGACCGCTCTTCAAACATCATTCGGCATTAATCTTTTGGCGCTTGTTGACGGCCAGCCGAAAGTATTGAGCTTGAAGCAGTGTCTGGAGCATTATCTCGACCATCAAAAAGTCGTGATCAGAAGGCGTACTGCATTCGAGCTTCGCAAAGCGGAAGCGCGGGCCCATATTCTTGAGGGCTTGAGAGTGGCGCTTGATCACCTTGATGAAGTTATTTC
>NZ_JAFLRJ010001591.1 GCF_017315755.1 Streptomyces beijiangensis
ACCTGATCAAGAGCGGGGGGTACAAGATCGGCGCCGGTGAGATCGAGAACGCGCTGCTGGAACACCCCGGTGTCCGGGAGGCCGCGGTGACCGGGGAGCCGGACGCCGATCTGGGCGAGCGGATCGTCGCGTGGGTCGTCCCGGCGGATCCGGGGGCGCCGCCCGCTCTCGACGAACTGGCCGACCATGTCGCCGCCCGCCTGGCCCCGCACAAGCGTCCGCGGGTGCTCCACCGCCTCGCCGCGCTCCCCCGCAACGACATGGGGAAGATCATGAAGCGGGCGCTGCGCCACGACTGACCGGCTCACCGCGCGCGAG
>NZ_JAFLRJ010001592.1 GCF_017315755.1 Streptomyces beijiangensis
GGTGGACCGCTTCGACCCGGACCGCGGAGCCTTCGAGAGCTATGCCGTCCCGACCATCACCGGAGAGGTCAAGCGGCACTTCCGGGACCGGATGTGGGCCCTGCGGGTGCCCCGCCGCGTGCAGGAACTGCGGAACAAGGTGCGGCTCGCCCGGCGGGACCTCACCCAGACGCCCGGCAGCCCCGAGCCCACGAGACTAG
>NZ_JAFLRJ010001593.1 GCF_017315755.1 Streptomyces beijiangensis
GCCGGAGACCGAGGGCGCGGCGTACGTGCCGCTCGGTGCCGCCAAGCGCGGCAGCGCGACCGCAGTCCTCAAGGACGTTGCCAGCCGCTTCGGTTACCAGCTCACCGCCAACGGCGTATCGGGCCCCAGCCACCTGGTGGACGCCCGGCCTGCTGGGGTGCAGGTCGTTGTCGTACGTGAGCAGCCGGCCGCCCTCGTCGGGTCGATGCCCGTCACTGTCCATGGCCCCGCTGACAGGTCTGCGGCGGATGCCGTCGGCTCGGAGATCATGCGCCGCCTT
>NZ_JAFLRJ010001594.1 GCF_017315755.1 Streptomyces beijiangensis
CCTCCATAAATACAAGGAAGCATAGCTTAAATAAGGGTGCCATTCTTTGCTCATTTCAAGCATTTGTTCTTTTGTCGGTTTATCGTTTAAGCCAAAATGGCGTTTGATGGCATTTTGGATGCCGATATCGGCTGCCGGAAACAGATTGGGACGGCCGAGTCCGAACAGCAGAACGTTTTGGACGGTCCACGGGCCGATTCCTCTGATTTTCACCAGCTTTTCCATAATAT
>NZ_JAFLRJ010001595.1 GCF_017315755.1 Streptomyces beijiangensis
CCGGGTGTCGAGCACGGCGGTGTCTCCTGTGGTCAGAAGGAAAGGAACGGGAGCGCGTAGGTGCGGTAGAGGAACTTCCACAGAGGCACCTCACCCACTGCGACCTCGGCGGTGCCGGTGGCCGGCACCGGGGCCCGGCGGAGATTCAGCTCGTAGGCGGTGGAGGTCATCCCCACCTGGCTTCCCAGTTCGATGGGGAAGTAGGTGGATACCGGGACCTCTGCCTCACGCGCGGGAGCCGTTCCTACCCGGGCCGTGATGATGGTGTCCTTGAGCACCAGCCCGTTCGTCGCCAGCGTCA
>NZ_JAFLRJ010001596.1 GCF_017315755.1 Streptomyces beijiangensis
TCGAAGGCCTCGGCCGCCTCCATGACGATCGCCGAGTACCTGCTCCCCGGCTGGCTCATCGCGCTGAGCACCCAGCGCCCGGGCACCGCGGTCTCCCTTCTCGCGGGGAACTCCGTCTCCGTCGCCGCACACCTCCTCAACGGCGAGGCGGACCTCGGCTTCGTCGAAGGACTCGCGGTCCCCGAAGGGCTCGACGGCACGGTCATCGGCCGCGACCGTCTGATCG
>NZ_JAFLRJ010001597.1 GCF_017315755.1 Streptomyces beijiangensis
CCCTAGAGCACGCGCGTTACCGAACGTGCCCCGGTATGCCCGTTCGGCGGCATATCGCGGGGATGTGGATTCGAGGATTCACCGGATCCGGGGGTTTCGGGCCCGGAGTGGAACCGAAGTCACAGACGTCGTTTCCGGACCGATCAGTTCCAGAAGGGATCTAGATAAAGTTCGTTTCGGATGAAGACTACTTGCGACTCGTGTGCCCCCACCTTCCCCTGCTCAGATCCAGGTGTCGAACCACATGCGGTTACGCCAGGCGTCCATGGGGATCGTCTGGCCCGGGTAGATCGGCCAAGAATAGATGAAGTTCCAGATGATGAGCAGCACCAGCACAC
>NZ_JAFLRJ010000169.1 GCF_017315755.1 Streptomyces beijiangensis
CGGCTCCCGGCCGGGAGCCGCCCGTCGGGAAAGAGGAGGACGAGCAGCATCACGGGGACGTACCAGAGGGTCCACCAGCCCGCGGTGAGCTGGTTGAGGACCTCGGCGCCGGGGAGCGGGCGCCCGCGGGCCAGTCCGGCGCCCTTGTACGTGTCGAGCCCGATGATCAGCGGCGGCATCAGCCCGGTGAGGGCGAGCAGCGGCCCGACGGGGTTGCGGGGCCGCCGCCGGGCGACGAAGAGCCCGAGCGCGACGGAGAAGGACCCGATGCCGGCGGCCCCGGCGAAGAGCAGGATGTCCCCGGCCGCGGGCGCCGGGTCGACGGAGACCAGCGCGGCGCAGACGACGGCGGTGACGGCACACGCGATCAGCGCGACCGCGGCGGCAGCCCGCCGCGGCCACGCCGCACTTCCGGCCTCCACGGCCCGTACGGCCTTCATGTGCTCACGGTAGGGGCGCGGTCACCCTTCGCGGTATCCGTGGCAGCACGCAGACTCTTCCCGTGCCCGCCCGGATGTGGCACCGACTCCCCCGCCGCCACTGTGCTGTGACAGAACCTCAGCCGCTCGGCCACTGCCACGGGAGACCCTCATGACCGACACCAAGCACCTCGCCGCACCTGTTGCCGCCGCACCGGTCGCCACCGGTCTGCGCACCCTGGCCACCGCCGCCCTGGGCGTCGTCGCGGTCGGCTCCGTCGTGAACGCGCTGTTCGCCGTGCTCACTCCGGGCGGCGACCCGCACAACGGCTTCGGTTACGGCGAGGCCTCCGGCCACCGGGACCGCTTCTGGGCGATGTTCGCCTACGGCGGGCCGCTCTACGCCCTGTTCTGCGTCGGCCTCGCCTTCGCGGTCCTCGTCCTGGTGCGGAACCGGGGCGCGGCGCCGGCCCGCATCGGATCGGTGCTGCTGATCGTCTCGGGCACGCTGGTCAGCTCGGGCTTCGGGGGCATCGGAGTGCTGTACGGGTACGCCACCGACTCCGCCGCCCTGCCCACGGGTTCGGGCCACAGCTTCGTCGCGTACATCAATGACCACACCGACCTCTACACCAACGTTCTTGCGCCCAGCGCGCTCGCCCAGATCGCCGGCTCGGTGCTCGTCTGCATCGCGCTCTTCCGGGCGCGCTCGGTGCCGCGCTGGCTGTCGGCGCTGTTCATCGTCGGGATGCTGCTGAGCTTCGCGATCTCCAGCGGCGCCGCGGGTCTCGTCGCGGCCCTTCCGTCGGCGGTCGCGACGGTGATGATCGCCTGGTACGCAAGGGAGCGCACCAGCGCCTGAACCACGGCACACGGGGGCGGCCCCGCACCGGAGGGGGATCCGGTGCGGGGCCGACGTGTGCGCCCGGGAAGCGCCCGAGGAGCGCCCTAGGAGCGCCCAGCGCGCGCTAGGCGTTCACCGTGAACGGCGCCTGGAGCGTGGCACCGGGCGGCAGTTGCTCCTGGATCAGCGCGAGCGCTCCCCCGAAGTCACCGTCGTTGTTCCCCGCGATGTACCCCGCCCCGCCGTAGTGCAGGGTCAGTCCGAGGTCGGTGTCCGGCCGCCGCAGCGCCAGCAGGCAGCTGAGGGTGGCCTGGTGCACTTCGCCGCCGGTCGACAGGACAGGCAGCGGCATGTCCCATTCCAGTACGCAGTCGCTCAGAGGTATCCCGGTTACGGGGGCCAGCATGTCGAAGGAGTCCCCCACGTACTCAACACCCCTGATCCGGGTGTGCAGTTGCCGCCCTTCGACGGTGATCACGAAGGCTTCCGATCCATGGTGGTCCCGGTACCAGCCGGCCCACGACTGTGCTGTCATGAGCCGGACTTTAGCGGTGTCGCCACTTCCCCGTCACAAGGCGTGATCAAGTCCGGAATTACCGCTTCCTGGCGTACTTCGTCACGATCGTCCCGTTGTCGAAGGTCCTCAATTCGTCGAGCGCGAAGTCGACGACGCCGAATTCCGCCGAGAAGAGCGGAATGCCCGAGCCGATCACGATCGGATAGACCTTGACGATCAAACAGTCGATCTCGGAAAGGAGTTGGGCGGCCAGATCGGCCCCGCCCGCGAGATAGATCCCGAGCCCGCCCTCCTCCGCCTTGAGCTCACGCACCGCGGCCAGGACATCGCCGGAGAGAATCTCGACGGCGGGGTCGGGGCTCTCGGTGATCGAGCGCGAGACCACGTACTGGCGCAGATGCGCGTACGGGCTCGTCACCCCCGCCTTCAGCCCGGCGTCATAGGTGGCCCGGCCCTGGATGACCGTGTCGAAGTGGGTGTTCGGCACACCGTCGATGCCCATATGGCCGCGCACGGGCGTCGGCAGGCACTCGGGGTACTCGCCGACCAGGAAGTCCTTCAGGAAGGACTCGCCGATCGGGTAGAAGTCGTAGGCCCCGGAGGGCGCTGCGATGAAGCCGTCGATGGAGGCACCGACGTAGTACGTGAGCTGGCGCAAACCGACCTCTTTGGTCTCGGGGGTGTGGCCGTCCGCGAACCACGACAGCTATAGTGCTCCAGGTGTAGTGGTTGCGCAAGACTTCAGGAAGCACAGGCAGCACAGGAAGCGGGAAAGAGCACCATGGTCCGGAATCCGGAACGCAGGACCGCCCTGGTCGACGCGGCGATCGACGTACTCGCCCTCGAAGGCGCGCGCGGACTCACCTTCCGCGCCGTGGATGCCCGGGCGGGCGTCCCGGCCGGCACCGCGTCCAACTACTTCAGCAGCCGAGACGACCTGCTCACCCAGGCCGGACGCCATATCCACGTACGGATGACGCCCGACCCCGCAGAGATCGAGGCGGCCATGCTCCCCGGCCCCTCGCGCGCGCTCGCCGCCGGCCTCATGCACTGGCTGGTCCGGCGCATGGAGCAGGAGCGCACCGGCTATCTGGCGCTGCTGGAACTCCGCCTGGAGGCCACCCGCCGCCCCGGCCTGCGCGCCGAACTGACCGCCGCCCTGCGGGAGGTGCTCGACGCCAACGTCACGTTCCATCTGGACTCGGGCATGCCGGGCGACGCCGAGACCGTACGGATGCTGTACGTCGCCATGACCGGCCTGCTGGTCGAGCACCTCACCCTGCCGGGCGTGCTGGGAGAGGAGACGATCTCCCGCCTGGTCGACGCGCTCGTCGAACAGCTCGTCCCCGCACAGTGATTCAGCCCTGCGGCTCACGCCACATCGGCCACATCCGCGGCCCGTCGGGAAGGTCCACCGTCGTGCCCATGAAGACGAATCCGAGCCGCTCGTACAGCACCCGGCTGCGCGCGCTGCTCGCCTCCAGATAGGCGGGCATGCCCTCCC
Source organism: Streptomyces beijiangensis (assembly GCF_017315755.1). Lineage (GTDB taxonomy): Bacteria > Actinomycetota > Actinomycetes > Streptomycetales > Streptomycetaceae > Streptomyces > Streptomyces beijiangensis. The sequence goes on from NZ_JAFLRJ010000169.1 coordinate 3,285, forward strand.
GGTCGCACCGCTCGAGGACCGGCGCCATCAGCGCGGTCCCCAGCCCCTCCCCCTGCCGGTCGGGGCTCACCCCGATCATGAGCAGATACGCGTGGGCCCGGTCGTGCGGATGGACCGTGCCCATCAACCGGCCCACCAGCTCGGCCCGTTCGTTCTCCGGGTCGGCCGTCTCCCGCATCAGGGCAGGGGTGTCGTCCTCCCCCTCGGGCACCCCCGCGGGCACCTCAAGCCACAGGGCCATCGCGGAGCCGTCCTCGGTGATGTCGACCCGCCCCTCGGCGAGGGTGACATCGATGAAGACCCCGAGGAACTTCCCGTGCACCGCCCGCCGGTGCGCCTCGTCGGGGAAGACCCATCCGCTGACCGGGTCGTCGTGGAACGCCCTGTCCAGCAGCTGTACGAGTTCCCCTCGGTCCCCCGCGCCCGCCCGCCGTATCGCCACGCCCATGCCCCTGACCCTCTCGTCCGATCCTCAACCGACGAACAGGATCTTAGAGTTGGGGCAGAGGCGCGGGGTGCGGCAGCCGGGGACAGATTCAGTGGCTGCGCCGCGTCACGAACTCCGCGAGGGACAGCAGGCCTCCCGCCGCCGCCAGATCAGGCACCGCCCGCGACAGATGGTGCACCGCCCTGGCCATCCGGTCGGCCGCCTGCATCTGGGCCCAGTCGCGGCCGCCCGCCCGCTCCACGGCCTCGGTCGCGGCGCGTATGGCGGCGGCGTTCATGGGCCCCCGGTACAGCTCTTCGAGCTCGGCCGCCGCGGGCGTCCCCGAGGACAGAGCCGCCACCACCGGCAGCGACTTCTTGTGGGCGGCCAGATCCGCACCGGTCGGCTTACCGGTACGGGCGGGGTCCCCCCAGATCCCGATGAGGTCGTCGATCAGCTGGAAGGCGAGCCCCGCCTCCCGCCCGAACGCGTCCATGGCGGCGACCACTTCGCCGTCCGCCCCCGCGTACAGCGCGCCCAGCGCACAGGCGCAGCCGAGCAGCGCACCGGTCTTGGCCTCCGCCATCGCCAGGCACTCCTCCAGCGTGACGTCGCTGCGGTCCTCGAACGCGCAGTCCGCCTGCTGGCCGGCGCAGAGTTCGATGACGCACGCCGCGAGCCGCTCCGAGGCCTGTCGGGAGGCCGGATGCGTGTCCTCGGCGAGCAGCCGCAGCGAGAGAGCGAGCAGCGCGTCGCCGGCGATGATCGCGTCCGGTATCCCGAAGACGGTCCAGGCGGTGGGGCGGTGCCTGCGGGTGGGGTCCTGGTCGATCACGTCGTCGTGCAGCAGCGTGAAGTTGTGCGCCAGCTCGACGGCCGCCGCGGCCCGTACGGCGGGCTCCATCTCCCCGCCAAGCGCCTGTACGGCGGCCAGCACCAGCGCGGGCCTGATCGCCTTGCCCGCCTGACCCGCGGCCGGGGTGCCGTCGGGCAGCTCCCAGCCGAAGTGGTACATCGCGATACGGCGCAGGGAGCCCGGCAGCGTCTCGACGGTGGAACGGAGCCGGGGGTTGACCACGACCCTGGTGCGCTCCAGGAGAGCGGCGGCCTCGTGGCCCTCGGTCGCGGAGTGTGCGGAATGTGCAGTGATCACGGCGGTTCACCTTCCCTGGGGAATACCCGGCGGGGGGGGTATGGGCCCACTTCCGTGAGGACCCATACCCGCCAACTCACCGCCAGCGGCTGACCTCGACGTTCTCCAGCACGCCGAGCGCGTCCGGTACCAGGATCGCCGCCGAGTAGTAGGCCGTCACCAGGTAGGAGATGATCGCCTGCTCGTCGATCCCCATGAAGCGCACCGAGAGGCTCGGCTCGATCTCGTCGGGGATGCCGGCCTGCTGCAGCCCGATGACGCCCTGCTCGGCCTCGCCCGTACGCATACAGATGATCGAGGTCGTACGGGAGTCGGAGATCGGAATCTTGTTGCAGGGGAAGATCGGCACCCCTCGCCAGGCCGGCACATGGTGCCCGGCCACCTCGATGCTGTCGGGGTAGAGCCCGCGCTTGTTGCACTCCCGTCCGAAGGCAGCGATGGCCCGCGGGTGCGCGAGGATCATCTTCGACCCGCGCCGCCTGCTGAGCAGTTCGTCCATGTCGTCGGGTCCCGGCACCCCGTCGTGCGGCTGGATGCGCTGGCTGTAGTCGGCGTTTTTCAGCAGCCCGAACTCACGATTGTTGATCAGCTCGTGCTCCTGGCGCTCGCGCAGCGCCTCGACCGTGAGCCGCAACTGCTGCTCGGTCTGGTTCATGGGCTGGTTGTAGAGATCGGCGATCCGGCTGTGCACCTTCAGCACCGTCTGCGCGACGCTCAGTTCGTACTCGCGCGGCGCCGCGTCGTAGTCCACGAAGGTGTGCGGGACGACCGCCTCCCCCACATGCCCCGCGGAGAGGTCGATCGCCGCCTCGCCGTACTTGTTGGTCCGCTGCTCCGGAATGGAGAGCAGCCCGGCCAGATGCTCACGGAGCGAACCGGCACGCTCGGCCAGGTTCAGCACATCGGCCCGGGTCAGCTCCAGGACCGTGCAGGCGGTCGCCGCCCGCGCGGTGTACTCCCAGGCGGAATCCGCGTCGAGGAGCGCCTGGTCGCCCAGATAGGCCCCGTCGGCGAGCATCCCCAGAACCGTTTCGCCGCCGTACTGCCCCGCACCGATCTTCTCCACCCGCCCGTGCGCGAGCAGGAACACCCGGTCATTGGCGGACCCCGCCGCCGCAAGCACCTCGCCTGCCGCGAACTCCCGCTGTGTGCAGCGCTGTGCGAGCTCGCCCAGCGCCGCCTCGTCCCCGTACTCCCGCAGCGCGGGCAGTTCGCCCAGTTCGGCGGGGATGACCGCCACCCGGTCACCGGTCTGCACGAACGTCACGCGTCCGTCGCCCACGGAGTAGCTGAGCCGGCGGTTCACCCGGTACGTACCACCCTGCACCTGCACCCACGGCAGCATCCGCAGCAGCCACCGCGAGGTGATCTCCTGCATCTGCGGCGCGGACTTGGTGGTGGTCGCCAAGTTCCGCGCCGCGGCCGTCCCAAGACTCTGCTGGGGCGGCGCCTGCTGCTCGCGGATCTCTTCGCCAACCGACATCTGACTCCCTCTCGATCAAGCGCTGAACTGCGTACGCGAGCCTTCCATCACAGGGAGTCGCGGCGCCATTACACAAATGAGGGAGACTGTTTCGCCCCTGACGGGGAAGGGCGGCGACAATCTCCCCCATGCCCCCGGAACTGCTGCGTCCGCATCTCCCCTCCCCGCTCCAGCCGGTCGACGACGCCCGCTTCGCCCGCCACGGCGTCCACCTGCTGCTCAAGCGGGACGACCTCATCCATCCGGAGCTGACCGGCAACAAGTGGCGCAAGCTGGCCCCCAACCTCGCGGCCGCGCAGGGCCGCCCGCTGCTCACCTTCGGCGGTGCGTACTCCAACCACCTCCGCGCCACGGCGGCCGCGGGCCGCCTGCTCGGCCTGGTGACGATCGGTGTCGTACGCGGGGACGAGCTGGCCCACCGCCCGCTCAACCCCTCGCTCGCCCGGTGTGCGGCGGACGGCATGCGGCTGCACTTCGTGGACCGCTCGGCGTACCGCGCCAAGACGGTTCCGCCGGCCTTCGCCGATGCATACGTCGTACCCGAGGGAGGCAGCAACTCGCTTGCGGTGCACGGCTGTACGGAACTGGGCCACGAGCTCCACGGCCTGGCGGACGTCGCGGCGACCGCGGTGGGCACGGGCGGCACGCTGGCGGGCCTCGCGGCCGGTCTTGCCCCCGGGCAGCGGGCGATCGGCTTCCCCGTGCTCAGGGGCGGCTTCCTGGAGGAGGAGGTCCGCCGCCTCCAGCGCGAGGCGTTCGGCGGTCCGGCGGGACGGTGGACGCTGGACGACCGGTTCCACGCGGGGGGCTATGCCCGCACGACGCCACGGCTGGAGGAGTTCGCGGAGGACTTCGAGGGGCGGCACGGGGTGGCGGTCGAGCGGGTGTACGTGGCGAAGATGCTGCTGGGTCTGCTGACGCTGACGGAGGAGGGCGCGTTCCCCCCGGGGACGAGGCTTGCGGCGGTGATCACCGGACGCCCCTGAGGAGGGGCCCCACCCGTAAGCGGCCTTCGGCCGCGTACGGGGGTGCAGGGGCGAAGTCCCGCCCGCCACCTACTCCGTCGCCTCGCGGTACGCCGCCGCCTCTTCCAGGTCCAGCCGCCGCAAAAGCGTCCGCAGCATTTCGTCGTCGATCCGGCGCCGGTCCCGCAGCTCCACGAACACCCCCCGCTCCGCCGCGATCATCTCCCGCGCGAGCCGCCGGTAGGTGTCGTCCGCCGACTCCCCCGTCACCTCGTTGACGGCCCCCAGCCGCTCCCACACCGCGTTGCGCCGCCGTTCGAGCACCGTGCGCAGCCGGTCGGCCAGCGGCTGCGGCAGCGCGTTCCC
>NZ_JAFLRJ010001598.1 GCF_017315755.1 Streptomyces beijiangensis
GAGAAGGCCGGCTCCACCATGCCGAACTTCGTGGGGAAGTCCGTCAAGGTCGCCCGCCAGGCGCTCGACGCTTCCACCAGCATCACGGTCGACGACGTATCAGGCCAGGACCGGATGGTGCTCCTTGAGTCGAACTGGCAGGTCTGCTCGACCGACCCGGCGGCCGGAGCGAAGCTCGACGGGCAGCCGGTGACGATCGGGGCCGTCAAGTTCGGCGAAAGCTGCTGACCGCGTGCCGGATCCGGCACAGGTCGGTACCCCGGTCGTAAACCCACGGAGGTGCTGGTTCGAGCCGAATCACGGAGCGGGTGACTGGACGAGCCCACGAGACTAG
>NZ_JAFLRJ010001599.1 GCF_017315755.1 Streptomyces beijiangensis
GGCGACGACGTACAGCCGCTCCGGGTTGGGCCGTCCGTCCTCCTTCTGGTCCTGGGCCGGTTGTGGAGGAGGGTCTTCCGGCGGGGAGCGCCTCTGGCGTTGCGGAGGAGTCATACGGTCGTCCCGTTCCGACGGGGCGGGCTGGTGAGATGGGCGCCGATACGGACGACGAGGTCGCGCATCATGGCCCCCATCCGCCCGGGTTCACAGGTCATGTCGGAGAGCACCGCGAGAT
>NZ_JAFLRJ010001600.1 GCF_017315755.1 Streptomyces beijiangensis
CGAACGAGCCTCTAACGAGGCGTCGTCCGCGCTTGCCCCCGCCCCAGGGGCGACGAAGGAGAAGGCCGAGCGCCAGGGGGCGCCCGAGCCGGAGGAGGGCATAGCCGAGACCAGCTGCCCGCCCGCAGCAGACTTTTTCGCCCCGAGCACCCAGCCGCCAGCCGATGTCCAACAGCCCGCCGAGCAGCTCTCATGGCGGGACCTCGACGCCCCCGTCCTGCCCGCGCTGATGAATCGCAAGCGCACCGTGGAGAAG
>NZ_JAFLRJ010001601.1 GCF_017315755.1 Streptomyces beijiangensis
GCCCCGACCCCGTGACGGCCGTCCCCACGACGACCAGCGCGCCCGCGAAGACGGCGAGCCCGATCACGAGCTGCTTCACCGGCCTGCCCACCAGCGGACGCGGCTCGGCGTCGCCTTCCCGCGCCCTGAGCCAGGTCACCGCCGTGACGGTGAGCAGCGTGCTGGCCAGGATGAAGTGGCCCGCGACGGTCCAGGGGTTCAGCTCGGTCAGCACCGTGATGCCGCCGATGATGCCGTTGGCCACGACGAGCCAGAATTGTCCCCAGGCGAGGCGGCTGAGACCCCTGCGCTGCGGCTTGGCGGAGCGCGAGGCGACGATGGCCCAGCCGACGGCGGC
>NZ_JAFLRJ010001602.1 GCF_017315755.1 Streptomyces beijiangensis
CGCTCCACGGGATCGACCGGCACGCCTCCCACAACGCCGGCTGGTTCCGCTTCACCACCAGCACGAAGTGCGCGCCCATCTCCTCCACCAGCACCTTCGCCGTCTCCACCTGCGTGTGTAGTGCGTCCGCCGTCACTACCACCCCCTGTAGGCCGAGCACCGACAACAGCGGCGCCAGCGCCGGGATCTCGTTGCTTTTGTCCGCCACCCGCTGCTGCGCGACCAGCGCCCCGTCCTGTGCCATCGCACCGATCACCGTCACCGCGACCGACTCACTGGTGCCAGACCCGCGCAGCACCTTTCCGTCCACCGCCACCGTCTCCAGG
>NZ_JAFLRJ010001603.1 GCF_017315755.1 Streptomyces beijiangensis
GGCCCACCTGGGCGAAGCGGGGCGGGGTGCCCTCGATGCGGACGGCGTGGCCGAGGCCGGGGACCGAGCCCCACAGGACGGGGCCGATGCCCGCGCCGCCGCTCCCGGCGTCGTCACCGACCAGGACGCAGGTGCCCCGGTCGGTCCAGTCGGCGACCTGCGACATCTTGTCGGCGCCGACGACCACGGCGCGCTCGGCGGCACCGGCGCGCACCGCGTGGTCGGCGGTGGCCAGGGCGTGGGTGAACCCGGCGCAGACCACGTTGAGGTCGAGGGTGGCCGGGGAGACCATGCCGAGCCGCGCGGCGAGGCGG
>NZ_JAFLRJ010001604.1 GCF_017315755.1 Streptomyces beijiangensis
CCCCCCCTACGGTCAGAAGCCACAGCGCTGCCCGCGCCATGCCTCCCACCTTGCGGTCTCCGTCCATCTCGTCCTGCCACGACGGCAGCATCATCTACTAGCACCTCCGGATCACTCGCATCGCATACCGCCGTGAACCCGCGCATCAAAGACAAACAGCATGCAAGTGGAATACGCCCCCCACTACCTGGCGGTTCCAACAGCCTTCAGTCTTCCACCACCACCCGAAGGAACGTCCAGCCCTAGAACGCTTGCTCAGGAATTAGCAAGAGCCGCACCTGAATCAC
>NZ_JAFLRJ010001605.1 GCF_017315755.1 Streptomyces beijiangensis
CCTAAGAACGACACATTCCGCGCGACAGAACGTCGCATGCGCACCTCCAGTGAAGGATCGTCCGCGCAGGGTAGCGCCGCCCGGGCCACCCCGTCAGGTCCGCCTCGGACTTGAGGCCGAATGCCCGCTAACATGCCCGCCCATGACTGACGACGTACGCAACATCGTGTGCTGGGCGTGATAGCCGCCGGCATCATACACCGCCCACTGGGTACGCGACGTCGTCTTCAGCGAAGGCAAATCCCAGGTCAGGACCCATAACACGCCCGCCGTATTGGCCGCGATCCGCGACCTGATCCGCGG
>NZ_JAFLRJ010000017.1 GCF_017315755.1 Streptomyces beijiangensis
CCCCCGCCCCCGCCGTCCGGGGGCGGCAGCAGCCGCCCCAGCTTCTTCAGCCCCCTGTTCAGCCGCGATTTCACGGTCCCCCGGGGCCAGCCCAGCGCCTCGGCGGTCTCCGCCTCGTCCATGTCCAGCAGATAGCGGTACGTGACGACGAGCCGCTGCTCCTCGCCCAGCTGCCCCAGCGCAGCCCTCAGCAGCGCCCTGCGCTCCGTCTCCAGCGCCGCCACCGCAGGGTCCGCCGAGTCCGGTATCAGCGGCTCCGCCTCGAGCAGCGCCGCCTCGCGCCCCGTCGCTGACCGCAGCCGGACCGCCGAGCGCACTGTGTTTCTCGTCTCATTCACGACGATCCGCAGCAGCCACGGCCGGAAGGCCGCGCCGTCCCGGAAGGTCGCCAGTGACCGGTACGCCTTGAAGAAGGCCGACTGCACCACGTCCTCGGCGTCCGAGCCCGCCCCGAAGGCCACCGCCGCCCGGATCGCGATCCCCGTATGGGCGCGCACCAGCTCCGCGTACGCCTCCGGCTCCCCGGCCCGTACGCGCGCGATCACTGCGGCCTCGTCGACAGCGCCGATCAGGCCCCCCTCCCGAGCAAGCCCCCGGGTCCCCTCCCGCGTCCTCACACCTTTCATACACCGGGCGACGGGGATCGGTTCCACACCTGAGAGAATGATGTGCATGGCCTCTGAACGTCCCAGCGTGCGCAGCGTGCGTCCCCGTGTGCTCTCCGGAATCCAGCCCACCGCAGGCTCGTTCCACCTCGGCAACTACCTCGGCGCGGTCCGCCAGTGGGTGGCCCTGCAGGAGTCCCACGACGCCTTCTACATGGTCGTGGACCTGCATGCGATCACCGTTCCGCAGGACCCGGCCGAGCTGCGCGCCAATACGCGCCTCGCCGCCGCCCAGCTGCTGGCCGCCGGGCTCGACCCCGAGCGCTGCACGCTCTTCGTCCAGAGCCATGTCCCCGAGCACGCCCAGCTCGCCTGGGTCATGAACTGCCTCACCGGCTTCGGCGAGGCCTCGCGCATGACCCAGTTCAAGGACAAGTCCGCCAAGCAGGGCACGGGCAACGCCACCGTCGGCCTCTTCACGTACCCGATCCTCCAGGTCGCCGACATCCTGCTCTACCAGGCCGACCAGGTCCCGGTCGGCGAGGACCAGCGCCAGCACGTCGAGCTGACCCGCGACCTCGCGACCCGCTTCAACGGCCGGTTCGGCGACACCTTCACGCTCCCGGCGCCGTACATCCTCAAGGAGACGGCGAAGATCTACGACCTGCAGGAACCGACCGCCAAGATGAGCAAGTCGGCGGCGACCCCCAAGGGCCTGATCAACCTCCTCGACGACCCCAAGGTCTCGGCGAAGAAGATCAAGAGCGCGGTCACCGACACCGACACCGTGATCACCTTCGACGCGGCGAACAAGCCGGGCGTCTCCAACCTCCTCACCATCCTCTCCACCCTCACGGGCGCCACCGTCGAGGAGCTGGTGACCGGTTACGAGGGAAAGATGTACGGTGCATTGAAGGGCGACGTGGCCGAGGCCGTCACCGACTTCGCCACCCCCTTCCGCACGCGCACCCAGGAATATCTCGACGACCCCGAGACGCTGGACTCCATCCTGGCGAAGGGCGCCGAGAAGGCCCGTGCGGTGGCGGCGGAGACGCTTTCCCAGGCGTACGAACGCGTGGGTTTCCTGCCCGCCAAGCACTGACCCGATCAGCGGGACCAATGCCCTGACCAAGGACTCTGGCCACAGGGGCAGCCTGCCCGCCACACTGCACGCAGAGGGCAAGAACCCGACAGCGCCCCGCCAGGCGCACCGACAGCGGAGGAGAACGACGTGGGGACCGTAACGCTCGGCGTTTCGATCGCGGTCCCGGAGCCGTACGGCAGCCTGCTCCAGGAGCGCCGCGCCGGCTTCGGCGACCCCGCCGCGCACGGCATCCCCACGCACGTCACGCTCCTGCCGCCCACCGAGGTGGACGCCGCCGCCCTCCCCGCGATCGAGGTGCACCTCGCGGGGGTCGCGGCGGCAGGCCGCTCCTTCCCGATGCGGCTGTACGGGACAGGGACCTTCCGCCCCCTGTCCCCGGTCGTCTTCATCCAGGTCGTCGAGGGCGGCTCGGCCTGCTCCTGGCTCCAGCAGCAGGTCAGGGACCCCGCGGGCCCGCTCGTCCGGGAGCTGCAGTTCCCGTACCACCCGCATGTGACGGTCGCGCACGGCATCGCCGAAGAGGCCATGGACGTGGCGTACGAGGCCCTGGCCGACTTCGAGGCGGCCTGGCTCTGCGGTTCCTTCGCCCTGTACGAACAGGGTCAGGACGGCGTCTGGCGCAAGCTCCGCGAGTTCGTCTTCGGCGGGGGCGGCGGAGTGGTGCCCCCGCAGAGCGCCACGCAGGGCGTCCCGGCCGTCCCGTAGCGGACGGTCAGGAGATGGTCAGCCGGCACCCCCTGGCCGCGCCTCGCGCTTCGCCGCCTGGATCTGCTCATAGACGTGGGTCCGCAGCTCGGTGAAGCGCGGAGCGGCCCGCGTGTGCAGCTGGTCCCGCTCGCCCGGCAGATCGATCTTCAGCTGCTCCTGTACGACGGTGGGGGAGGCGGAGAGGATCAGCACCCGCTCCCCGAGGTACACGGCCTCGTCGATGTCGTGCGTCACGAAGAGGATCGTGATCCCGCGCTGCTGCCACAGCCCGCGCACCAGATCCTCCAGATCGGCGCGCGTCTGCGCGTCGACCGCCGCGAACGGCTCGTCCATCAGCAGCACTTCGGGTTCGTACGCCAGTGCGCGGGCGATGGCGACCCGCTGCTGCATCCCGCCGGACAGCTGCCACGGATAGGCCTTCGCGGCATCGGCGAGACCGACCGACTCCAGCGCGTCGGATACCAGCTCGCGCCGTCGCGGCTTGCTCAACTTCTTCTGTCTGAGCGGGAGTTCGACGTTCTCGCCCACCCGCATCCAGGGGAAGAGGCTGCGTCCGTACTCCTGGAACACGAACGCCATCCCCGGCGGCGGCCCGCCGACCCGCCGCCCGTCCAGCAGGACATCGCCCCCGGTCGGCGCCAGCAGCCCGCCCACGCACTTCAGCAGCGTCGTCTTGCCGCAGCCCGACGGGCCCACCAGGCAGACGAGTTCGCCGGCGTCCACGGAGAAGGTGAGGTCCCGTATCGCCTCGGTGCGGCGCCCGGACCCTTCGTAGGCCTTCCGCAGACCTGATATCTCAAGAAGCGCGTGCATGGACCGCCCTTTCAGGAGCCGAGGCTCACGGAGACCGCCGGGTGACCGCGCGCCGCCCGTGGTACCAGCCGAGTACCCGGCGCTCGACCAGCTGGAAGAGCACCGAGAGCAGAAAGCCGAGCAGCCCCAGAAGGAGAATCCCCGTCCACATGTCGGGGATCGCGAACCCGCGCTGGAACTGCACGATGGTGAAACCCAGCCCGTTGCCGGCCGCGAACATCTCGCTGATGACCATCAGGATGATGCCGATGGACAGCGCCTGGCGCAGCCCCGCGAAGATCTGCGGACTCGCCGAGCGCAGCACCACGCGCCGCAGCCGGGCGGTGCCCGTGATGCCGTACGAGCGCGCCGTCTCGGACATCACGGAGTCCAACGCCCGTACGCCCTCGGCCGTGTTGAGCAGGATCGGCCAGACGCACCCGCTCGCGATCACCACGATCCTCATCGTGTCGCCGATGCCCGCGAAGAGCATGATGACCGGGATCAGGACCGGCGGGGGCAGTGCGCGCAGGAATTCCAGGACCGGTTCGCAGACGGCACGCACGCTCCGATACGAACCGATGACCGCGCCCAGCGCCACACCCACGACGGCCGCCGCCGTGTACCCGCCGAGCAGCCGCAGCACGCTGGGAAGCACGTCACCGCGCAGCCGTTCACCCGTCCAGACGTCCGGGAAGGTCCTCAGGATCGTGCGCAGGGACGGCCAGTACACATTGGTGCTGCCCTCCGACGCCACCCACCAGAGCGTGAAGAGCAGTGCGGGCAGGCCGAGTACGAACAGCAGCCGGGCGAGTGCGCGTTTCACAGCGCGACCTCCCCGCGCACCGACTGATGCCAGACCAGCGCCCGCCGCTCCACGGTGCGGGCGCCCACATTGATCAGCAGCCCGAGCAGCCCGGTGGCCACCACCAGCGCGTACATGTCCGGTACGGCCTGCGAGGTCTGGGCGACGGCGATCCGTGCGCCCAACCCCGGTGCGCCGATAACGAGTTCAGCGGTCACGGCCAGGACGAGGGCGACCGCGGCGGCCAGCCGCACACCCGTCATGACGTACGGGAGGGCGGTGGGCCAGAGCACATGACGGACCCGCGCCCACGTCCCGAGCCCGTACGAGCGCGCTGTCTCCTCAGCCACCGGGTCGACGTCCTGGATCCCGTACAGGACCTGGACGAGGACCTGCCAGAAGGAGGCGTAGACGACGAGGAGGAGGACGGAGCGCAGTTCGGCGCCGTAGAGGAGCACGACGAGGGGGATCAGGGCGACGGAGGGTATCGGGCGGAGGAACTCGATCGTCGACGCGGTGGCCCGCCGGAGATACGGGACGACGGAGACGACCACCCCGGCGACGATGCCCGCGCCGACCGCGATGGCCAGGCCGATCGCCCAGCCGGTGAGGGTGTCGCCGAGTGCGGTCCAGAAGGCGTGGTCGCCGAGCTCGGTCCCAAGTGCCGTGGCGATACGGCTCGTTGGCGGAAAGTAGTCCTCGGAGACGAGGCCGAGCCGCGGGACCGCCTCGCCGAGGGCGAGGAATCCCGCGAGCCCGGCGGCGCCGAGTGCCGCGTTCGTACGGCTGCGGCTGCGGCTGTGGTCACGGCTACCGCTCACGGCAGCAGCTTGTCGAGGTCGGGCGTCTTCTTGAAGAGCCCGTCCTGCTCGCCCAGTTTCTCCAGGGTCTCGATCGCGGGGCGGTCGGCCTCGGCGGGCCACTGCGGGAGCGTCAGCTCGGAGAGCAGGTTCGCGGGGATCTTCGTGTACGTGGTGAGGGCCTTGCGGACCTCGTCCGGGTGCGTGTTGGCGTAGGCGAGGGACTCGGCCGTCGCCGCCTGGAAGGCCTTCACCACGGCCGGGTTGGCTTGCGCGTACTGCGTCGAGCTGAAGTACATCGCGATGGTGAGGTGCTCGGCGACGTCGACGTACGGCCAGGCGATCTCGGTGCCGCCCTGGCTCTTGATGGTGGTGAGCGCGGGCTCGACGGCCATGGCGGCGTCGATCTGGCCCTTGGCGAGCGCGGCGGGCATCTGGTCGAAGGCGAGTTCGACGAACTTCACCTTGGAGGCGTCGCCGCCCGCCTTGCGCACCGACTCGCGTACCGCCGTGTCGTTGATGTTCTTGAGCGTGTTGGTGGCGACGGTCTTGCCCACCAGATCCTTGGCGGACTTGATCGGGCTGCCCTTCTTCACCGCGAGCCCGCCGAAGTCGGCGCCGGGTTCGCCGGTCGAGGCAACCCCGTTGGCGATGGCCTGTACGGGAACGCCGTTGGTCTGGGCGATCATCAGCGAGGTGACGTTGCTGAACCCGAACTGGAACTGCCCGCTGACCACGCCCGGCACGATCGCGGCGCCGCCCTGCGCGGGGGTGAGGGACAGTTTCAGCCCGTTCCTGCTGAAGAAGCCCTTCTCCTGGCCCAGATAGAGGGGGGCGACATCGAGGATGGGGATGATCCCGACCTTGACCGTGGTGGGGCTGCCGGACGACGGGCTCTTGCCCGACTTCCCGGAGCCGCCGGACGAGCCACAGGCCGACGCGGCGACCAGCAGGGCTCCGACCGTGAGACCGGCGAACAGGCGACGCATGGCTCCTCCTGTGCAGACGTCAGTGTTGCGACAGGTTGTGCACGTAGTTCATGTGTCACGGCGTGCGTGCGATGGCGTTCAGCGGACGGTAGAGCCCGCCATCGGGCGGGGTCAATGCATCTGGCGACAACATTGTTGACAGTTACCGAAATAGGCTCCGCCGTCAGCCGGCAGGCACGCGATCCAGGGCGAGGTCGAGCCCGAGCCCGAGGGCGGCGAGGTAGGAGCGGTTGGTGGAGATCTGCAGGGGGTGTTGACCGTGCGCCACGGCGGCGCGGTGTGACTGCGAACGGTGTCTCCGTCGCCCGGGCCGGGCCCGCTGCAACCCGGTGAGCTTCCGATGCCCGTCAGAGGTCGTCGGGCAGGAGCCGGAATGAGTCGTGGGCTGTGAGCGGGCGCATCATGCGGAAGTGCGCGTCGGAGGTGAACACGTCTGTTGTCTGGAAGGTGGCGGCGAGGACCACGTTCATCGCGTCCGCGAGTCCGACGCCCTTTCCTCCCGCAGCGCCTTTGTAGCCGCGCATGACGGCCATGCCGCTTCTGAGGTGTGACGACGTTTCCGGGATCTCGAACCGGCTGGCTTCGGTCTGCTGGGCGATGAAGTACGAGGTTCTCGGCGTCGCTGCGCTCAAGGATGACGTCCACGTCGCAGAGGGCGGGGGCCACGCTGGTCTGCGACGTCGGCCCGCCCCTGGATCGGAGGAGGCGGGGCGACGCACGTGCCCGTACGGCCCGGCCTCAGACCGGCAGCCTGCGGAACAGCGGTCGCGGCACGTGCCGCAGCGCCGACATCACCACCCGCAGCGCCCCCGGCACCCACACCGTCTCCGAGCGCCTCCGCAGCCCCGTCTCGATGGCGGCCGCGACCGCCTCCGGCGTCGTGGCCATCGGCGCCTCCTCAAGGCCCGCCGTCATCTTCGATCGTACGAAGCCGGGCCTGACCACCATCACGTGCACCCCCGTCCCGTGCAGCGCGTCGCCGAGACCCTGCGCGAACGCGTCCAGGCCCGCCTTGCTGGACCCGTAGATGAAGTTCGCCCGCCGCGCCCGCTCGCCCGCCACCGACGACAGCACCACCAGCGAGCCGTGGCCCTGGCCCTGGAGTGCCTTCGCGCAGATCAGGCCGGCCGAGACCGCGCCCGTGTAGTTGGTCTGCGCGACCCGTACCGCCGACAGCGGTTCGCTCTCGTCGCGCGACTGGTCGCCCAGGATGCCGAAGGCGAGCAGCACCATGTCGATGTCGCCTTCCGCGAAGACCTTTCCGAGCGCGACCTCGTGCGAGGCCGAGTCGAGCGCGTCGAAGGCGACGGTGTGCACGTCGGCACCCAGTGAGCGGAGCTGTACCGCGGCCTCCTCCAGGGCGGGGGACGGGCGTCCTGCCAGCCAGACCGTTCGGGTGCGGCGGGCCACCAGGCGGCGGGCGGTGGCCAGCGCGATCTCGGACGTACCGCCGAGGACGAGCAGGGACTGCGGGGTGCCGAAGGCGTCCTTCATGGCGGGGCTCCTAAAGGGGCTAAGGGGCTAAAGGGAGAGGCGGCGGGAGAGGTCCGAGGTGAAGACGGAGGTGGGGTCCAGCTCGGCGCGCAGGGCGCGGAACGCGGGCAGCTTCGGGTACATCCCGGCCAGCGACTCCGGGCGCAGGCGCGAGTCCTTCGCCAGGTAGACGCGGCCGCCCGCCCCCGTCACCTCCTCGTCCAGTTCGTCGAGGAAGGCGCCGAGGCCGGTGAGGTTCGCGGGGATGTCCAGGGCCAGGGTCCAGCCGGGCATCGGGAAGGACAGCCAGCCGGGGTCGCCCTCGCCGAAGCGCTTCAGTACGGCGAGGAAGGACGGGCAGCCGCGGCGCGAGATCCGGCTGACGATGCGGCGCAGGGTCTCCTCCTGTCCGTAACCGACCACGAACTGGTACTGGACGAACCCGCCGCGGCCGTACACCCGGTTCCAGTGCGGGACTCCGTCCAGGGGGTGGAAGAAGGTGGACATCTTCTGGAGTTCGCCCGTACGGGACTTGGGCGCCCTGCGGTACCAGAGCTCGTTGAAGAGAGAGACCGAGGTACGGCCGAGCAGGCCTTCGGGGAAGAAGGCGGGGGCCGCCGGCAGCCGGCCGGGGCGGAAGGCGAGAGGCTCGCGCCTGGCCCGTACCGGAAGCGCGTCCAGCGGTGCGTGGTCGCCGCGCGTCAGCACCGCGCGGCCCGTCGCCGCCCCCCTGGCGAGGAGGTCGATCCAGGCGACCGAGTAGCGGTACCGGTCGTCGGTGGCCGTCAGCCGGGACATCAAGTCGTCGAGATCCGTGGCCCGTTCGGTGTCCACCGACATCAACGACGTTTCCACGGGGTGGAGTTCGACCGTCGCAGAGAGGATGACGCCGGTCAGACCCATCCCGCCCGCCGTCGCGTCGAAGAGGTCGGAGCCGGGGAGCGCGGTCTGGACCGTGCCGTCCGCGATCAGTACGTCCATCGACTGCACATGGCGCGAGAAGGAGCCCGACACATGGTGGTTCTTGCCGTGGATGTCGGCCCCGATCGCGCCGCCCACTGTGACGTAACGGGTCCCGGGGGTCACCGGTACGAACCAGCCCAGCGGCAGCAGCACCTCCATCAGCCGGTGCAGGCTCACCCCGGCGTCGCACACCACCACCCCGGCGACCGCGTCGATGCCGCGGATCCGGTCGAGCCCGGTCATGTCGAGCACCGCGCCGCCGGCGTTCTGGGCGGCGTCCCCGTAGGCGCGCCCCAGGCCGCGGGCGATCCCGCCGCGCTCCCCGCATTCACGTACCGCGGTCGCCGCTTCTTCGTACGTACGCGGGCGGACCAGCAGCGAGGTCGTCGGGGCGGTGCGGCCCCAACCGGTCACGGACGTCACGGATGTGGTGGTTTCGGCAGGCATGCAGGTGACCGTATCGCTCCTACACGCACCGAAACGGGTGATTAAGGGAGTGTCACCCGAGATGGCCGTGATTATTGGGCTTTGCCCTAGAAGTGTGACGTGGGTGTGCGGCCAACTGGCCGGACGCCTGGTACGGAGAAGGGGTGACGACATGCACGCCATTGACGCCGACCACAGACTCCTGTCGGCGATGCGTGACTGCGGTGCCGACCCGCGTATCGCGGCTGCCGCCCGCGCGCTCTCCTGGAGCGGCGAGCACGGCGCGCTGTGGCTGGCCGCGGGTGCGGCCGGTGCGGCGCTCGACCGCGAACGGCGGGGGGCCTGGCTGCGGGGCACCGCGCTGATCGGCGCCGCGCACCTCGCGAGCATGGGGGTCAAGCGGCTGGTACGGCGCCCGCGGCCCCAACTCCCTTTCCTGCAGCCCCTGGTGAAGACAGCGGGCCGCCACTCCTTCCCGTCCTCGCACGCCACGTCCGCCGCCGCGGCCGCTGTCGCCTTCGGCGCGCTGCGGCCCGCGGGGCGCCATGTGGTGCCGCCGCTCGCCGCCATGATGTGCGTCTCGCGGCTGGTCGTCGGCGTCCACTACCCCTCGGACGTGGCCGCCGGCGCCCTGCTCGGAGGGCTGACCGCAGGGTTCGGCGCGCAGTGGATGAAGAGGGGCGTGGCGCATGTCTGAGCCCGGCGCCGTAGTCCTCGACACACCCCAGCTCCAGCCGCCGGAACCCTCGGTCGGGCGCAAGGCCATGGGTCTGCCGCTCGGACTCCTCAGGACCGCACGCCCCCGCCAGTGGATCAAGAACATCCTGGTGGTCGCCGCACCCGCCGCAGCAGGCGAACTGCTCACCAAGGGAACGTTTCTCCAACTCGTCCTGGTCTTCGTCCTGTTCACCGCCGCCGCCTCGGCCGTCTATCTGATCAACGACGCGCGCGACGCCGACGCCGACCGCGCCCACCCCACCAAGTGCCGCCGCCCGGTCGCCGCGGGCCAGGTCCCCGTCCCCGTCGCCTACGCCGCGGGCGGCATCCTCGCGGTCCTCACGACCGCGGCCGCCGTCGCCTGGTGCAACGAGCTGACGGCAGCCCTCCTCTCCGGCTACATCGCGATGCAACTCGCCTACTGCGTCTGGCTCAAGCACGTCCTGGTCGTCGACCTCACCGTCGTCACCACCGGCTTCCTGATGCGCGCGATGATCGGCGGAGTCGCCCTCGGCATCCCGCTCTCCCGCTGGTTCCTGATCACCGCGGGCTTCGGCGCGCTCTTCATGGTCTCCGCCAAGCGCTACTCCGAAGCCGTCCAGATGGAGGGCAAGGGCGGGGCGACGCGGGCCCTGCTCGACCAGTACACGACCGGATACCTGCGCTTCGTCTGGCAGTTGGCGGCGGGCGTGGCCGTCCTCGCGTACTGCCTCTGGGCGATGGAGAGCGGCGGCACCTCCAACGGATCCCTGCTGCCCTGGCGCCAGCTCTCCATGGCCGCCTTCATCCTCGCGATCCTGCGTTACGCGGTCTTCGCCGACCGGGGCACCGCCGGGGCCCCCGAGGACGTCGTCCTGCACGACCGGGCGCTCGCCGTCATCGGACTCGTCTGGATCGCCCTGTACGCCCTCGCCGTGGCCGACCTGTGACGGGCATCAGCCGCAAAGAGGTGGCGGGTTTCGCGCTGGCCGGGATCTTCGCGTACGCCGCCGATCTCGGACTCTTCGTCTGGCTGCGCTCCTCGCTCTCCTGGGACCCGATCACCGCCAAATCCGTCTCGTTCCTGGCCGGTTGCACGGTCGCGTACCTCGGCAACGCCTTCGGTACGTACCGGGGCCGCAAGGTCGGGCTGCGCGAGTACGCCGTCTTCTTCGGCGTGAACATCGCCGGTGCGCTCGTCCAGCTCCTCTGCCTCGCGGTTTCGCACTACGGCCTCGGCCTCACCTCGCCCCGCGCCGACACCTTCTCCGGCGCGGTCATCGGCATGGCCCTCGCCACCTGCCTGCGCTTCTGGGGCACGCGCACCCTGGTGTTCAGCCGACCGGCGGAGGGTACCCGCACCTCATGGACTGGCTGAAAAACCTACCCGTCGTCGGGCCGCCGCTGACCCGGCTGATGGGCACGCACGCCTGGCGCAGTTACGAGACCCTCGACCGGGTCCACTGGTCACGGCTGGCCGCGGCGATCACATTCATCTCCTTTCTGGCCCTCTTCCCCCTGATCACGGTCGCCGCGGCTATCGGCGCGGCCCTGCTCCCGGACGAGAAGCTGCATTCCATGGAGAACAAGCTCGCCGAGCAAGTGCCGGGAATCTCCGACCAATTGGACCTGCAGGCGCTCGTTTCCAATGCCGGCACCATCGGTCTGGTCGCCGGAGCGCTGCTGCTCTTCACCGGTATCGGCTGGGTCGGTTCGATAAGGGAATGCCTGCGCGCCGTATGGGAGCTGGAGGACGAGGAAGGCAATCCGTTCCTGCGCAAGCTCAAGGACGGCGGGGTGCTGCTCGGCCTCGGCGGCGCGGTCCTCGCCTCCTTCGCCGCCTCCGCGATCGGCTCCACCGCCATCGGCTGGACCGCCGACAGGACCGGGATCGACGAGAACGGCGTGGGCAGCGTCGTGCTCCAGATCGCCGCCCTTGCCGTGGCGGCCGCCGCCGATTTCCTGGTCCTGCTGTACGTACTGACCCTGCTGCCCGGGGTCACCCCGCCGCGCCGCCGGCTGCTGACCGCCGCACTGATCGGCGCGGTCGGCTTCGAGCTGCTGAAACTCCTGCTCAGCAGCTATATGAAGGGCGTCGCCTCCAAGAGCATGTACGGCGCCTTCGGAGTGCCCATCGCCCTGCTGCTGTGGATCAACTTCAGTGTGAAACTGATGCTGTTCTGCGCCGCCTGGACGGCGACAGGGCACTCCGGCGAGGAAGCTGTCGGCGAGGAACCCGTCAGCGACGGGGAAGACGCCGAACCAGCTCCGGAAGCGGCCACTTCCGGTTGACCAGGAACACTCCGGCCGCCAGCACGATCAGCAGCCCGCCGGTGACGGCGAGCGCGATGCCGATGCCGCTGGAGCCCTCCTTGCCCGCGACGGCCGCGGCCGTCGCGGGCCCCTTCTTGCCCTTGCCGTCCTGCGTCGCCGGGGGTGTCGCGCCGCCCGTCGTCGCCGACTTCGGCGCGACCAGGTCGCCGACCGGAGTGACCTTCCCGGCCGAGGCGAAGCCCCAGTCGAGCAGCCTGGCCGCCTCCTTGTAGACCGCCTGGCTCTCGCTTGAACTCGGGTTCATGACCGTGACGAGCAGGACCCGGCCGTTGCGCTCGGCGACCCCGGTGAAGGTCGCGCCCGCGTGCGTGGTGTTGCCGTTCTTGACGCCGGCGATCCCCGGGTACTGGGTGACGCCGTTGGCCCCGGTCAGCAGACGGTTGGTGTTCTGGATGCCGAAGGTCTCGCGCTTCTTGCCCTTCTTCTGGACACCGGGGTACTGGGCGTCCGCCGTGGCGCAGTACTCGCGGAAGTCCTTCTTCTGCAGACCGTTGCGGGCGAAGAGGGTGAGGTCGTACGCGCTGGACAGCTGCAGCGGGGCGTCGTAACCGTCCGGGGAGACGACCCGGGTGTCCAGCGCCTGCAGTTCGTCGGCGTGCTGCTGCATGTCCGCCACCGTCTTGGCGACGCCGCCGTTCATGGCGGAGAGCACATGCACCGCGTCGTTGCCCGAGCGCAGGAAGACCCCGAGCCACAGGTCGTGCACCGAGTAGGTGAGGTTCTCCTTGATGCCGACGAGGCTGGAGCCGTCCCCCATGCCGGCCAGGTCGGACGGGGCGACCTTATGGGTCTGGGTCTTCGGGAACTTCGGCAGGACCGTGTCCGCGAAGAGCATCTTCAGCGTGGAGGCGGGCGCGAGACGCCAGTGCGCGTTGTGCGCGGCGAGGACATCACCCGACTCGGCGTCCGCGACGATCCACGACCGCCCGGAGAGATCCTTCGGCAGGACGGGCGCACCGGCGCCCAGCTTCACCTGCGTACCCGCCAGGGCGAGCGCGTCGCCGCCGACTCGGGACATACGGGCGGGCGGCTTCGGGTCGTCGGCCGAACCGGACGCCGCGGCGGGCGCGGCGGACAGGGCGGGCAGCAACGCGGCGGCGAGGACCGTCAGGGCGGTCTTTTTCACGGCAGACACGGACGAGAACGTACAGGGCCCAGGCCCTTCGGCCCACACCACGGGGGTGACCCGCCGCCCGGGGCCCACCGCCGGCCCACCCCGGCGCAGCCGTGCGGGGTACGAAAGCAATACTGGAGGGATGAAGCTCAGTCGCCCCGTCTCCTGGTTCCTGCTCGCCTTCGGGGTGTGGTCCTGGTTCATCTGGATCACTTTCGTCAAGAATCTTGTGAAGGACGGCAGCGGACTCGCCTTCGACGACGCGGGTGACCCGACCACGTACTTCTGGGTCCATCTGCTGCTCGCCATTACGTCCTTTCTTCTGGGGACGGCCGTGGGCGTGATCGGGTTCCGTGGACTGCGTGCCCTGAGGGGCGTTAGCTAACGATTTGGGATGCTGTCAAGACCGCCTCTTCCCGTGAAGAAACCGGTGTGATTGGGTGAACGCCAATATGCGGGTGGGGTTTTTGAGGAGAGCGCGGCAATGCGGTCGATCCGTCTTCGGATTCTGATGTTCTGTGTCGTATTGGCGATCGTCGGCGTGGGCGCCTGGCAGCTGTTGCCCGACAGCGGGGTGAAGAAGACGCCGATCAGGGTCGGCACCACGGACGTCGTCTCCTCGCTGGACCCCGCGGTCGCCTACGACGCCGGTTCATGGGCGCTCTACAGCGAGGTGTACCAGTCGCTGATGACGTTCGACCGAGGTTCGGCGACCCCGGTGCCCGATGCCGCCACCAGCTGCCGGTTCGAGGACTCCTCGCTGCGCACCTTCAGCTGCCGGCTCCGCGACGACCTGCACTTCTCCAACGGGCACAAGGTCACACCCGAGGACGTCGTGTTCTCCTTCCGCCGTGTCCTGAAGATCCACAACGACAACGGCCCCGGACCGCTCCTCGCCACCCTCGACACGGTCGACTCGGCGGGCGACAAGATCACCTTCCACCTCAAGACCCGTGACGCGACCTTCGCGTCGAAGATCGCCACCGGCGCGGGCGCGATCCTCGACCACACCGCCTACCCGGCGACGAAGGCGCGCGAGGGCGGCACTGTGGACGGCTCGGGTCCGTATGTGCTCAAGGAGTACAAGGACGGTGTCAGCGCCACGCTGGAGCCGAACCCCCAGTACAAGGGCGCCATCAAGAAGTCCGGCACGGCCATCGCGATCAGCTACTTCAAGCAGCCCGAGCAGCTCAACGCGGCCTGGAAGTCCGGGCTGGTCGACGTGACCCACCGCGAGCTGCCGCCGTCGGTGCTCTCCAAGCTCTCCCCGGGCGCGGCCGACATCCACGTGAACGAGGTCAGCGGCAGCGAGATCCGCAACCTCGTCTTCAACGTGCACAAGAACGCGCCGTTCGCCAATGTCGCCCTGCGCAGGGCCGCCGCCTGGCTCGTGGACCGCGCACAGCTCGCCGACCAGGTCTACAGCGGCACGGTCGAGCCGCTCTACTCGGTGATCCCGCAGGGCCTCGTCGGACACAGCACCTCGTTCTTCGACAGCTACCCGAGCGTCGACGTGAGCGCGGCGCGGAAGGTGCTTGAGCGCGCCGGGGTGCAGACCCCGGTGGAGATGAACTTCGCCTACTCCTCGACCAGCACCACCGACGCCGAGGCGGCGCTGCTGAAGAAGCAGCTGGAGACCGGCGGCCTGTTCAAGGTCAAGCTGACCGGCGTGGCCAAGTGGCAGGCGTTCCAGGACGGATACGCGGCCGGTAAGTACGACGCGTACGCGCTCGGCTGGATCGCCGACTACCCGGACGCGGACAACTACGCCCAGCCGCTCGTCGGTACCGACAACAGCCTCTCCAACGGCTTCACCGACCCGGAGATCGACCGGCTGATCACGCATACCCAGGAGTTCAACGACCGGGCGCGCACCGCCCAGGACTTCCGGACCCTCCAGGACCTGGTCGCCAAGGATGTACCGCTGATCCCGCTCTGGCAGCGCACCGACTACGTACTGACCAACAAGGACGTCACCGGCGGCCAGTACCTGTCGGACGGCACGGGCGTCTGGCGCCTGTGGGAACTGGGCTGGATCTAGGAGCAGTCCGGTGGCCGGCGGTCTGCCGGCCACCGGACGCGGGGGTTACGCGGAGACGCCGGCCGGTGCCTCGGCCGGTGCCCCGGCCGGCAGGCTCACGGTCACCGCGAGCCCCGCCCCGGGCGCCGTCTCCACCGCGACGCCGCCCCCGTGCGCGTCCGTCACCGCCAGCACGATCGCCATGCCGAGCCCGCTGCCCGCGCCGCCGCCCGCCCGGAAGAACCGGTCGAAGATCCGGTCCGCGTCCCGCGGATCCATCCCGGGCCCCTGGTCGGCGATCCGCAGCCGTACCACCCCGTCCGCCCGTTCCAGCGCCACCCGAACCGCCGCCTGCGGGGGCGTGTGCGCACGGATGTTGGCCAGCAGATTGCCGACGAGCTGACGCAGCCCCGACTCGTCCGCGTGCACGAACATCGCCCCGTCCGCCGCCACCTCCACCGGCCGCTCGGGCTGCTGGGCGCGCAGGTCGTCGGCCGCGTCCCTGACCAGCAGGCTCAGGTCGACCTCCCGCAGCCGCAGTTCGGGCCGCTGGTCGAGGCGGGCCAGGGTGAGGAGTTCCTCGACGAGGCGTCCCATCCGGTCGGCCTCGGCGTTCATCCTGCGCAGGGCGCGGGTGCGGTCGGCGGGCTCGCGCAGCATCCCCTTGTCGTACAGCTGGAGATAGCCGCGGATCGCCGAGAGCGGGGTCCGCAGCTCGTGCGAGGCGTCCGCGACGAAGCGGCGCAGCTGGGCCGCCGAGCGCTCGCGGGTGCCGTACGCCGCCTCGACCTGCTGGAGCATGGTGTTGAGCGCGACCCTCAGCTGATCGACCTCCGTGACCATGCCGGGGCGGGGCGGTACGCGCCGGGTCAGATCGCCGTCCGCGATGGCGGACGCCGTCTCGACCATGTCCTCCAGTGGGCGCAGCCGTCTGCGCGCACCCCACATCGTGAAGACGGCGAGCAGCACCAACAGCCCTGTCCCCACCGCGAGATCGAGCTTGAGCGCCTTCTTGATGCTGTCGTGGACGGCCTTGGTGGAGGTCGCCAGGATCACGATGGTGCCGTCCTTGAGGCGCACCCCCGTCATCCGGTACGGGTCGCCGTCCAGCCTGATGTCGTGGATCGAGTTGGAGGCGGCGACGGCCGCCGGGTCGCGCACCGCGTCGGCGAGGCTCTGCTGGCGGGCGGTGGGGGTGACGGTGCCGACGGAGAGGGCGCGGCCGTCGTTGTCCAGGGGGACGAAGAGGGACTCCGGGCGGGGCAGGATGCCTGCCTTGCTGTTGGCTCCGGTGAACTGGTCGCGTACTACGGCGAGCGCCGTGAGCGACTCGATCTGCTGCAGGGTGAGATTCATGTTCTGCAGGCTGTTGCGGGAGTTGTGCAGATTCGTGTCGGAGGCGTCGAGGAGATAGTGGCGCATGCCCATGAGGCTGATGGCGGTCGCGGTGATGATGCCGATGGCGAGCAGCAGCACGGTTGCGACGGTCAACTTGCCGCGCAGGGACTGCAGATGGCGGCGGCGCGGTCGTATGTGCGTCATGCCAGCCCGTATCCGATGCCGCGCCGGGTGGTGATCAGCGGCGGCCCGAGCGGGTCGAGTTTGCGGCGCAGATAGCTGATGTAGGTCTCGACGACGGTGGACTCCGCCGCGTGCTCGAAGCGCCAGACATGGCGCAGGAGCTGCTCCTTGGTGACGACGGTGCCCGCGTTCCGTACGAGGAAGCGCAGCAGCGCGTACTCGGTGGGGGTGAGCTCCACCGCACCGCCCGCCCTGCGCACGGTGTACGTCGACTCGTCCAGCTCCAGGTCGCCGTGGCGCAGCGGCGGGCGCGCGGGCAGGAAGTCAGCGGGCCGGGTGCGGCGCAGGACGGCGCGCACGCGGGCGATCACCTCGTCGATGTTGAAGGGCTTGGTGATGTAGTCGTCGCCCAGCGCCAGACCGCCGACGATCTCGGCGGGGGCGTCGCGCGCGGTGAGGAAGACGATCGCCGTCTCCGGGTGGAGATCTCTCAACTCCCGTCCCAGGAGCCGCCCGTCGCCGTCGGGGAGCATCACGTCGAGCAGCGCCACATCGGGCCGCAGCTCGCGCAGCAGGGCGGCCGCCTGCCGTACGGAACCCGCGGTCACCACCTCGAAGCGGTGGTAGCGCAGGGCGATCGTGAGGACGTCCGCGATGCTCGGCTCGTCCTCGACGACGAGGACGGTCGCCGGGGCGGCCGGGCCTGCCGGGACTGCCGCCGGAGATTGGCTCATGTCCCCAGTATCCGTCCGGCCGTTGTACTGAACAGCGGTCGCTGTCTTGGAGTTCCCTGAGAGTCATGGCCGCACTCCCTGGTGCGAGGGGTCCGGGCCCGATGCTGGGAACGGCCCGGGGGGTACGCAGAAGACAAGGGAAGGGGCATGAATCGTGGCGGCATTGGCAAGGTGGTGCTACCGGCACCGGCTGGTGGTCCTGTTGCTGTGGGTGGGCGCGCTGGTCGGCCTGGGAGCGGGGGGCACGGTCGCGGGAACCAACTACTCGAACGTCTTCAGCCTGCCGGACACTGACTCCACTCGGGCGTACGACCTGATGAACAAGGCCTTCCCGCAGGCGTCGGGCGACACGGACACGGTCGTCTGGCGTACGTCGGCGGGCTCGGTGTCCGACGCGGCGGTACGGGGCAGGATCGACCCCGCGCTGAAGTCCATCGCGGCGATGAAGGGCGTCGGCCAGGTCAGCGCGCCGACGGCCAGCGACAACGGGCGTACGGCGTACGCGCAGATCACCTTCACGGAGCGCGGAGACTCCGTACCGAAGAACCTCGTCCAGAACGTCGTCGACACCGCGCACCACGCGGCCCGCGAGGGGCTGAAGGTGGAGCTCGGCGGACAGGCGATCCAGCGGATCCAGCAGTCGCCCCAGGGGCTGTCCGAGGGCGTCGGCATCCTCGCGGCCGCGGTCGTTCTCTTCCTCGCCTTCGGTGCGTTCTTCTCGATGCTGCTGCCGATCACCATCGCGATCTTCGGTGTGGGCATGGGTGCGATGTCGACGACGCTCCTCAGCCACGCCACCGACATCCCTGAATTCGCCCCGCTGCTCGGCTCGTTGATCGGACTGGGCGTCGGCATCGACTACGCGCTCTTCATCGTCACCCGCCACCGCAAGGGCATCCTGCGCGGCCTCGAACCGGAGGAGTCGGCGGTCACCGCCCTCAACACCTCGGGCCGGGCGGTGCTGTTCGCGGGTGGCACGGTGGTCATCGCGCTGGCCGGGATGCTGGTGATGCGCCTGTCCTTCCTCAATGGGGTCGTCATCGCGACGTCCGTCACGGTGATCCTCTCGGTGCTCGCCGCGACGACCCTGCTGCCCGCCCTCTTCGGCCTGCTGGGCCCGCGTGTACTGAGTCGCAGGCAGCGCAGGAAGCTGGCGGCCGACGGCCCGCTGAAGGGGGACGCGCAGGGCGCGGCGGCGCGCTGGTCCGGTTACGTACAGAAGCGCCCGCGCTCGGTGGCGCTGATGGCGCTGGTGGTGATGGGCATCCTGGCGATCCCCGTCTTCTCGCTCCGCCTCGGTGCGTCCGACCAGGGCAACCAGCCCAAGTCGACGACCACCCGCCAGGCGTACGACATGCTCGCCGAGGGCTTCGGCCCCGGATTCAACGGCCCGCTCCTGGTGGTCTCCCCGCAGGCGGACACGGGCGATCTGGTCCAGCGGATCAACGCGACCGAGGGCGTGCACAAGGTGGCGGCGACCCCGCCGTCGCACGGCGTCTCCGTGATCCAGGTGGTCCCCGAGACGTCACCGCAATCGAAGGAGACAGCCCAGCTCATCGACCGCCTCCGCAACGACGTCATCCCGGCCTCACACGTCCCCGCCCATGTCGGCGGGGTGACGGCGACTTTCAAGGACTTCGCCGCGGTGACGGGATCGCGCCTCCCGTACTTCGTGGCCACGATCATCGGCCTCGGCTTCCTGCTCCTGCTGGTGGCCTTCCGCTCGCTGGTGGTCCCGCTGATGGCGGCGGTCATGAACCTGGTGGCGGCGGCAGCGTCCTTCGGGGTCCTGGTGGCGATCTTCCAGTGGGGCTGGGGGGCGAATCTCCTGGACGCGAAGGCGGGCCCCATCACGGCCTTCCTCCCCGTCATCATGCTCTCGCTCCTCTTCGGCCTCTCGATGGACTATCAGGTCTTCCTGGTCAGCCGTATGCACGAGGAGTGGGTGCACACCCGCGACAACGCCCGCGCGGTCCGCATCGGCCTCGCCGAGACGAGCCGGGTCATCAACTGTGCCGCCCTGATCATGATCTGCGTCTTCAGCGCGTTCGTCCTGAGCGGCGACGTGGAGGGCGCGATGGCCGGCATCGGCCTCGCTGCGGCAGTGGCGCTGGACGCCTTCATTCTCCGTACGGCACTGGTGCCGGCGGCGATGCACCTGCTCGGCCGGTCCAACTGGTGGCTCCCGGCCGGCCTGGAGAAGCGACTGCCGCACCTGGCGGTCGAGCCGCACGAGGAACAGCCGACAACGGAGGGGACTCCCGTGCAGGTCATACACGGTTTCGTACGCACAGAGGAAGGCGCCCCGGTCGCCGAAGCGGTGCTCACGCTGCTTTCACCCGGCGGGCGTCAGCTGGACCGGGTCACGTCGCTCGCGGACGGCTCGTACATCCTGGCCGTACCGTCACCGGGCGCCTACCTGCTGGCGGCGACGACGGGACTGTACGAGCCGCAGGCCCGCCATGTCCGGGTCGGCGAGGAGCCGTTGGTCCATGACCTGGTGCTCAGTGGAGCAGCCGTGCAGTGAATCCCCTGGTCTCGCTCAGTCAGCTCTCGCTCTCGCTCTCGCTCTCGCTCTCGCTCTCGCTCTCGCTCTCGCTCTAGCGCTTGCGCGCCGTCGCGGTCTGCGCCATTCCCGGGAGGAAGTCCGTGAAGAGCTCGTGCACTTCCAGGACCAGCGGACGCAGTACCCGGAAGCGTGCGAGCGACACCCCGCGGGTGGTCAGATGTGCACCGCGCTCCGCGAGGCGGTGGCTGCGCTCGCGGCCGTCGGAGCGGTCGAAGACCCAGTAGAGGACGAGGCCCATCTGTGAGAGCCACATCAACTCGGGGAGTATGTCGACCAGTTCGGGGGCGACCTTCGACTTCGAGCCGGCCAGGACCTCCCGGTGGACGTCGATGGCCGCCTCGCGGGCGTGCTCGGACTCGGGGGAGAAGGGGCTGAGCGGGCTCTCGGGGTCGGCGGCGTTCTTGAAGAACTGCGCGGCGAACTCGTGGTACGGGGCCGCGATGTCCAGCCAGGCCTTCAGTACACCGGCCAGCCGGGCCTGGAGGTCGGTCTCCTTGTCCAGTACGGGACGGACCGCCGCCTGGTGTTCGGCGGCGATCCGGTCGTAGAACCCCTGGACCAGGTGTTCCTTGGAGGAGAAGTAGTAGTACGCGTTGCCGGTGGACACCCCGGCCTCCTGGGCGATGGCCCGCATGGTCGTCTTGTCGTAACCGCGCTCCTGGAAGAGCCGGAGCGCGGTTTCGAGGATGAGCGTGCGGGTCTGCTCGCTCTTGGGGGCCTTTGCGTCTGTCACGGGAACCGAGCCTAACCGGGGATCTCGCACCGCTCGGCGCAGGGCTGTGCGGTGAGGTCGCGGTACTTGGCCGCCGAGAGCATCGCGACGCGTACGAAAGGCGCTCCGGCGGGGGTGGCCAGCCAGTGGGACTTGGCCCGGTGGTCGGCCAGCGCCCAGAGGCAGACGATCCAGGCGGCGGGGCCGCGGTAGATCTGGCCCCGGTCACCGATGACGGTGATCTCCTCGACAGTGGCGCGGTGATCGAGGCCGGGGAAGCGCTTGCGCGCCGACTCCGAACCGGCGGGGACCAGGGTCAGCGGCACCAGCTGTCGCTGCCCCACCAGCCACTGCCGCAGATGTACGCAGAGCGGGCACTGGGCGTCGTACAGCACGGTGAGGCCCTTGACCGGCATGCCCATGGCCCGTCACGCCCCGGCGGTGGGTGCGACCCAGCCCTGCGGTCCGACCGGCGGCGTCTGCTCGCGCTCCATGATGCCGCGGCGGCGGAACTTGTTGAGTGCGTAGACGTTGCCGAGGTGCATCACGCCGAGCACGAGCAGCACCACACCGAGCTTCTTCGAGAGCGCCTCGAAGACCCCCCGGGCGTCGGAGATGGTGGTGTCGTCCTGCAGGTAGAGGGCGACGAAGCCCAGGTTGACCAGGTAGAAGCCGACCACGAGCAGGTGGTTGACGGCGTCGGCGAGCTTTTCGTTCCCGTGCAGTACGTCGCCGAGGAAGACCCTGCCGTTCTGGCTGAGGGTGCGGGCGACCCAGATGGTGAGAGCAACGCTGATGACGAGATAGACGACGTACGAGACAACGGTGAGGTCCATGACCCACACTCCCCTGAACACGTTCAAAAATGCTGTCGTCAGTGACTGTAGACCTCCTTTTGAACATGTTCAAGCCGCCGGACCCCGGGCACGGCCACCGTCCCCAGACAGCTCACGAGGACCGCGAACGCCGCGACCGTGAGCGGCACTTCGGGACCCCAGGCGTCGGCGGCGAGCGGGGCGAGCGCATAGCCGAGCGGCATCGCGGCGAGTGAGAGCAGCCAGTCGTAGGAGGTGACGCGGGCCAGCGTGTGGGGCGGTATCGCGGAGATGACGGCGGTCTCCCAGACGGGGCTGAGGAAACCGAGCCCGGCCTGGGCGACTCCGTACGCACCGATGGTCAGCGGTACGGGGGCGTGCGCGGCCAGCAGTCCGAGCGGGACGGCGTACAGGGCGAGGCCCATGTTGGCGACCAGTACGGGGCGCCGGGGCCTGGCGCGGCCGGCGAGCAGCGAGCCGAGCAGCAGTCCGACGGCGCCGGTCTGCAGGGTCCAGACCCACACCCACTTGCCGCCGAGGTCGTGAACGGCCAGGCCCGGGCCCAGGGTCATCAGGACGGCGGCGGCCCCGTTCCAGCAGGAGTGGCCGATGAGGCTGGTCCAGTACCAGTCGCGCGACCGCACCTCGTGCCAGCCCTCCTTGAGGTCGGTGAGTACGGAACTGCGTTCCATCGGTACGTGCTTGACCGTGATGACGGCCAGCAGGGCGGCGCTCACCGCGAAACTGATCCCGTCCAGCACGAACGCCCAGCCGGGACCGGCGGTGGCGATGAGCAGGGCGGCGAGCGCGGGCCCGCCGAGGCGGGTCGAGCTGGAGACGACGCCCATGAGGGCGTTGGCGCGGAGCAGGCCGCTGTCCTCGACGGTGCCGCGCACCAGCGGAGAGACGGTCGGCATGGCGAAGGCGCCGGCCGCGCCGCCCACGGCCTCGGCGGCGGCGAGGAGGCCCAGATGCGGCTCACCGCCGATGAGCTGGACGGCGACGAACAGCTGGG
The DNA here is from genome assembly GCF_017315755.1 of Streptomyces beijiangensis. Classification (GTDB taxonomy): domain Bacteria; phylum Actinomycetota; class Actinomycetes; order Streptomycetales; family Streptomycetaceae; genus Streptomyces; species Streptomyces beijiangensis. The sequence goes on from NZ_JAFLRJ010000017.1 coordinate 22,197, forward strand.
TCCCGCACCGTACGAGATCCGTGGTGAGCGCGACGGTCCGTGCGTTGAAGCGGTCGCCGACGACGCCGCCGAGCGGCAGCAGGAGGAGCTTCGGGATCAGCGCGCAGGCGAGGACGAGTGCGATGGCACCGGCCGAGTCGGTTGCCTCCTGGACGGCGAGAGTCAGGGCGGCGGGGATGACGGCGTCCCCGGTCATGGACAGGGTGCGGCCGAGGAAGAGCAGCCGGAAGGAGCGGTTGCGCAGGGGATGCGGATCCATGGCCGTCAAGGTATTTCGTTGCCGAACTATTCGTCAACGAAATATCTCCTGCCGAACGAACCGCCGGGTTCCGCCTACCATCGACCCATGGAGCCCCAGGACCAGGACTGGACCGACGAGCATGTGGCGCGCTGGCGGCCCGTGCTCCCCGACCTCGACCCCGTGATCGAGGGCGCGGTGACGCGCATGTCGAAACTCTCGGTCCACCTGCGCCGTGTCCGCGAGCAGTCCCTGGTGGAACTCGCGCTGGACCGCCCGGAGTTCGACACCCTCCACAAGCTGGCGGGCCGCGGTGGCAAGTCGGCCCCCTCCGACCTCGCCAGAGACCTGGACCTGGCCCCGGCATCGGTCACCGGCCGCCTGGACGCCCTGGAGCGCCGCGGCTTCATCCTCCGTACGCCGTCCCCGACGGACCGCCGCCGGGTGGACGTGGAGCTCACGGACGCGGGCCGTGCGACCTGGCTGGTCGCGATGGAGGCGGTCGGCCACGAGGAGTACCGCCTGCTGGACGTACTCTCCTCGACCGAACGCACCCAGCTCAACGACATGCTCCGCCGCATCATGCTGACCGCGGAGGCGGACGGCGGCGCGGCCTGGCGATAGGGCCGGCCAGGGCCAGGAGGCCGCTCCACGTCATGACCGAGGAGAACGGCCGGTGGCTGCCGACCGCCTGCCAGAACACGGCGGTCGCCGAGCACTGACCGCTCAGCGGCGGATCCTCGGGACGCCCGTCACGGCCATCACCAGCGAGTACAGCGAGGTGTTCGCCGTGATGAACATGCGGTTGTTCTTCGGGCCGCCGAAGGCGATGTTGGAGACTGTTTCGGGCATCACGATCCGCCCGAGCAGCGTCCCGTCCGGGTCGTAGCAGTGCACCCCGTCGTCGAGGGCGGCCGCCCACAGCCGGCCGCCGTCGTCGAAGCGGATGTTGTCGAACCGGGCGCCCTGGCGGGCCTCGGTGAAGACCTTGCCGTCGGAGAGCGTGCCGTTCTCGCGGACGTCGAAGACGCGGATGTGGCCTGCGCGGGTGTCGGACACGTACAACTGGCTCTCGTCGGGCGAGAAGACGAGCCCGTTCGGCCCGCCGAAACCGTCCGCGACGAGACGGACCTCACCCGTGGCCGGGTCCACCCGGTAGACGTTGCAGCCACCGATCTCCGGCTCCGCGCGATGGCCCTCGTAGTCGCTGGTGATGCCGAAGTCCGGGTCGGAGAACCAGATCGAGCCGTCCGACCGCACGGTCGAGTCGTTCGGACTGTTGAACCGCTTGCCCTCGAAACGGTCGGCGACGACGGTGACGGACCCGTCGTGCTCGGTGCGGCTGACGCGTCGACCGCCCTGCTCGCAGCTGATCAACCGGCCTTGCAGATCAAGGGTGTTGCCGTTGCTGTGCCCGGCCGGCGAACGGAAGAGGGAGACCGCGCCCGTCTGCTCGTCCCACCTGAGCATCCGGTCGTTGGGGATGTCGCTCCAGATCAGCTGCCGCCACGCGGGGAGATAGACCGGCCCCTCGGCCCAACGGCAGCCCCCGGCCAGCTTCTCCAGCTGCTGGTCGCCGTTGGCGCACTTCCCGGTACGGAAGCGGTCGTCCAGGACTTCGTATATCTCGGGGCGGGGGGAAGTGGACACGACGGTCTCCTTCAGATCAACGATCGAACCGAACCTCGTTCGCTGAATCATGAATATCGCAGAATCCGGTATGGTGGCAACCATGGATGCCACTGACCGCGAACTCGTAGCCCTCCTCCAGGAGGACGCCACCCAGGCGTACGCCGCCCTCGGCAAGGCGGTCGGCCTCTCGGCGGGCGCCGCGCACGAACGCGTACGGAAACTGCGCGAACGCGGCGTCATCCGGCGCACCACGATCGAGGTGGACCCGGCCGCGCTGGGCCGTGGCGTACTGGCCTTCGTGATGGTGGAGTCGTCGGTCTGGATGGGCGATTCGGCCGCCGCCTTCGCCGCGATCGCGGAGATCCAGGAGGCGCACGTGATCGCGGGGACCGCGTCGGTGCTGGTGAAGGTGCGCACGTCCACGACGGAGCAACTCCAGTACGTACTGCGGAGGTTGTACGAGATCGAGGGCGTAAGCGGCACGCAGGCGACGGTCTCCCTGGAGACCTTCTTCGAGCGCCCGGCGTCACCGCTGGGCGGCTGACCAGTGGCGTGCGCGGTCTAGGGGCGCGGGTTCTGCCGTCCGGCGAAGTTCCACGACGGCGGCAGTTGGTTCCGGGTGCTGAACTCGTGCTCCGAGGCGGCGATGAGCCCCTCGAACGCCGGACGACTGTCCGGTGGTGACCGCGCTGCCTGACCTGTACGAGGCGATGCCTCTCGTCCGTACGATCAGGCTCCCCTGGCCGGGCAACCGGCGGTCCGCTCCCCGGCGCCGCGGAGCGGACCGCCTCAACCGACCGTCCAGATCGCGCAGATGAACTCCTCGTCCACGCCGTAGCAGTCGTACATCTCGCCCACCGTCTCGTCGACCGGCAGCGCGATCACATTGACCCCCGTCGCCGGGCTGAGCTCGGCGACCACCACGTTGGGTACGGTGCCCGCGCGGTCCGCGTCGCGCAGGGCGAGGGTGGTGCGCTCCGTGAGGGCGTTGAGTGCGGGGTGGGGGCCCGGTCCCCAGGCCAGCAGTCCGGTCGCCGATGCGTCCCGGACGAAGGCGATCTCGGGGCCGAAGTACGTCAGCTCGGGGAAGCGGTCGAAGGTCAGCACGGGCAGGGTGGAGGGGTCCGTCCCCGGGGCGAGCACGACGATCGCGGCCACCGGGGAACGCCAGGGCTCGTCCTCGCCGCCGTCCTGCGCGTAGTCGTACGGGTAGTCGAGCGGGCCGCAGTCCACGCGGTAACCGGCCCACACCGGGTAGCGGCCCGGCGGCAGGCGGTCCGCGGAGACCCACTCGCGGCAGCCGGGGCCGGTGCACTCCACCACGTCGCTCACCACCACGACCTCGCCCACCTGGTGGTACGTCAGGCCGGTCGGGCCGCCAAGCAGCAGCTTGGGCACGACCTCCGCCAGTACCTGCGCCGGTGTTGGGTTGCTGCTCACGCTCATGGGGGAAGCCTCGCAGCCACCGCTAATGGGGCGCTTGCGTACGGCTAAGCCCGGCTAAGTCCTGCTAAATGAGCATGTGACGAGGGCCCCGCACGCTTGCGGCGTGCGGGGCCCTCGGTCAAGAAATCGGTCAAGAAATCAGAAGCGGCGTGTGATCAGTGCGCGCTTCACTTCCTGGATCGCCTTCGTGACCTCGATACCGCGCGGGCATGCGTCCGTGCAGTTGAACGTCGTGCGGCAGCGCCACACCCCGTCCTTGTCGTTGAGGATCTCGAGCCGCTGCTCGCCGCCCTCGTCACGCGAGTCGAAGATGAAGCGGTGCGCGTTGACGATCGCGGCCGGGCCGAAGTACTGGCCGTCGTTCCAGAACACCGGGCACGAGGACGTGCACGCGGCGCACAGGATGCACTTCGTCGTGTCGTCGAACCGCTCGCGGTCCTCCGCCGACTGCAGACGCTCGCGCGTCGGCTCGTTGCCCTTGGTGATGAGGAAGGGCATCACGTCGCGGTACGCCTGGAAGAACGGGTCCATGTCGACCACGAGGTCCTTGAGGACCGTGAGGCCCTTGATGGCCTCGATCGTGATCGGCTTGTCCGGGTTGAGGTCCTTGATCAGCGTCTTGCACGCGAGGCGGTTCTTGCCGTTGATCCGCATCGCGTCCGAGCCGCAGACGCCGTGGGCGCACGAGCGGCGGAAGGTCAGCGTGCCGTCGAGCTCCCACTTGATCTTGTGGAGAGCGTCGAGCACACGCTCCTTCGGGTCGATGAGGACCTCGAAGTCCTCCCACTCCGACTGGTCGGAGACCTCCGGGTTGAACCGGCGGATCCGGAAGGTGGCCGTGATGTACGGGGTGTCGGCGAAGCCCGGCTCGGGTGTGCCGGCCGCTTCGGCCTTGTCCATGGTCGGGGTAGCCATCAGTACTTACGCTCCATCGGCTGGTAGCGGGTCTGGACGACCGGCTTGTAGTCGAGCCGGATCGACTCCGTGCCGTCGTCGGCGACCTCGCGGTACGCCATGGTGTGGCGCATGAAGTTGACGTCGTCGCGGTTCGGGTAGTCCTCGCGGTAGTGACCGCCGCGGGACTCCTTGCGCGCCAGGGCGGACGTCGCCATGACCTCGGCGAGGTCGAGCAGGTTGCCCAGCTCGACGGCCTCGAGGAGGTCGGTGTTGAATCGCCTGCCCTTGTCCTGGATCGAGACGTTGAGGTAACGCTCGCGCAGCTCGGCGATCTTCTCGACGGCCGTCTTGATGGTCTGTTCCGTACGGAAGACCATCACGTTGGCGTCCATGCACTCCTGGAGTTCCAGGCGGATCGTGGCGACCCGCTCGGTGCCCGTGGAGTTGCGCAGGCGCTCGATCTGGGCCTCGACCATTGCGGCCGGGTTCTCCGGCAGCTCGATGTACTCGGTCTTGTGCGCGTACTCGGCGGCGGCGATGCCCGAGCGCTTGCCGAACACGTTGATGTCGAGGAGCGAGTTGGTGCCCAGGCGGTTGGCGCCGTGCACCGACACGCAGGCGACCTCACCGGCGGCGTACAGACCCGGGACGACCGTGGTGTTGTCCGAGAGGACCTCGCCCTGGACGTTCGTCGGGATGCCGCCCATGGCGTAGTGCGCGGTCGGCTGGATCGGGATCGGGTCCGTGTAGGGCTCGATGCCGAGGTACGTACGCGCGAACTCCGTGATGTCCGGGAGCTTCGCGTCCAGCTGCTCCGGCGGGAGGTGCGTGAGGTCGAGGTAGACGTGGTCGCCCTCGGGACCGCAGCCGCGGCCCTCACGGATCTCCGTGTAGATGGAGCGGGACACGACGTCACGGGACGCGAGGTCCTTCATGACCGGCGCGTACTTCTCCATGAAGCGCTCGCCGTCCTTGTTGCGGAGGATGCCGCCCTCACCGCGGGCGCCCTCCGTCAGCAGGATGCCCATGCGCCAGATGCCCGTCGGGTGGAACTGGAAGAACTCCATGTCCTCCAGCGGGAGCCCGCGGCGGTAGCAGGCCGCCTGGCCGTCACCGGTCAGGGTGTGCGCGTTCGACGTCACCTTGAAGAACTTGCCGGTGCCGCCGGAGGCGTAGATGACCGACTTCGACTGGAAGACGTGGATCTCGCCGGTGGCGAGTTCGTAGGCGACCACGCCTGCGGACTTCTTGACGCCGTCCTCCTCGACCAGAAGCTGGTCCAGGACGTAGAACTCGTTGAAGAACTCCACACCCTCCTTGACGCAGTTCTGGTAGAGGGTCTGGAGGATCATGTGACCGGTGCGGTCGGCGGCGTAGCACGCACGGCGGACCGGGGCCTCGCCGTGGTTACGGCTGTGACCGCCGAAGCGGCGCTGGTCGATCTCGCCGGCGGGCGTGCGGTTGAACGGCAGGCCCATCTTCTCGAGGTCGAGGACCGCGTCGATGGCCTCCTTCGCCAGGATCTCGGCGGCGTCCTGGTCGACCAGGTAGTCGCCGCCCTTGATCGTGTCGAAGGTGTGCCACTCCCAGTTGTCCTCCTCGACGTTGGCGAGGGCGGCAGCCATGCCGCCCTGCGCCGCGCCGGTGTGGGAGCGGGTCGGGTAGAGCTTCGTGAGCACGGCGGTGCGGCTGCGCTTCGTCGACTCGATGGCCGCGCGCATGCCGGCGCCGCCGGCGCCGACGATGACGGTGTCGTACTTGTGGATCTTCATAAGTCTCTTTGCCCCGGGCTCTAGCGGATGTTCGGGTCGAAGGTGAAGATCACCAGCGTGCCGAGAAGGATGGTGAACACCGTGGCGGTGTACAGCAGGCCCTTGAGCCACAGGCGCGTGTTGGCGCGCTCCGCGTAGTCGTTGATGACCGTACGAAGACCGTTTGCACCATGGAGCATCGCCAGCCACAGCATCAGCAGGTCCCAGACCTGCCAGAACGGCGAGGCCCAGCGGCCGGCCACGAAGGCGAAGCCGATCTTGGAGACGCCGCCGTCGAGGACCAGCTGGATCAGCAGGTGGCCCAGGACCAGGACGACCAGGACGACGCCGGAGAGGCGCATGAAGAGCCAGGCGTACATCTCGAAATTGCCCCGAGTGGACTTCGGGGTCTTCTTGGTGCGCGCACGAGGGGCCTCGATGAACGGCGCCGGGTTGTCGGCGTCGAACAGAGACCCGCCCTCGACGGGGCCGATCGCGGCGGAAGTGTCAGTAGACATGCAGTCCTCAGCTCCCGAACAGTTCGCGTACGGCGTGGCCGAGCACGGGGTAGAGCGCCCCGACCATCAGCACGACCCACACACCCACGACCGACCAGAGCATCTGCTTCTGGTAGCGCGGGCCCTTGGACCAGAAGTCCACGGCGATGATGCGCAGGCCGTTGAGGGCGTGGAAAAGAATTGCGGCGACGAGGCCGTATTCAAGAAGCGCCACGATGGGCGTCTTGTACGTGGCCACGACCTTGTCGTAGTCCTCGGGGGAGACACGCACGAGAGCGGTGTCCAGGACGTGTACGAACAGGAAGAAGAAGATGAGGACGCCGGTGACTCGATGAGCCACCCATGACCACATTCCTTCCCGGCCGCGGTACAGCGTTCCAGCCGACACGGAAGAACCCTCCGGGAGCGGGGATTGGAGCCTGCCGGCGGGTTGTCGGTCTGGCCCGGCCGGGTACGGTCCACCGGCCCCGGCCATCGTAGCGACGACTTGTCGGTTCCTTCGCCCGGGGTCCTCCGGTGTGATCAAACAGGCACGGATGGGCTATCCGAAGGGCCGCTGGCGGCCATGAGGTGGGCGATTCGTCCGCGCGCGAGGCTGCGCAGCTCGTCGGCGGCGACCGCGCGCTCCTCGTCGGGGTCGTGCGCGAGGCGCGAGCGGATGCCGGCGAGGACATGGTCGAGGTGCTCGGCGGGGCGGACGCGGTCGAGGCAGATCACGAAGGCGTGGCCGAAGCGGCTCTCGTACGCTCCCTGGGCGGCCCGCAGCGCGGTGTGCGCGGCGGCGGGCGCGCCCGGATGCAGACCTGGCGGCGTTTCGTCGGCGAGGGCTTCGGAGAGCTCGGCGGGGGAGAGGTCGTAACTGGCCTCGTCGGCCGCGGCGAGCAGGGAGTCCAGATCGGGGTAGGGGCGGTGTGCGGCGACGCGCCGGGCCCAGCGGTGACTGCCGCAGCAGGCGAGCAGGGCGGCTTCGGCGGTGTCGGCGGACGCGGTGTTGAAACGCTGGAGACCTGGTGAGGGGTGGCGCTGTGCCGGTATGGCCGCACGGGTGTGGTGGAGTGTCGACGGTCGCATCGTGGGGCCTGCGGGGGACTCGCTGGACAGCGTGGGCTCCTCGGACACGACAGGATGGCGGCACAGTAGGACGTGGCGGGTGTGCCGCAACGCTATCGATGTGGCGCGGGAAGCGTCCGACGGATGCGCGAATTTCACCCGGAAGGGAGAGTTTCGGCGCGCGTGATGGACTTTTTCACGGATAGTTCGTCCAACCTTCACCGTGAATGGGAGGTTTCACACCGATGAGGCAAGTTCACGGCGCTCTGGCCGCAGTGGCGGTACTCGTGGCCGGCGCGGCGGTGACGGCAGCCGTCGTCGTCTGGCCCGAGGACGACACCTGGGGCGGGCACGGCCCGCCGGGCGACGACGACCGGGCACCGGCCTCCGCGACCTACTCACCCTCACCCACTCCCTCACGGAACTATCCGCTCTCCCGCGCGCCGCGCACGATTCCTTCCGTACGGGAACACGAGGCGGCCCGCGGCCCCGGCTGGCAGCCGGAAGCGGGGAGCCGGGTGCTGGTCGCGGCCGGCAGCAAAGGACTCGCGGACGAGGGGCAGCTCCTCGCGAGCGAGCTGAAGATCCCCTACGCGTACGGGGCCACGGCGCGCCCCGGCGATGTCGAACTCGCCCTGGCGCAGGGGCGGAAGGCCGCCCCCGAGTCGTACACGCTCGACACCCGCGACCGGCAGGTGAGGATCACAGGACCCGACGAGGCCGGGGTCTTCTACGGCACCCGCACGCTCAAGCAGTCGTTCCTCGCGGACCGCACCATGCCCGAGGGCGTCGTCCGCGACCGGCCCGACCGGCCGCAGCGCGGGCTCAACCTGGACATCGCGCGCAAGAACTTCACCGCCGGGTGGATCGAGGACCGGCTGCGCGAGATGGCCGACCTCAAGCTCAACCAGCTGGGGCTCCACTTCTCCGACGACCAGGGCTTCCGGATCGCCTCCGACTCGCATCCGGAGGTCGTCTCGCGCGAGCATCTGACCAAGGCGCAGGTCAGGTCGATCGTCGCGCTGGCGGGGCGGCTGCACATCGAGGTCGTCCCGGAGATCGACTCGCCCGGACACCTCGGCGCGGTGCTGCGCACCCATCCGGAGCTGGAGCTGCGGAACGCGAAGGGCGTGGCCGCGCGCGGCGCGGTGGACATCTCCAAGCCGCGGGCGGCGCAGATCGTGGACGAGCTGCTGAAGGAGTACGCGGGGCTGTTCAGCAGCAAGCACAGCCCCGGCACGTACTGGCATCTGGGCGGCGACGAGTACCGCGCGCTGATGGCCGACGACCCGGAGGCCTCCTACCCGCAGTTGGCCACGGCCGCGCGCCGCAGCCTCGGTTCCCGGGCCACCGTGCAGGACCTGGCGACGGCCTGGCTCAACGCCCGGGGCGCGGTGCTCCGTCCGTACGGGAAGAAGCTGAAGGCCTGGAACGACGGGTACTTCCGGGGCGGGACGGTGGCGCCCGACCCGAGCCGCGAGGTCGAGTACTGGACGGGCAAGGAGTACGGGGCGCGGGAGCCGGTGGAGTACCTGAAGGAGGGCCGCCGGCTGGTGAACCTCAACGACGAGTACCTGTACTACGTGCTGGGCGAGCCGAACGACTTCCGCTATCCGACCGGGCGCCGCATCTACGAGGAGTGGACGCCGAGGGTGCTGCGCGGGACCAGCGCCGTCCCCGCGCGCTACTCGGGCCAGATCCTGGGCGGGCGGTTCGCGGTCTGGTGCGACTACGCGAACGCGCAGACCCCGGCGCAGGTGGCGGCCGGGATCCGGATGCCGCTGCGGGCGACGGCCCAGAAGCTGTGGGATCCGCGGAAACCGGTGCTGGGCTGGAAGGACTTCGGGGCGCTGGCGAAGCGGCTCGGCTGATTCCGGTATCTTCCGCTGGCGGACGCCGAGCGGCGGCCGCGAACCTGTGGGGGGTTTCCGGTCATGCTCTGTACGCGTTGTGGGATGCATACGGCGGTCACCAAGGACGGGCTCTGCGATGAGTGCGCCGCGCTCGATGCCGAACCTGTCATACGGATATCCCAGCCCCGGCCACAGCCCCGGCCCGCGCCCGGACCGCCGGCCGCGCTGAGGTCGCCGGTCGGTCTTTCGTACGCCGTGCTGGCGCTTCTGGGTGTGTGGACCGTGGGTGACCTCGCCATGATCGCCACAGGCCGCTGGGGGTCGGATCGCGTCCACGACCTCGCTGTTCAGGTCCAGGGCCCGGTCTTCTTCGCCTGTGCCATCACCTTCATGGTCTGGTTCCACCGGGTCAGGGTGAACGCCGAGGTCTTCGCGCCCGACGGGCACAGGAAGAGCCGTACCTGGGCGTACTGGGGCTGGATCGTCCCGGTCGTGAACCTCTGGTACCCCCGGCGCATCGCCATCGACACCTGGGTGGCGAGCGCGCGGCGCCTGCCGGACGGGTCGGCGCCCCCGGCTTCGTACCAGCTCATCAACATCTGGTGGATCTGCTGGCTGCTGTCGAATGTCGCCTTCTACTCCTCCAACGGCGGGGCGCCCGACGGATGGGTGGGCTTCAGCTCCGTTGCCGATATCGCGTCCGCGGTGGCGGCGGCCTGTTTCGTACGTCAACTGACCCGCAGGCAGGATGTGTTGGTGCGGACAGGGCCCGTGGTCGCCGCGGCTTGATCGTTAAGCGCGTGGACGGGGACCGGGCGTGCGGCTTACGCTGCGCGCCTTGTTCTTTGTGTACCCGTGGGGGGTCCAGCACGTCATGTCCAACACTCCTGCCTTCATACCGCCGCGCGAGCTCCGGGCGGCGGGGCTGCCGGTGCTCAAGTCGCCCAAGGGACTGTCGGTCGCTGTCACCGTGCTGCTCGTGCTGTGCGCCGCGACCGATGTCCTCTCGATTGTGGCGGAGGCCCATGGGTACAGGCTGCTGGGCCGCATCGGGACCTACACCGTGGAGGAGGGGAGGCGGGCGGACGACCGGATCGGGCTGGCCAACACGTTTCGCGGGCAGGCCCTCGTCTGCACGGCCGTCGTCTTCATCATCTGGTTCCGCCGGGTGCGGGTGAACGCCGGGGTCTTCGCCCCCGACCGCGTGCACAAGGGCGTGGGGTGGGCGATCGGCGGCTGGTTCGTCCCCATCGGGAACCTCTGGATCCCGCGCCAGGTCGCCGGGGAGGTCTGGGACGCCAGCACGCAGACGGCCCCCGACGGGTCCTGGCGCAAGGTCTCGCAGTTGCCGGTGACGGTCTGGTGGACGGCGTGGGTGTCGTCGTTGCTCCTCGGCAGACTCACGATGCTGGTCGACAGGTCGGACGTCACCGGTGTGTCCCGCGACTCGATGGGGATCGCGATGGTCACGGACGCCGTCGACATCGTGGCGGCGGTCCTCGCGATCCTCTTCGTACGGAAACTGACCCGCCTGCAGCACATCAAGGCGACCCAAGGCCCGCGCGCAGCCGCCTAGTTGTCGCACAGGTGTGGCATTTGCGGGCGCCGTGCGCAGAATGAGGCATGGGGTTCTGGGGGTACTACGTCGTGGGCCGGAGCGACGGGTCGCTCGACGCGCTCGACGCACTGGCCGACGTACGGGACGGGCTCGTCCTGCACGAGGAGCGCAGGGACGGCTGGCAGGTGTGGCGGCGGCCCAGTGATCCGGATGCGGAGGCCGGGGACATGGGGGCGCTCGCGCGCGGGGTCACCGAGGAGACCGGGCTGCCGGCGCTCTTCGCCTTTGTGATGGGCGGGGAGTGCGTGGTCGTCGAGGCTGCCGCACCGGTCGGCGGGTCGTGGTTCGGGTGTCTGGGGCGCGAGGCGATGGCCAGGTACCTGGGCGCCGACGGGCTGGTCGTCGAGGACCTGTTCCTGGGTGCGCGCGACGCCGCCGCACGGGCCGTGGAGTGGGCCTGCGAGGCCGGGACCGTCGCGCAGGAGGCGGCGCTCCTGGCCGTACTGGAGGAACAAGTGGGGCTGTCGGCAACGGAGTTGCTGGACACGTTCCTGGACCGGCTGGGGCTTGCCAGGCTTTGACAGTACGGACTCTCGCCATCTCCGGGGCGAGGGGGAATCATGGCGCAGGACCAGGGGGGTCCCATGGACACACCGCCCGACCCGCGCCGCTGGTGGGGTCTCGTCGTCATCGGCGTCGCACAGCTGATGGTCGTCCTCGACATGACCATCGTGAACATCGCGCTTCCGTCCGCCCAGGCCGACTTGGGGATGACGGACGGCAACCGGCAGTGGGTGGTCACCGCGTACACGCTCGCCTTCGGCGGACTGCTGCTGCTCGGCGGCCGGATCGCCGACCTCGTCGGACGCAAGCGCACCTTCATCATCGGACTCATCGGCTTCGCCGCCGCCTCCGGGCTCGGCGGCGCCGCCGGAGGCCCGGGGCTGCTCTTCGCCGCGCGCGCCCTGCAGGGTGTCTTCGCGGCACTGCTGGCACCGTCGGCGCTGTCGCTGCTGACCACGACGTTCACCGATCCGAAGGAGCGCGGGAAGGCTTTCGGGGTGTTCGGGGCGATCGCGGGCGGCGGGGCGGCGATCGGACTGATCCTCGGCGGCGTGCTCACCTCGTACCTGGACTGGCGCTGGTGCCTGTACGTGAACATCCCGATCGCCGCCGCCGCGGTCGCCGGGGCCGTCGTCCTGCTGCACGACCAGTCGCGCCACCCCCAGGCGCGCCTCGACGTGCCCGGCGCGATCCTCGGCTCCGGCGGGCTGCTCGCCATCGTGTACGGATTCAGCGAGGCGGAGTCCAGGGGCTGGGGCGATGCCCGGGTGATTTCCCTGCTGGCAGCGGGAGTTGTGCTGCTCGCGGTCTTCGCGTACTGGCAGACCAGGGCGAGGGTGCCGCTGCTCCCGCTGCATGTGGTGCGTGACCGGCAGCGGGCCGGGGCGATGCTGACGATGATGCTGGCCACCATCGGGATGTTCGGGATGTTCCTCTTCCTGACGTACTACCTGCAGCGCGTGCAGGGGTACTCGCCGGTGCGCACCGGGCTCTCGTACCTCCCGATGACCGTCGCCATGATCACCGGCTCGACACAGATCGCCGCCCGGCTGCTCGGGCGGCTCAGCCCGCGGACGCTGCTGGTGCCGGGGATGGTGGTCGCGGCGGCCGGGCTGCTGTGGATGGCGCAGCTGGAGACCCGGCCGCAGTACCTCAGCCATGTCCTGCCCGGGATCATCCTGCTCGGCCTGGGGATGGGCGTGGTCTTCATGACGTCCATCTCGACGGCGACCGCCGGGGTGGCGCCGCAGGACGCGGGCGCCGCGTCGGCTTCGCTCAACACGGCTCAGCAGGTGGGCGGTTCGATCGGAACGGCGCTCCTCAACACGATCGCGGCGAGCGTCTCCGCGCGCTATCTGCTGCACCACCCGGGTCCGCCGGTGAAGTCCCTCATCGACGAGGCCTCGGTGCACGGCTTCAACGTCGCCGGCTACTGGGCGGTGGGCTCGCTGCTGCTCGGCGCGGTGGTGGCGGGGGTCGTGGTCAACGCGCCTGCTTCGGCGGTACGGGCGATGGGGGCTCCGCCAGGTCCGCCGCCCGTACCGCCGTCGCGGGATGCCGCGGAGTCGACGGAGTCCGCCCGTTGATCAGACGGCCACGGCGAGTTCCTTGCGGGTCCTGCGGACGAAGTCCCGGACGGCCGGCTCGTTCCTCCAGGGGGCGAGCGCGGTGGTGAACTCGCTGACGTAGTCCTTGGCGCGGCTGGAGCGGACGCGGGTGAGGATGTCGACGGACCGGTTGCCGAGTTCCAGGCCCTGGTCGAGGTCGCGGGCCTGGAGGTGCGCGGTCCCGACGATGGCGAGCCGCATGCCGACGGAGCGGGTGAAGGCCCCGGTCGGCATGGCGGCGGCGCGCCGGTTCCAGGCGAGGGCGGCCTTGGGGTTCTTCAGGTCGCGGAAGATCTCGGCGGCGTCCGCTGAGAGGCGGGCGTGGTCGTAGAAGTCGATCCACGCGGGTTCGTCGCCGCTGTTCCCGGCTGCCAGGCCCAGCAGGTTCTCGGACGCGGTGAGAGCGCGGGTGACCGCTCTGGGATCGCCTTCGCGGGCGTGCGCGCGGGCCTCGATCAGCTTGGTGAAGGCCAACACCCTTGGTGCTGCCCGGCGTTCGGCCCGTTCGAAGGCGCCCTGCGTCATGTCCACGGCCTCGCTCGCGAATCCGCGCAGGAGCGACTGCATCGCCATGGTGGTCAGGACGTAGCAGCCCAGTGGCACGTCGCCGCCCGCGCGCGCCAGCCGGAGCGCCTGGATGAAATGGCGCTGTGCGGCCTCGTGCCGGCCGGTGTCGAACGCCGTCCATCCGGCCAGCCGCGACAGCTCGGCCGTTACGGAGTAGAGCTCCCGGCCCACCTCGTCGGAGAAGGAGCCCTGCAGCAGCGGCGCCGCCCGCTCCTGCAGACAGGTGGTGACGGAGTCGGCCTTCCAGCTCCCGCCGCCGTACTTGGAGTCCCAGCGGCGGGCGTCGTCGGCGGCCTCGCGCAGTTCGTCGAGGTCGGTGCGGCCGACCTGCCGCCCGCCGGCATGGTCGGCGGTCTCGTCGGCGGGGGTGACCAGCCAGCGGGTGACGGGGGTGGCGAACGCGGACACGGCGAAACCGGAGACGCCTGTGGTGAGGAAGTCGCGGCGGTTCACGGAGCTCCAGAACGAGGTGGCGACGCGTACGGCGTCGGCGGGGTCGCGAGGGAAAGCCAACCCCATGTTCGCGTCCGGTGTCCCGGCCTCGCCCATACCGATCTCGGCGAGGCCGACGGGCCGGCCGAGCCGCTCGCCGATGGCCTGCGCCAGCAGCTCGGGGACCGGCCACTTCGGCACCATTCCGCGTCGGCACCAGTTGGCGACGGAGGTGTGCGAGTAGCCCGTCTCCGTCCCTGTGCGGCGGGCGAGCTGGTTGATGCGCAGGGCAAGGGACTTGCGGCTCGCACCGCAGGCCTCGACGAGCCTGGCCAGGTCCGCGTTGGGCGGACGCGTGCGGCGGGCGGTCGACGCCATGGTGTCACCCCTCGATCGGTGATCAGTTGTCGATCAGTTGCCGAAGCCACCGAGGGTAGGGCCTCCCACTGCCCCGCGGACCGCGTACGCGAGTTGTGAGCCCCCCTGCGAGCCCTCCCGGGCGGTCCCCACGGCGGCTGGGATGAGGATCCGGGCCGCTGCCGGTCGGCGGCCGGTCCCCTCTGGAAGGAACGATCGCCTGTGAAGCTCACCGTCATCGGCTGCGGCTATCTCGGCGCCACCCACGCCGCCTGTATGGCCGAACTCGGCCACGACGTCCTGGGACTGGACACCGACCAGGACAAGGTCGCGTTGCTCAACTCCGGCCGGGCGCCGTTCTTCGAGCGCGGCGTGGACGCTCTGCTGGCCGGGCACACCGCGTCGGGGCGGCTGAGGTTCACCGCCTCCTACGCCGAGGCGGCCGACTTCGCGGACCTGCACTTCGTCGGCGTGGGCACTCCGCAGCGGGCCGGGGAGAACGCGTACGACCTGACGCACCTCTTCGCCGCCGTACGCCAACTCGCAGTGTCTCTGCGGCGGCCGGGCGTGGTCGCGGTCAAGTCCACCGTCCCGGTCGGCACGGCGCCGCGCGTCGCGGAGATCCTGCGGGACTTCGCCCCCGCGGGGGCGGGCGGCAGGACCGAGGTCGCCTGGAACCCCGAGTTCCTGCGGGAGGGGAACGCCGTCGACGACACGCTCCGCCCCGACCGGATCGTCCTCGGGTTCCCCGCGGAACGCTCCTGGGCCGAGACTCTCCTGAGGCAGTGCTACGCGAAGATCTTCGAAGCCGGGACGCCCGCGATCGTCACCGACTGGGCGACCGCCGAGCTGGTCAAGGCCTCCGCGAACGCCTTCCTCGCCCTGAAGATCTCGTTCATCAACGCGATGGCCGAGGTCTGCGAGGCGTCAGGGGCCGACGTCCACCAACTCGCCGACGCGCTGGGCCACGACATCCGTATCGGCCGGGCCGGACTGGGGCCAGGCCTCGGGTTCGGCGGCGGCTGCCTCCCCAAGGACCTCCGCGGGTTCATGGCCAGGGCCGGTGAACTCGGAGCGGACCGGACGGTCGCCCTCCTCGGCGAGGCCGACGCGATCAACAACAGCCGCCGTGAGCGCATGGTCGATCTCGTCCGCGAACAGTGCGAGGGGACGCTCGCCGGCCGGCAGATCACCGTCTGGGGCGCCGCGTTCAAGCCGGACACCGACGACATCCGCGACTCACCCGCCCTGGCCGTCGCCCGCAGGCTGCACGAGCTCGGCGCCACGGTCACCGTCACGGACCCCAAGTCCCTGGACAACGCCCGCAAACTCCACCCCGAACTGACCTACGTCGACGACCCCGTCACCGCTGCCGAGGGCGCGGATCTGCTGCTGCACCTCACGGAGTGGCCGGAGTTCGGCGGCATCGATCCGTCCGGGCTGCGGGCGCGAGCCGGCCGGCCGTATGTCGTCGACGGACGCGGCACGCTCGATCCGGCTCGCTGGCGGGAGGCCGGCTGGACGTTCCGGTCCCTCGGTCGGTTTTGAGCCGGCAGGGGTTCACGGCTCCTCCAGGAGAGGCTCCCGGGGGAGCAGGGCGCGGCCGGCCGCCAGCAGGGCGGAGACGGTGTGCGGTGCGCAGAGGTCGCCCGCGAACCGCGGGGGCAGGACCCAGTAAGGGCCCGGCGGCTCCAGGCAGTTGGTGCGGGGGATGCCGAGCCAGGTGCCGGGTTCCAGGCACACCGCTTCCGTGGACTGCCACGCCGCCGCGGTGCCGGGCGGGATGAGGGCGTAGTACGAGACCCCGGTCATGTATCCGTCGTGGATGATGCCCGCGCGGTCGAAGAACTCGGACAGGAAAGCGGTGACCTGGAACCGGTCGTTGCCGCGCGCCGCAGCGTGGACGAGCGGCGCCGGGATCCGCAGGGCGTCGAAGCGTCGGCCGGTGGGGATCATCGCGATGTCCTGGAGCCACCACTCGGTCTGCGCGCGTGACGGGTCGGGGTGCGCGCGGACGAGCCAGTCCTCGACCGCAGTCAGCGAGCCGGCGTGTTTCGTGGCCATCCGCGAACCTCCGGTGAAGTGACCCGCCTGTTGCTGATCACGACGGTAAGGAAGTGGGGGCCGCGTCTGCCATCCATGTGCACGGATGTTCACGGGAATGTGCCGGTGAAGGTGTGCCGACCATGCGCTCTTGACGCCCTGGCCAGGAAACGCAACCGTGATGTACATCTGTGCACACCCTGCGCCCCGGAGGCCGCGATGGCACTACGGTTCATCGGGATCGACCCCAGTACGGGCACGGGCGAGAGCCCGACCGTCTGGGTCGACGAGGAGACGCGCGAGCTGGTCATCCAGGGATGGAAGGCCGGCCCCGAACTTGAGGCCATGTGCGCCGGGACGGAGATCCCGGGGCACGCGAGGGGGATCCCGGGGAACGAGGCGGTCGTCCGTGTCCCGGCCCGCATGGTGCCTCTGCTGAGGAAGGCGTGCGATGCCGCGGAACGCACCGAACTTCGCTGAACTGCTCGACGGCGCGCGGCACACGGCCGTACATCTGGAGATGCGCGATGCGTACGGAGTGGGCGACGAGGCCGACGACTTCGCGCTCTGGAAGGCGACGGGGGAGCGTGATGCGGACCCCGGATCCGCGTACTGGACGCCCTGGGTGGCGCTGATCCGGCGCACGGTGGGGCGGGGTGTGAGCGTGCGGAGGGCCCGTATCGTCTCGGAGCCGGTGAGCGACTACATCCGGTACGAACACGCGGGCACGACCGTCAACGTGTCCGCGGGCGAGCAGGTGCGCTGGCTCGCCAGACGCCGGGTCTCCGATGTGCCGCTGCCCGGCAACGACTTCTGGCTGATCGACTCGGCGCTGATCAGATGGAACCACTTCACCGGTGAAGGGGCGTCCTGCGGCGGGGAGATGAGCGACGACCCGGTCGCGGCCGGTCTCTGCGCGCGGGCCTTCGAGGCGGTGTGGGCCCGGGCCGTACCCCACGAGGAATACAAGATCATCTGACGCGAAAGGCAGTCGGCTGGCTCATGCCCGTATCCCCGTCGTCCTCGGCCCAGGCCGCGCGCGCACTCGTGGCGCAGCGGCTGTCCGAACTGCGCTCCGACGCCGGACTCACCGGTGGTGAGCTGGCGGTGCGCTGCGGCTGGACCCACTCGAAGACCTCCCGGATCGAGAACGCCCGCACCCCGCCTTCGCCGGAGGACATCCGCCGGTGGTGCCGTGCCTGCGAGGCCGAGGGCCAGGCGCAGGACGTCATCGCCCAGTCGCACCATGCGGAGACCCAGTACGTCGAGTGGCAGCGCACGGTGCGGTCCGGGCTGCGTCGGCTGCAGGACAGCTATGTGGAGATGTTCCAGTCGACGAACCTCTTCCGGGTGTACTCCCCGACGCTCGTGCCAGGCCTGCTGCAGACCGAGGGTTACGCGCGCGCCGTACTCAGCGCCAACGCCCGCCTGCTCGGCATTCCCGACGACGCCGAGGAGGCGGCGGAGGCGCGTCTCGAGCGGTCGAAGGTGATCCATCAGCCGGGGCACAGATTTGTCCTGCTGATGGAGGAGAGCGTTCTCCACTACCGGCTCGGCAAGGCGGACGCGATGGCCGCCCAGCTCGGCTGTCTGCTGACGGCGGGCGCGCTGCCCGCGGTGTCGCTCGGCATCATCCCGAGGTCCGAGACCGAGCGGACGCTGTGGCCGCAGGAGCTGTTCCATGTGTACGACGACATGCTCGTGTCGGTGGAGCTGATGTCGGCACGGGTGCGGATCACCCAGCCCTCGGAGGTGGCCCTCTATCTGAAGGCGTTCGAGCAGCTGCGCTCCATGGCCGTGTACGGCAGGGAGGCGCGGGCGCTGATCGTCGGGGCGATCGACGCGCTGGGGTAGATCAATGTGACGACCGGAGCCGCCACCCCCCACAGGAGAGGCCCCGGTCGTCTCATTCTGTACAGCGTCAAGAGTGCGTTTTCTGTCACACCCCGCTCTGTCAGCGGGTTGTCGCAGATTGTTGCGTGTTGTACAAGTCGTGGACGGGGAGCGGGTCGGCGTCGTAGCGTGACTGTTCGAACGCGCGCAGGGCAGCGTCAAGTGCAGCAGGACAGGTAGAGGTAGTGCTGGGGGACGACGCGGAGCTGACCGCCGCGGTGCTTGCGGCACAGGGCGGGGGCGAGGACGCTTTCCGGACTGTGTACCGCGCTGTGCACCCGCGGCTGCTCGGGTACGTCCGGACGCTGGTCGGTGAGGCGGACGCGGAGGACGTGGCCTCCGAGGCCTGGCTCCAGATCGCGCGCGACATCCAGCGGTTCAGCGGGGACGCGGACCGGTTCAGGGGATGGGCCGCGCGGATTGCCCGTAACCGCGCACTCGATCACATACGGATGCGGGGCAGGCGCCCCGCGATAGGCGGCGACGAGTCCGAGCTCGCCGGCGAGGCGGGCGACTCCGACACCGCGGGCGAGGCCCTGGAGGCACTGGGCACCGGGCGCACCATGCGGCTGATAGCGCAGCTCCCGCAGGACCAGGCCGAGGCCGTGGTGCTGAGGGTGGTGGTCGGGCTCGACGCGAAGAGCGCGGCGCAGGCGCTGGGGAAGCGGCCAGGGGCCGTACGGACCGCGGCGCACCGGGGCCTGAAGCGGCTGGCCGAGCTGCTCGGGGCCGAGGGCGCGGACCCCCGCGAACTGGAGGCCGTACCGGCACAGCGGACACCTCAGCGGACACCGCAGCGGGATGCGGTGGCGTCCGGTGGTGTGACGCATTCGCGTGCCTGGACGCAGAAGGACATGTGATGGCCGACGAGCGGTACGAGTGGCTTGACAAGGACGCGGCGGAGCGGATGTTCCGCGGCGAGCCGGTCGGGCCCGTCGACGATCACGCCCGCGCACAGGCCGCGCGGCTGCGCGCCGCGCTGGGCGATGTGTCGGCGCAGTACGGTGCGAGCGGACGTACGGATCGCCAACTGCCGGGCGAGCAAGCCGCGTTGGCGGCTTTCAGGGAG
>NZ_JAFLRJ010000170.1 GCF_017315755.1 Streptomyces beijiangensis
CGAGGTGAAGTTCGGCGGCGGCGTCGGCACCTGGACCGGCTTCGACCACTACAAGGACCTGCTCTCCAGCCCCCTGCTGTGGAAGACGGTCCTGCCCAACACGGTCTTCTTCGCCGTCGCCTGCGTCGGACTGACCGTCGTGCTCGGCACCCTGGTCGCGCTGCTGCTCAACCGGCTCGGCACGGTGTGGCGGTTCATCTGCTCCACCGCGATCATGGCCGCCTGGGCGATGCCGGCCGTCACAGGGACGTACGTCTGGATCTGGCTCTTCCAGCCGGAGGACGGCATGTTCAGCAAGATCGCCGGAGGGCTCGGCCTGATCGACCCGGAGACCACCAACTGGTTCACCGAGCGGCTGCCGTTCTACGCGATCGCCACCCTGAACGTGGTCCACCACGGCTTCCCGTTCGTCGCGATCACCGTCTTCGCCGGACTCCTGACCATTCCCAAGGAGCTGTACGAGGCCGGGATGCTGGACGGCGCGAGCGCCTGGCAGCGCTTCTGGAACATCACCGTCCCGACCATCAAGCCGGTCTTCCTCGTGGTGACCATCCTGTCGACCATCTGGGACTTCAAGGTCTTCACGCAGATCTACATCATGCCCGGCGGCAGCGGCTCCAACGAGGACGTCTACAACCTGGGCGTCTTCTCGTACAACCAGGCCTTCGCCCAGAACGACTACGGCACAGGATCGGCCGCCGCCATCCTGCTGACCGTGCTCCTCCTCGCCATCACCGTCGTGTACATCCGCACCCTCTTCAAGCAGGGGGAGGAGGACCTGTGAGCCGTCCATCGACCGCGTCCCGCATAGGCCTCGGCTCGGCCGTCGCCGCCCTGCTGGTCTTCACGCTCTTCCCCGTCTACTGGATGGTCTCCACCGCACTCGACCCCAAGGCGGTCACCCGCGGCGCCGACGTCCTGCCCAGCGGGATCAGCTTCGAGCACTTCAACTTCGTCTTCGAGCAGGGCAACTTCGGTACGTACCTACTCAATTCGGCCATCGTCGGCCTCGGTACGATCCTGGCCGCCGGAGTCCTCTCCCTCCTCGCGGCCGTCGCGGTCGCCCGCTTCAAGTTCCGCTTCCGCACCTCGGTCCTCGTGATGGTGCTGATCGTGCAGATGGTCCCGCTGGAGGCGCTGGTCATCCCGCTCTACCTCCAGATGCGGGACTACGACCTGCTCGACAGCCTCCTCGGCCTGACCATCGTCTACATCGCCCTTTCGCTGCCCTTCGCGATCTGGACCCTGCGCGGCTTCGTGCAGACCGTTCCCAAGGAGGTCGAGGAGGCGGCGTACATCGACGGCTGCTCCTGGCCGCGGATGTTCTGGTCCGTCCTGCTCCCGCTGGTGGCCCCCGGCCTCGTAGCGACGAGCGTCTTCGCCTTCATCACCGCGTGGAACGAGTTCGTCTTCGCGTACACCTTCATGAAGGGCGCCGACAAGTACACCGCAGCGGTGGGCATCTACCAGTTCTTCGGTGAGAACTCGACGTCCTGGGGCCCGGTCATGGCCAGCTCCACCCTGGTGACCGTGCCGGTGCTGATCTTCTTCGTGATCGTCCAGCGCCGTCTGGCATCCGGTCTGGCGGCGGGCGCGGTCAAGGGCTGATCATGCCTTTGGCATACTGCGCCCATGAAGTGGGAGCTGCGTGCCGCGGGGACGGCCGACGTCGAGGCGATCGCCGAGCTGCGGGCCGTGGTCATGCGCCCCGACCTGGAGCGGCTCGGGCGGTACGACGAGGAACGGGTGCGGCAGCGGCTGCGGGACGGGTTCTCGGCGGCGTACACCTCGGTGATCGAGACCGAGGGGGAGTTCGCGGGCTGTGTGACCCTGCGGCCCGAACGCGACGGGCTGGTCCTTGAGCACTTCTATCTCGCGCCCCGGCTCCAGGGGCGTGGCATCGGGGCGGGCATCCTCGGTGCGCTGCTGGAGCGGGCCGACGGGGACCGGGTGCCGGTGCGGCTCAATGTGCTGCGGGGGAGCGGGGCCCGGCGGCTCTACGAGCGGCACGGGTTCGTCCTGGAGTCGGAGGACCCCGTGGACGTCTTCATGGTGCGGCAGCCGGTCTGAGATGTGCCGGTGGGCGGCACCCCGTGACAACTGGGGTGCCGCCCACCGGCGTTGCTGCTGACGTACCGGCGCGTGACTAGGCGCTCTCGCCGCCCAGGTGGTGCACCCGGACCATGTTCGTGGTGCCGGGGACGCCGGGGGGCGAACCGGCCGTGATGATCATGGTGTCGCCGTTGCTGTAGCGCTGGAGCTTCAGCAGTTCGCCGTCGACCAGGTCGACCATCGCGTCCGTGGAGTCCACCTGGCCGACGACGTGCGTCTCGACGCCCCAGCTCAGTGCGAGCTGACTGCGGGTGGACTCGGAGGTCGTGAAGGCCAGGATCGGCTGGCAGGTGCGGTAGCGCGAAAGACGGCGGGCGGTGTCACCGGACTCGGTGAAGGCGACCAGGGCCTTCGCGTCCAGGAAGTCCGCGATCTCGCAGGCCGCACGGGCGACCGAACCGCCCTGGGTGCGCGGCTTCTTGCCGGGGACCAGCGGCTGCAGGCCCTTGGAGAGGAGCTCCTCCTCGGCCGCCTCGACGATGCGGGACATCGTCTTGACCGTCTCGATCGGGTACGCACCGACCGAGGACTCCGCGGAGAGCATGACCGCGTCCGCGCCGTCCAGGATCGCGTTGGCCACATCCGAGGCCTCGGCGCGCGTGGGGCGGGAGTTGGTGATCATCGACTCCATCATCTGGGTCGCGACGATCACCGGCTTGGCGTTGCGGCGGCAGAGCTCGATGAGGCGCTTCTGCACCATCGGGACCTTTTCGAGGGGGTACTCGACGGCCAGGTCGCCACGGGCCACCATCACGGCGTCGAACGCCATGACGACGCCCTCCATGTTGGCGACGGCCTGCGGCTTCTCGACCTTGGCGATGACGGGGACCCTGCGGCCCTCCTCGTCCATCACCTTGTGGACGTCCTTGACGTCGTCGGCGTCGCGCACGAAGGACAGGGCGACCATGTCGCAGCCCATCTTCAGCGCGAACCGCAGGTCCTCGATGTCCTTCTCGGACAGGGCGGGGACGTTCACCGCCGCGCCGGGCAGGTTGATGCCCTTGTGGTCGGAGATGACACCGCCCTCGATGACGATCGTCTTGACCCGCGGGCCCTCGACCGAGACGACCTTGAGCT
Source organism: Streptomyces beijiangensis (assembly GCF_017315755.1). GTDB lineage: Bacteria > Actinomycetota > Actinomycetes > Streptomycetales > Streptomycetaceae > Streptomyces > Streptomyces beijiangensis. The sequence continues at coordinate 3,190 of NZ_JAFLRJ010000170.1, forward strand.
CGACGTTGCCGTCGTTGATCAGGATCGGGTCGCCCTTGGAGACGTCGCCGGGCAGACCCTTGTAGGTCGTGCCGCAGATCGACTTGTCGCCGGGGACGTCCTCGGCGGTGATGGTGAATTCGTCGCCACGGACGAGCTCGACGGGACCCTCGGCGAACTTCGCCAGACGGATCTTGGGGCCCTGGAGGTCGGCGAGCACGCCCACCGCACGGCCCGTCTCGGTGGCGGCCGCGCGGACGCGGTCGTAACGGCCCTGGTGCTCCTCGTGGGTACCGTGGCTGAAGTTGAAGCGGGCCACGCTCATGCCGGCCTCGATCAACGAGACGAGCTGCTCGTGAGAGTCGACGGCGGGACCCAGGGTGCAGACGATTTTGGAACGGCGCATAAGGCGGATCCTATCGGTTTGTTTCGCTGCGGAATATTCCGTCTGGTGGAAAGTACAAATGGGCGGGGTTGTGCTCAGGTGTCAGCCGGATGCGGCGTTACGAATCAGGCACGAACCAGGGCGTAAACCTGCTGAGCAATTTCCAGTTCTTCGTCTGTGGGAACGACGGCCACGGCTACTCGCGCGTAATCCGGTGAAATCAGGCGCGGTTCGTCGGATCGCACGGAATTGAGATCGGCGTCGACCGCGTACCCCATCTCCTCAAGTCCGCCGATCGCGGCTTCCCTCACCGGCGCCGAGTTCTCGCCGACGCCCGCAGTGAAGGCCACCGCGTCGACCCGGCCGAGAACGGCCGAGTAAGCGCCGATGTATTTCTTGAGGCGGTGGACGTAGACGCCGAAGGCGAGCTGGGCGGCCCCGTCGCCCTCGACCGCCCGGCGCACCACCTCGCGCATGTCGTTGTCGCCGCAGAGGCCGACCATTCCGCTCTTCTTGTTGAGCAGTTCGTCGATCTCGTCCACGGACATGCCGGCCACCCGGGAGAGATGGAAGACCACGGCAGGGTCGATGTCCCCGGACCGCGTACCCATCACGAGGCCCTCCAGCGGAGTCAGCCCCATCGAGGTGTCGACGCACACTCCGCCGCGCACCGCCGAGGCCGAGGCGCCGTTGCCGAGGTGCAGCACGATGACATTGACCTCCTCCGGCGTCTTTCCGAGCAGCTTCGCCGTCTCGCGCGACACATAGGCGTGCGACGTGCCGTGGAAGCCGTAACGGCGGATGCGGTGCGCGTCGGCGGTCTCCACGTCGATGGCGTAGCGGGCCGCGTACTCCGGCATCGTGGTGTGGAACGCGGTGTCGAAGACGGCGACCTGGGGGAGGTCGGGGCGCAGCGCCCGCGCGATACGGATGCCGGTGATGTTCGCCGGGTTGTGCAGCGGGGCGACCGGCACCAGGCGCTCGATCTCCTCCAGCACCTCGTCGTCGACCACGGTGGGCGCCGTGAACCTGAGGCCGCCGTGGACGACACGGTGGCCGACCGCCGCGAGTTCAGGGGAGTCAAGACCGAGACCGTCGGTGTCGAGCTCCTCCGCGACTGCCCGCAGGGCCGCCTCGTGGTCGGGGATCGGGCCCGAAGTCTCGCGGTCGCCGTGCTTGACGCGCGAGGTCTCCTCGCCGATCCGCTCGACCAGACCGGTGGCCAGACGCGAGCCGTCCGCCATGTCGATGAGCTGGTACTTGACGGACGACGAGCCCGAGTTGAGGACAAGGATCCGGGTGGCTGTCATGCGGTGGCCTCCTGGCCCTGGGCCTGGATCGCGGTGATCGCGACCGTGTTGACGATGTCCTGGACGAGCGCGCCCCGCGAGAGGTCGTTGACCGGCTTGCGCAGCCCCTGGAGGACCGGGCCGACCGCGACCGCGCCGGCCGAGCGCTGCACGGCCTTGTAGGTGTTGTTGCCGGTGTTGAGGTCGGGGAAGATCAGCACGCTGGCCTGGCCGGCGACCTCCGACTCCGGCATCTTGGTGGCCGCGACGGAGGGCTCGACCGCCGCGTCGTACTGGATCGGGCCCTCGATCAGAAGATCCGGACGGGCCGCGCGCACGATCTCCGTTGCCTGGCGCACCTTGTCGACGTCCGCGCCGGAACCCGAGGTGCCGGTGGAGTACGAGAGCATCGCGATCCGGGGGTCGACACCGAACTGGGCCGCGGTGGCCGCCGCCTGGACAGCGATGTCCGCGAGCTGCTCCGCGTTCGGGTCCGGGTTGACCGCGCAGTCCCCGTACACGAGGACCTTGTCGGCCAGGCACATGAAGAAGACGGAGCTGACGATCCGTGCGTCCGGCTTCGTCTTGATGATCTCGAAGGCGGGGCGGATGGTCGCAGCGGTGGAGTGCACCGCGCCCGAGACCATGCCGTCGGCCAGGCCCTCCTGGACCATCAGCGTGCCGAAGTAGGAGACATCGGCGACGACGTCGTACGCCAGCTCGACCGTGACGCCCTTGTGGGCGCGGAGCTGGGAGTAGACCTCGGCGAAGCGCTGGCGGAGCCCGGAGGTCTGCGGGTCGATGATGTCCGCCGCGGTCAGGTCGATGCCCAGGTCGGCGGCCTTCTTGCGTACGGCGTCGATGTCGCCGAGCAGCGTGATGTCGCAGACGCCGCGGCGCAGCAGGACGTCGGCGGCGCGCAGGACGCGGTCCTCGGTGCCCTCGGGGAGGACGACGCGGCGCTTGTTCGCGCGGGCCGTCTCCAGGAGTTCGTGCTCGAACATCATCGGCGTGACGCGGCTGCTGCGGGCCACCGCGAGGCGGCCGAGGAGGTCGGCCGTGTCCACGTACCGCTCGAAGAGGCCCAGCGCCGTCTCCGCCTTGCGGGGGGTCGCGGCGTTCAGCTTCCCCTCCAGCGCGAAGAGTTCGGCCGCGGTGGGGAAGGAACCGCCGGCGACCGCTATGACGGGGGTGCCGGGGGCGAGGCGGTCGGCGAGCTTGAGGATGGCCTCGCCGGGGCGCTCGTCGAGCGTCAGGAGGACGCCCGCGATCGGCGGGGTGCCCGCGCTGTGCGCGGCGAGCGAGCCGACGACCAGGTCGGCGCGGTCGCCGGGGGTGACGACCAGGCAGCCGGGGGTCAGGGCGTTGAGGAAGTTCGGGAGCATCGCGCCGCCGAAGACGAAGTCCAGCGCGTCACGGGCCAGGCCCGCCTCGTCGCCGAGCAGGACCGTTCCGCCGAGTGCGTGGTTGATCTGGGCGACGGTCGGGGCGGAGAGGGCCGGCTCGTCGGGGAGCACCGCGCAGGGCACCGGGAGGCGGGCCTCCAGGCGCTCGGCGATCTCGTCGCGGTGCTCGGGGGCGACCCGGTTGGCGACCATGGTGATGACGTCGCAGCCCAGGGCCTCGTACGCGCGGTAGGCGTTGCGCGTCTCGGCCCGTACGGACTCGGCGGTCTGGCCCTTGCCGCCGACCACCGGGATCACCGACGCGCCGAACTCGTTCGCCAGACGCGCGTTGATCGCCAGTTCGTCGGGGAGCTGGGTGCCGGCGAAGTCCGTACCGAGGACGAGCACCACCTCGTACTCGCGTGCCACCGTGTGGAAGCGGTCCACCAGGCGCGAGACCAGTTCGTCCGTGCCCTGCTCGGCCTGGATCGTGGAGGCCTCGTGGTAGTCCAGGCCGTAGACCGTGGCCGGGGCCTGGGACAGCCGGTAGCGGGAGCGCAGCAGGTCGAAGAGGCGGTCGGGGCCGTCGTGCACGAGCGGGCGGAAGACGCCCACCCGGTCCACCTGACGGGTGAGGAGCTCCATGACTCCCAGCTCAATGACCTGCCGGCCGTCTCCCCGGTCGATCCCGGTCACGTACACGCTGCGCGTCACGCGTGCTCTCCGTCCTGGTAGTCCTCGTATATGGCTGTTCGGGCGCTTCTATCTGCTTCATCCGGCTCTATCCGGCGCAAATGCCCTGTTTAGGGTGGTCATGCCCTCTTGACAATACCCCCGCGCGTGACTACGTCGCCCGCCGGGAAACGGCGGGACTTACGGCCCCCCGCAAGGGTCCCAAGGCCCTGTGCGCCGCGGCTGGGAGCGCGGAGCCGTGCACATGCGTGGAACAATCGGACACGGCTCACATGTACCAGCAGGAGCAGGAGACACAGCACGATGCGCATCGGAGTTCTCACCGCAGGCGGCGACTGCCCAGGCCTCAACGCAGTCATCCGGTCGGTCGTGCACCGGGCCCTGGTCGGGCACGGCGACGAGGTCATCGGCTTCGAGGACGGCTTCAAGGGGCTGCTCGACGGCCACTACCGCCCCCTCGACCTCAACAACGTGAGCGGCATCCTCGCCCGCGGCGGCACGATCCTCGGCTCGGCCAGACTGGAGCGCGACCGGCTGCGCGAGGCCGCCGAGAACTGCGGCGAGCTGACGGAGCGCTACGGCATCGACGCCCTCATCCCGATCGGCGGCGAGGGCACGCTCACCGCGGCCCGGATGCTCTCCGACGCGGGGATGCCGGTGGTCGGCGTACCGAAGACCATCGACAACGACATCTCGGGCACGGACCGCACCTTCGGGTTCGACACGGCCGTGGGCGTCGCGACGGAGGCCATCGACCGGCTGAAGACGACCGCCGAGTCGCACCAACGGGTGATGGTCGTCGAGGTCATGGGCCGCCACGCGGGCTGGATCGCGCTGGAGTCGGGGATGGCGGGCGGCGCGCACGGCATCTGCCTGCCCGAGCGGCCCTTCGAGGTCGACTCGCTGGTCAAGATGGTCGAGGAGCGGTTCGCGCGGGGCAAGAAGTTCGCGGTGATCTGCGTCGCTGAAGGCGCACGTCCGGCCGAGGGCTCGATGCCGTACGAGAAGGGCCTGGTCGACCAGTTCGGCCATGAGCGCTTCACCGGGATCGGGACGCGGCTGGCCATAGAGCTGGAGACCAGGCTCGGCAAGGAGGCGCGGCCCGTCATCCTCGGCCACGTACAGCGCGGCGGCACCCCGACGGCGTACGACCGGGTGCTCGCGACGCGCTTCGGGTGGCACGCGGTGGAGGCGGCGCACCGCCAGGACTTCGGGAACATGACCGCGCTGCGCGGGACCGACATCACGATGGTGCCGCTGGCGGAGGCGGTGACGGAGCTGAAGACCGTTCCTGATGAGCGGATGTACGAGGCCGAGTCGGTCTTCTGACCCGTGCTGTGCGGGACCTGGGTCACGAGTCGGGTCGCCGACCTTCCCGAGTCCTGCACGACCGGGCAGCCCCGACTACCGGCGGGGCTTGCCCCGCTTGGCGGTCTTGGCGCCCTTGGGGCCGCCGGACCCGCTCCGGGGGTTCCGGCCCGCCGCCTTCTTGGGGGCGGGCTTCCTCGCCTTCTCGGCACGCTTGGTCTTCGGCTCGGGGGGCGTTCCACGGCCCCGCGAACTGTTGACGGTCCGGCCCCGCACGATCCCGATGAACTCCTCCACCAGGTCGGTCGTCTCCTCCTCCCGCCACGCCAGCGCGATGCGCGACTCGGGGATGCCCTCGCCGGTCACCGGCCGGTATGTGAGGTCCTTGCGGTGGTGCAGACGGGCGAGCGACTGCGGTACGAGGAGCACACCCACCCCCGCCGCCACGAGCTCGATCGCGTCGGCCGTCGTGGCCGGGCGCTCGTTCGCGGGCTGCCCCGGCAGCCGCCCGCCGTCCCAGTCGAGGATGTCGTCGAGGGGGTGCAGCACGATCTCGTCGGCCAGATCCTCCGCGGAGACCTCTTCCACGGCGGCGATCGCGTGGTCCTTGGCGATCACGACGACGGTCGTCTCGGCGTACAGGGGGATCGCGCTCAGATCCGTACGGTCGATCGGCAGCCGTACGAAACCGGCGTCCGCCCCGAGCTCCCGCAGCAGCCCCGGCACCTCGGCGGGGGGCACCTGGGAAAGGGTCAGAGGGACGTCGGCCAGCCGCTCCTTCCAGATCCGCACCCACTTGGTGGGGGTCACCCCGGGGACGTACGCGAGCCGGAACGAGGGGGGAGAGGGAGGAGATGCTTCCGAGCCTGTCACCCGGCCAGGTTACCGGCCGTGGTCGGCGGTAGTGCACATGCTCGATACCCTGGAGGCATGACGTCGCACCAGAGCACCCAGACCATGAAGCCCGCCACGGCGGCAAAGAAGCTGGGTGTGTTCCTTGAGGCCACCCCCGCCGAGTTCCAGGAGGGTGTCGTCTCGCGCACCGAGCTGAGCACGCTGCAGACCGACCCGCCCCAGTGGCTGACGGACCTGCGCGCCAACGGTCCGCACCCGCGCCCGGTCGTCGCGGCCAAGCTCGGCATCTCGATCTCGGGCCTGGCCCGCGGCGGAGTCGCCGACGCGCTCACCACGGAGCAGATCGAGGCGCTGAAGGCGGAGGCGCCGGAGTGGCTGAAGGCGGAGCGAGCCACTCAGGTGGATGTACGCAAGGAGACGGCCCGTATCAAGGAGCTGCACGCCGAGAAGGCGGCGAAGGATGCGGCGAAGGACGCGGAGCGCACCGACCAGGACAGCTGATCGCACCGGAGCGAATCATGAAGGCAGCCCGTTTCAGCACGTTCGGCGGCCCGGAGGTCCTGGAGATCGTGGATCTCCCCGATCCGCACCCGGGTCCCGGCCAGGTACGCATCGTGGTGCGCGCGGCCGGCGTCAACCCGAGCGACTGGAAGAAGCGCCAGGGGCTCATGGACGAGGAACTCCCGCAGGCCCTGGGTTACGAGGCCGCGGGCGTCGTCGACGAGCTCGGCGAGGGCGTCACGGACGTGGCTGTCGGTGATCGCGTGTTCGGCTTCTGCCCCGAGGAGGGGGCCCAGGCCGAGTTGGCGGTGCTGGCCCACTACGCGCCGGTCCCGCCCTCGCTCGACTTCCCCGGCGCCGCCGCTCTGCCGGCCGCCATCGAGACGGCCACGCGCGCACTCGACCAGCTCGGCGTCGTGAGCGGCAGCACGCTCCTCGTCAACGGCGCCTCCGGGAGCGTCGGCAGCGCCGCGGTTCAGCTCGCCGTGGTGCGGGGCGTGCGCGTGATCGGCACCGCCAGTCCCGCGAACCACGCGTATCTGCGCTCGCTGGGCGCCGAGCCCGTCGCGTACGGCGAGGGTCTCGTCGAGCGGGTCCGCGAGCTGGCGCCCGACGGTGTCGACACGGCGCTCGACGTCGCAGGGAGCGGAGTACTGCCCGAGCTCATCGGGCTCGCGCACGGTCCGGAGCACGTCGTGACGGTCGCCGACTTCCCCGGCGCGCAGGAACACGGGGTGCGCTTCAGCCGTGGGGACGCCGGCCGCGCGCTCCACGTACTGGGCCAGATCGGCGAGCTGATCGAAGCCGGGCGCTTCTCGCTCCCGGTCGCGGGGACCTTCCCCCTCGCGGACATCGCGGAGGCGCACCGCGCCGGCGAGGACGGTCACGTGCGAGGGAAGCTCGTCCTGCTGGTCGGCTGACGACTGACGAGGCCGCGAGTCCTGGCCGGGGACGGCGGCGGCCTTGTCCCGTCGCGGTTATGGGCGGGGTGAAGCCAGGCCCGTCTCCCAGGCCCAGGCCGCGATCCCCACCCTGTTGCGCACCGCCAGTTTCGCCTGGACGTTGGCGATGTGGGTCTTTGCCGTTCCCGGTGAGATGAAGAGTTCCGTTCCGATCTCCGCGTTGGTCAGGCCGCGCGCCACCAGGCGGGCGATCTCGCGTTCGCGGGCGGTGAGCGGGTCGGCCGGCGGAATCCGGTCCTGGCGGTCGGCCAGCCGGCTGAGCAGGCGCACCGTGATCTGCGGGCTGATCAGGGTGTCCCCGGCCATGGCTGCCCGTACGCCCTCGATCAGCAGTCCGGGGCCCGAGCGCTTCAGCAGGAATCCGCAGGCGCCGCTGCGCAGGGCCGTGTGCACGTACTCGTCCAGGTCGAAGGTGGTGACGACCACGACCCGGGTGGGGTGTTCGGCCTCGGGGCCCGCGAGCAGGCGCGTCACCTCCAGGCCGTCCATACGCGGCATCCGGATGTCTGTGAGGACGAGGTCGGGGCGGAGGTCGCGGGCGAGATCGACCGCGGTCGAACCGTCGGCGGCCTCTCCTACGACCGTCATGTCGGGCTGGGAATCGAGGATGAGCCGGAAACCGTGGCGTATGTCCTCTTGGTCGTCGGCGATCAGGATGCGGGTGGTCACCGGATCATGATGCCGTGGGGAAGGTGGCTGTGACCTGCCAACCATCCTGATCGCGACCGGCTTTGAGCGTTCCTCCGGCTGCTCGGACGCGTTCGGTGAGCGCGAGGAGTCCGCGACCGCCGTGGTCCCGCCGGGGGAGTGGGGCGCCGCCCGCGTCGTTGCGGATGCGGAGCTCGACCATGGCGCTGTCCTGGGCGTGCGCGAGGGTGACGTCGACCGTGGTGGCCTGCGGGGCGTGGCGGCGGATGTTGGTCAGCGACTCCGCCGCGATGCGGTGGGCTGTCGCGGCGGCCTCGCGCGAGAGGGAATCGGACACTCCGGGGGCTATGTCGATACGGGTGCGGGCCGGGGCCGTGGCACTGAACTCCGTTACCAGGGAGGTCAGTTCCGCCAGGTCGGGCAGGGCGTCGCGGGAGTGGGCCGGGTCCGGGTCCGGGTGCAGCATCCGTACCGTACGGTCGATCGACTCCAGGGCGGCCAGGCCCGCGCGCTCGATCCGCTCCAGTGCCGCGACCGCGGCGGCGGGGTCGGCGGCGGCCACGTATCGGGCGGCCTGTGCCTGGACCACTATTCCGCTGATGTCGTGGGCGACGAAGTCGTGCAGGTCGTGGGCGAGTTCCAGCTGCTGGGCATGGCGGGCCTCGCGTACGGCCCGGTGCCTGCGGGCCTCCATCAGGCGCGGATAGCCGCCGACGGCTGTGGCGACAAGCGTCGGGATCAGCCAGAAGCCGGCCAGGCCGACCCGCTCCACCAGCGAGGCCGACGGGAGGAGCGGCAGCGTCCACAGGGTGACGGCCGCTCCGGCGGTGAGGGTCGGCGCGAGCGGGCGCGGCGCGTGGCGGACCGTGGCCGCGAGCAGGGCCAGCAGGACGACCACGGAGACGGCGAGCGTCAACGACTCGCCCTCCGTCAGGAACGAGCCCGCCGCCACCAGGGCTCCGGCGGCGGCCGTGACGGGGCCGATCGTGGCGGCGTAACGCTCCGTGATTCTCACAGAGTTGAGCCTATGCGGGCGGTGTGCACGGTTCCCTCTGCCGATCGGCAGAGGCGCGGCGGGACAGGGAGCGGGGATCTCCCGATCGGCCGATGGTGGCGGCGGGGGGTTCCGGCGGAGGCTTGGGGCACACCGAAGCGCCGGACCCACCACCCACATTCGTGCACATGAAGGAGACCGAGATGGCCATGCTCGACGTCCGGAAGTTCCGCGGCAGGATCACCGCACTCGCCGTGGCCGGCAGCGCGCTGCTGATGACGGGCGGCAGCGCGCTGGCGGCCGGCCCGCAGGATGGCGGCGCGGCTCCCGGGCCGAAGGAGGCGCACGTCAGCGGTGACGCCTGGGTGAGGTTCGGCGCCGATCCTGACAACCCGATGCGGCGGTTCATCTTCGACGCGTACGGGGCGCCCTACCGGGTCGTCGACGGGAAGGTGTCCTTCACCCATCTCGGGCACGGGGCCGTGCGGTACTTCCATCCCAAGAGCCCCGGCAGTAAGGAGGGTTGGTGGGGAACGGTCAAGGTCGACTACGTGATGACCGGCGGGCCCGTCGCCGTCGTGTCCGGCACGATCACCGACGGGCCCGACACGAAGGGCGCCCGGAAGTCGTTCAGCGTCTACTCCGATCCCCGGGGGCACGCATTCGACCGGATGGGCTTCTCCTGGGGTGTCGTCGATGCGCGGTGCACCCAGAACAACGCGGCTCCCGCCCCCTTCAACTCCTATGTGTCCGGGCGCGGTTACACCGTCCGGTCCGTCGAACTGCCGGACCCCGGGGGAGCAGTGGTCGAGGAGCCGCCCGTGCCCGGCTGTCCCCCGGAGAATCAGTGACGGAAAGGGTGCGGGCCACCGAGGGGCCTTTCTCCCCCGCGCGGGGGAGGGCAATGGTCCGTGGGGCCGATGCGACCGGAAATGGACCTGGCAGAGCATGAATCGTCAGGATCACGGAAGCTGGAGGTCACGGTGGCTGTCCCCGTAACGACGCAGGCAGATGAGGGGACAGCGCGTCTCGCCCCGGCATCCCGCTGGGCCGGGTGGTCGCGGCGGTGGCCCGAGTGGGCGCCTGCCGCCGGCGTGATCTGTGGCGCGGTGTACGCCGTGGTCGAGGTCTCCTGGGCCGCGACGGGAATCACGGTCCCCTTTACCCCGCACACCTCCTACTCGCCGGTCGTCCAGCTGATCCTGGCCGCGCTGGCCATCGCAGCCTGTGTCGCCTGCCGGGCCACCGGGCGACAGCTGGACCGGCCCGGCCGCATGGCGGTGGGGGGCACGCTCGTCCTGACCGTCCCCGTGTTCGCGATGGGCACGACGGGCCTGCCCGCCTACTTCGTCACCCTGGCGGCCGGTTCCGGTCTGGAGAGCGCCACCGGCCTGGCCCATGTGCTGCTGAGCACGGCGCTCACCGCAGCCCTCGTCCTCGTCGCCCTGTCGTACCGCCGGCGGCAGTCCGGCTCATGCCCCCGCTGCGGGCAGCGGCACACCGGCGGATACGACGTCCCGCTCGTCCACCCCGGTGCCACGACCGCCTCCCGGCGCACCAGGAGGCCGGCCTACCTGCTGATGTGCGGGATGCTGCCGTGGGCCGGCGTGAAGACCGTCTGGACGCTGGGCGGTGACGCGCTCGGCATCACGGCCGCGAAGTGGAAGGAGTCGAATTCCGGCGGATCGGCGGCGGCGAAGGCGCTCGCCGAGGTGGGCATCGATGTCACCGTGCTGGCCGCGGGGCTCGGATTCTTACTCCTGACCGGACTCATGTACCCGTGGGGGCAGGTGTTTCCCCGCTGGACGCTGGTTCTCTCCGGGCGCCGTGTACCGCGTCTGCTGCCCCTGATCCCGGCGTGGCTGACCGCGTTCGGCCTGTCGGTGTACGGGGTCTTCCTGGTGATTTACGCTCCCCTCGCCGCCCTCGGAGCGTTGCCGGCCCCCGAACCCGACGCGGATCTCGGCGCCACCGTCTCCGGAACTCTCTGGCTGGCCGCCTTCGGTGGACTGGCCTTCGGCGGCCTGGGGTTCGCTCTCCTGGCGGCCGCACGCTCCTACTCCGCCCGGACCCGCCCCGGCTGCGCCACCGCACATCCATGATCCGGACCCGGAACACGCCCTAGCCGTGCGCCAGTTCCCAGAAGCGCGGGACGATCCCGTCCAGAAACGCCCGGCCCTCGTCGCCCGCCGTCGACGACGTCCGGCCCCAGCTCAGCGTCGACACCATCTGCGCCTGGTAGTCGGAGTGGAGCTGTTCCAGGACGTCCTCCAGATGCGGGCGCGGGAGGGCGAGGAGCTTGGCCGCCGGGCGTACGTACGCCTGCCAGCGCGTCGTCACCGCGCTGCGCAGCAGGTCTGCCAGCTCCTCGTCGCGGCCGGTCGCCGTGAGGAACGCGGCGGGCGTCAGGGCGAGCGCCTCCGCCAGGGCCGCCGACTGGCGTTCGTTGCCCCGCCAGCGGGAGGCGTCCTCCATGCGGAGGTACGCGGAGACCTCCATGCCGATCCGGCGGGCCAGGTCGTCGGGGGCGTACCCCTGCGCCAGCCGGTGTTCGCGCAGGGTTGTCGCGGTGATCAGCAGATCGGCGAGCGAACACCACAACACCCCTGCCAGCGCCGTCAGTTCGCGGGAGGTCGGGAAGAGCAGACCCCGCTCCCAGGCCGCCACGGTGTCCGGGTTGACCTGGAGGCCGTACTGGGCGCGCAGGCCGTAGGCGACATGGCCGGGGGCCATGCCCAGCGCCTCGCGCAGGCGGCGCGCGGCGGGGGCGTCGAAGGGTGGGCTCTCGTGGTGCACGGGCACACGGTAGGGGTGGGAGTGGGGGTGCGACTACGGTGCGTTCCGACAGGGTTCGGGCTTTGGAGGAACGTACGGCCGGGGCGGTCAGCCCTTCACCGCGCCGCCGAGTGCGAATCCGCTTCCCAGACGGCGTGCGATGAGCACGTAGAGCAGGACCACGGGCGTCGAGTAGATCATCGAGAACGCCGCCAGCTCGCCGAAGGCCACCTGACCCGTCCGGTTGCCGAAGAAGTTGAAGATCGAGACCGAGGCCGGGAGCTGTTCGGGGGTCAGCAGGAGCATGAAGGGGACGAAGAAGTTCCCCCACATCATGATGAAGCTGAAGATCGTGACGACGGTGACCCCCGGGCCCATCAGGGGGAGCACGATACGGGTCAGCGTCTGCATGCCTGTCGCGCCGTCCGTCCGCGCCGCCTCCTCCAGGACCATCGGGACGCCGTCCATGAAGTTCTTCATCAGCCAGATCCCGAAGGGGAGTTGGGAGGTGGAGAGGAAGAGTGCGGTGCCGTACGTGGTGTCGATGAGGTTGGTCTGCACGAAGAGGCCGTAGACCGGGACCATGATCGCGGTGATGGGGAGGCAGGTGGTGAAGAGGACGGTGAGGAGGAAGGGGCGGTTGAAGCGGGAGCGGTAGCGGGAGAGGGGGTACGCGGCGAGGGCCGACGCCGCCACCGTGAGGGCCGTCGCGCCGCCGCAGAGGATCAGGCTGTTGAGCATCGGGCGGAAGGTGATCTCCTCCGTCAGGACCCCGGAGAAGTTGTCGAGCGTGGGGGACTCGGGGAGGTGGACGCGCAGGCCCGCCACCGGGTCGACCGAGGACAGGACCAGCCAGATCAGCGGGAGTGCGAAGGCCGCGGCGAGGACGAGCAGGGCCACGTCGGTGGCGAGGCGTTCGGTGGTGTGACGGTTGCGCGGGGCGCGGGGCATCGTCTCTCAGACCTCCGTCTTCAGCAGGCGTAGGTAGACCACGGAGAAGAGCGAGCTGATCAGCAGGAGGAGAAGCGCGACCGCCGTTCCGTAGCCGATCAGGGACTTGTTGAACGCCTGGTCGTACATGAAGACCGGGAGCGTCTCGCTCCGGTTTCCCGGGCCGCCCCGGGTCATCGCCCAGATCAGACCGAAGACCGAGAGGGTCTGGAGGGTGTTGAGCATCAGGTTGGTGGCGATCGATCGGCGGATCATCGGGAGCGTGATGTGCCAGAAGCGGCGCAGCCCGCTCGCGCCGTCCATCTCTGCCGCTTCGGTGATGTCCTGCGGGATCTCCGCGAGGGCCGCCGAGTAGATCAGCATCGAGAAGGCCGTGCCGCGCCAGACGTTCGCGAAGGAGACGGCGACGATCGGGAGGGTGTAGAGCCAGTTCTGGGACGGGAGATGGAGCCAGTCCAGGATGGCGTTGAGGGTGCCCTCGCGGCGGAAGAAGGCGTACAGGAGGAAGGCCGCGACGATCTCCGGCAGCACCCAGGCGGCGATCACGAAGGCGCCGGTCAGGGAGCGGACGGGCTTGGACGCGCGGCGCATCAGGGTCGCGAGGAGCAGGCCCAGGGAGTTCTGGCCGATGAGGGAGGAGATGACCGTGAAGACGAGCGTCAGCCAGACCGCGTTGCGGAAGACCGGGTCGGCGAAGGCGCGGCGGAAGTTGGCGAACCCGACGAAGTCCGTCGACGAGGAGCCCGTCAGCTGCATGTTGGTGAAGGCGATGTACACGCAGTACGCGATGGGGCCGGCCAGGAAGACGAGGAGCAGGACGACGGCCGGGGCCAGGGGCAGCCAGCCGAGCCGGCCGCCCCTGCGCAGAGTGCTCAAGAGGCTTCACCTCGGGTGGGTGGGGCGGGGCGCCCGGCCGGAGGGCGCGCAGGGTGCGGCATCCGCGCCTCAGCCCTTGTTGACGACTGCGTCGCCGGCGATCGTCTTCAGTGCGTCGTCGTACGTCTTCGCCGCGCCGTCAGGTTTCGCGTCGCCCGTGGTCACGGCCTCCATCGCCTCGCCGATCGCCGTGGAGATCTGCGGATAGACGGGGAGAGCGGGGCGGTAGTGGGTGTACTGGACCAGGCCCGTGAAGAAGTCCACGCCGGGGCTGGACTTGAGGTAGCCCGGGTCCGCGGCGACGTCCTTGCGCACCGCGATCTGCGCGCCCTGGACCGTCCACTTCACCGCGTTCTCTTTGGTCTGCAGCTGCTCGATCATCTTCCAGGCCAGGTCCTGGTTCTTGGACTTGGCGGGGATGGAGTAGATCCAGCCGCCCGACATCGAGACCTTGCCCGGCGCCTGGCCGTTCTGGGTCGGCATCGCGGTCTGGCCGAGCACCGTCGACCATTCGGGCCAGGGCTTGCCGCCCGTGGGCAGCCACTGGTTGCCCATCCAGGAGCCGTCGATGTCGATGGCCAGCTTGCCGTTGGGGAGCCAGTCCGTCTGGACCTGGGTGCCGACGTTCGGGTCCAGGGCGTCGGACTGCTGCGGGCCGAGCTTCTCGGAGAAGACCGTGTTGACGAATCCGAGCGAGTCCTTGAAGCCCTTGCTGCCCGCGACCCACTTGCGGGACGCGGTGTCGTAGAGGGGGTCGGTCCCGGTTCCGTACAGCAGCATCTCGAAGCCCTGCATCACCGCGGCCTCGCCAGGACCCTTGCCGGTGTAGATGTTGAGCGGGATCGTGCCGGGCACCTTCTGCTTGATCGTGCGGGCCGCGTCGAGGATCTCCGCCCAGGACTTGGGCTGCCAGTCGACGGGCAGACCCGCCTTCTTGAAGATCTCCTTGTTGAACCAGATGCCCCGGGTGTCGGTGCCGTCAGGCACCCCGTACGTCTTGCCGTCCTGCGCCTTCGCCGCGGTCTTGGCGGTGGGCAGGAACTGGTCCCAACTCGGCCATTTGGCAAGGTACTTGTCGATCGGTGCGAGGTATCCGCTCTTGATGTCGGAGTTGATCAGGAACGTGTCCTCGTAGACCAGATCGGGTGCGGTCTTCGACGAGCGCATCATCTGCTGGATCTTGGTGTAGTACGCGTTCTCGTCGGCCTGGATCGGGATCAGCTTGACCTTCTTGCCGGGGTTGGCCTTCTCGAAGTCCTTCTTCACCGCCTCCAGGTAGTTGTCCATGACCAGCACTTTGTTGTTGGTGGAGCGCTGGTAGGCGATCTTCACGGTGTCGGGGCTGGAACCGGAACCACTGCTGCAGGCGGTGAGCGAACCGGCGGCAAGGACAGTGGCTGCGGCGGCGAGGATCAGTGGAGCGGTGGGGCGCACGGGCACGACCTCCTCTGGCGAAAAGCCTGGGTGGGCTGCCCGGTGAACCTAAGGCGGCCTTCAAATCAAGGTCAATCCCCGTGCATGACAACGTTGTTATCGGTTGCGCTACGGACCGCTGATCCAGCGGTACTGGAGCTCGGGACGCCCGATCTGTCCGTACTGCGGCGCACGTCCCGCCCGGCCCGTGTCGACCAGGTGCTCCAGGTAACGGCGGGCGGTGATCCGGGAGATGCCGATGGTGGCGGCGGCTTCGGTGGCGGTGGTGCCGGTGGGGCTCCGGCGCAGCGTCCCGATCACCGCGTCCAGGGTGGGGGAGCTCAACCCCTTGGGCAGGACGGCGGGTTGGGGTGCGCGCAGGGTGGCCAGCGCGCGGTCGACCTCGTCCTGGCCGCTGGCCTCGCCGGCCGCGGACGCGGCGCGGAACTCGGCGTAGCGGACGAGCCGGTCGCGCAGGGTGGGGAAGGTGAAGGGCTTCAGTACGTACTGGACGACACCGAGTGAGACCCCCTCGCGGACCACGGCCAGGTCACGGGCCGAGGTGACCGCGATGACATCCACCGAGTGGCCGGCGGCGCGCAGCGAGCGGACCAGGTGCAGGCCGTGGCCGTCGGGCAGGTGCAGGTCGAGGAGGAGCAGGTCGACGGGGGCGCCGTCGGCGGTGGCGCGGTCCAGGGCGCGGACGGCCTCGGCGCGCGAGTGGGTGGTGGCGACGGTGGTGAAGCCGGGGACCCGGTTGACGTAGAGGGTGTGGGCGTCGGCGGCGACGGGGTCGTCCTCGACGACGAGGACGCGGACGGGCGTGCTCATGGGCGTGCTCATGGACGGCGTACCTCTTCCGGGAGGGGGAGCGACACCGTGAACTCGCTCCCGCTGACTGTCACTTGGCCGCCGTTGCGATGCGCGGTCTGGCGTACGAGGGCGAGACCCAGACCCCGGCCCTCGCTCTTCGTCGACCAGCCGAGCCGGAAGACGTCGGCGGCGTCCCCGTCCGGCACGCCGGGTCCTGTGTCCGCGACCCGCAGCAGGAGTTCGCCGTCGGCCGTACGCACCGAGACCGTGACGCGGGCGCCCTCGCTGCCCTGGGCCGAGTCCAGCGCGTTGTCGATGAGGTTGCCGAGAAGGGTGACGAGGTCGCGCGGCGGCAGCAGCCCCTCCTCGATCTCGCTCTCCTCCGCCAGGACGAGCTCCACGCCGCGCTCGTTGGCCTGGGCCGCCTTGCCGAGGAGGAGGGCGGCGAGGACGGGTTCGGCGACCGCGCCCACGACACGGTCGGTGAGCGTCTGGGCGAGTTCGAGCTCGGCCGTGGCGAACTCGACCGCCTCTTCGGTGCGGTCGAGTTCGATCAGCGAGACGACCGTGTGGAGGCGGTTGGCGGCCTCGTGGGCCTGGGCGCGGAGCGCCTGCGTGAAGTCGCGTTCGGAGTCCAACTCGCCGCTGAGCGCCTGGAGTTCGGTGTGGTCGCGGAGGGTGACGACGGTGCCGTGCTGTTCGCCGCCGCGGACCGGGCGCGTATTGACGACCACCACCCGGTCCGCGGTGAGGTGCACCTCGTCGACGCGCGGCTCGGTGGCGAGCAGCGCGCCGGTGAGCGGCGCGGGCAGCCCGAGGGAGGCGGCGCTGCGGCCGACCGCGTCCGCGCCGAGGCCGAGCAGCTCGCGTCCGCCGTCGTTGATGAGGGCGATCCTGCGCCGGCTGTCGAGCATGAGGAGGCCCTCGCGGACGGCGTGCAGCGCGGCCTGGTGGTAGTCGTGCATGCGGCTGAGCTCGGCGGCGTTCATGCCGTGGGTGTGGCGGCGCAGGCGGGCGTTGATGACGTACGTACCGAGACCGCCGAGGGCGAGCGCCCCGCCCGCGAACCAGAGCAGCACGCCCACCTGCTGCTGGATCTGCGCGTCGATCCGGTCGACGGTGATGCCGGCGCTGACCAGGCCGGTGATGCCGGTGCCGTCGCGGACCGGGGTGACGACGCGGACGGACGCGCCGAGCGTGCCGGTGTAGGTCTCGGCGTACGTCTCGCCCCGCAGGGCGGGGGCGATGTGGCCGAGATAGCGGGCGCCGATCTCCGTCGGGTCGGGGTGGGACCAGCGGATGCCGTTCCGGTCCATGATCGTGACGAAGGTGACGCCGGTGGAGGTGCGGACCTGCTCGGCGTACGGCTGGAGGACGGCAGTGGGGTCCGGGCCGCGGATCGCCTCCCGTACGGACGGTGACAGCGCGACCGCACGGGCGGCGGCGGTGGCCTGGCGGCGGGCGGCGTCCTGGGCCTGGCGGTTGTCGGTGACGTAACTGAACAGTGCGCAGCCCGCGACGATCACCGCGACCAGCACGACCTGCATCGCGAAGAGCTGGCCTGCCAGGGAGCGGGGTCGGGGGGCGGATATACGCATGCGAGCAGTGTGCCTGGCGGAAAAGCGGTGAACGTAATGCACGGAAGGGTGACGGGGGTCACAGCCCGGTGGATAGTCGCGGGGATCCATCGGGACGTGGAGCAGCAGACGAGAGGGAGGGCAACGTGGCCCCCACCAGGCGGGACCGGACGCACTATCTGTATCTGGCCGTGATCGGCGCGGTCGTGCTCGGCATCATCGTGGGGTTCGCCGCCCCCGGGGTGGCCGTCGAACTCAAGCCGATCGGCACCGGGTTCGTGAACCTGATCAAGATGATGATCTCGCCGATCATCTTCTGCACGATCGTGCTGGGCGTCGGATCGGTTCGCAAGGCGGCGAAGGTCGGGGCCGTGGGCGGGCTCGCGCTCGGCTACTTCATGATCATGTCGGTGGTGGCCCTCGCGATCGGTCTGCTGGTCGGCAATCTGCTGGAGCCGGGGGCCGGGCTGCATCTGACGGAGGCGGCGCGGAGTGCGGGGGCCAAGCAGGCCGCGGGCGCGAGCGAGTCGACCGTGGAATTCCTGCTCGGGATCATCCCGACCACGATGGTCTCCGCCTTCACCGAGGGCCAGGTGCTGCAGACCCTGCTGATCGCGCTCCTCGCGGGGTTCGCGCTGCAGGCGCTGGGGCCGGTGGGCGCGCCCGTGCTCAAGGGCGTCGAGCACATCCAGCGGCTGGTCTTCCGCATCCTCTCCATGATCATGTGGGCGGCACCGCTGGGAGCCTTCGGGGCGATGGCGGCGGTGGTCGGTGAGACCGGCGTCGATGCGCTGAAGGCGCTCGCCGTGATCATGGTCGGCTTCTACATCACCTGTGCGCTGTTCGTCTTCGTGGTGCTGGGCGCGCTGTTGAAGCTGTTCACGGGGATCAACATCTTCCGGCTGCTGAAGTATCTGGGCCGTGAGTTCCTGCTGATCCTCTCCACCTCGTCGTCGGAGTCGGCGCTGCCGCGACTGATCGCGAAGATGGAACACCTGGGGGTGAGCAGGCCGGTGGCCGGGATCACGGTGCCGACCGGCTACTCGTTCAACCTCGACGGCACGATGATCTATCTGACGATGGCCTCGATCTTCGTGGCCAACGCGCTGGACAAGCCGATGAGCGGCGGCGAGCAGATCTCCCTGCTGCTGTTCATGTTCGTCGCGTCGAAGGGCGCGGCAGGCGTGACGGGCGCGGGCCTGGCGACCCTGGCGGGCGGACTCCAGTCGCACCGTCCTGAACTGGTCGACGGGGTCGGGCTGATCGTGGGCATCGACCGCTTCATGAGCGAGGCGCGCGCGATGACGAACTTCGCGGGGAACGCGGTGGCCACGGTGCTGGTCGGGACGTGGACCAAGGAGATCGACAAGGAACAGGTCGAGGAGGTCCTGGCGGGCCGGCGGCCGTTCGACGAGAAGATGCTGACGGACGATGTGCCGGTGGTGCCCGAACAGCGGCCCGGTGACAAGGAGTTGGCGGAGGAGCGGGCCTGACGGCTTGGGTGGTCGCATTGCGCGACGGGCGGTACGGGAGGATCCTCCCGTACCGCCCGTGCGTCGTTTCCTGCGTCGGGGGCTCAGCCCTGGAACTGCGCGAGGAGCTCCACGAGGTGCGCCTCGATCGCGCTCTTCTCGATGCCGAGTCCGGACAGCGGACCCGTGCCGTCCTCCAGCTCCAGCAGGGCGAGCAGGATGTGCTCGGTCCCGATGTAGTTGTGCCCCAGGCGCAGGGCCTCCCGGAAGGTGAGCTCCAGGGCCTTCTTCGCGGACGCGTCGTACGGAATGAGCTCGGGCACCTCCTCGACCGCGGGCGGCAGCTGGGCGCTCGCAGCCTCCCGTACGGCGTCGAGCTGCACCCCCTGCGCGCGGATCGCGACCGCCGCGAGGCCCTCGGG
The DNA here is from genome assembly GCF_017315755.1 of Streptomyces beijiangensis. GTDB lineage: Bacteria > Actinomycetota > Actinomycetes > Streptomycetales > Streptomycetaceae > Streptomyces > Streptomyces beijiangensis. Next base: position 22,488 of record NZ_JAFLRJ010000170.1, read on the forward strand.
CTCGATCAGCAGCCCGAGGACGAGATGCGCGGGGACCATCTCGGCCTGGCCGGCCGCCTTGGCCTCGTTGTGCGCGGCCATGACGACGTTGCGGGCGCGCGGAGTGAACCGGCCGAAGCCCGCGCTGGGGTCGAGGGCGGCGGCGGCCGGGTCCTTGAGGTCCTTCGGCACGAAACGCTTCTGGGCGGCCTGTTTGGTGACCCCCATGCTCCTGCCGATGTCGGTCCAGGAGGCGCCGGAGCGGCGGGCCTGGTCCACGAAGTGGCCGATGAGGTGGTCGGCGACGTCGCCGAGGTGATCGGCGGCGATGACGGCGTCGGAGAGCTGGTCGAGGGCGTCGGGGTGGACCTTTTTGATGGCCTCGATCAGGTCGTCGAGGCGGACGGGGGGCGTCGGACGGACTGGATTCGCCATGCGTCAACCTTAGGTTGACGGTCGCTGGACCGTCAACCCTTAGTTGACGATTGACTGCGCGGTTGCATACGCGAGGATCGAGGGCGCCGCCTCCCGCAGCGATGCGAAGTGCCGGTGCACGCCCTCGACCGGGAGCGGCGTGTTCACGCCCCACACGGTCATGCCGGCCCGGAGCCCCGCCTCCACCCCCGAAGGCGCGTCCTCGACGACGAGGCAGTTCCCGGGTGCGGCCCCCAGTCGCTCGGCGGCCAGCAGGTACGGCACCGGCGACGGCTTCCCCTCGCTCACCCCGGCGGCGTCCACGATCACCTCGGGCAGGGGGAGTCCCGTACGGGAGAAGCGGCCGCGGACGCGGTGCTCGTAGTTGGAGGTGACCAGGGCCCAGGATCCGGCGGGCAGGCCGCGCAGGAGCGGGGCGGCGCCATCGAAGGCGGAGTACATACCGGAGCGGACGTCCTCGTCCTCCAGGGCATGGAACTCGGCGAGGCACTGGGCGGGGTCGAGCGCGGGCGCCACGGCGGCGAACGTCTCCGAGGGTCTGGTGCGCAGCGCCACCCGGTACACCTCGGCGGGGTCGAGGTGGTGGCGTGCCGCCCAGGCTGCCCAGACGCGGCGCTGGTTGTCGAGGGCGTCGATCAGGGTGCCGTCGACATCGAAGAGTACGTATCCGGCCGAGGTGTTCACGGTGCCATCGTCTCAGTTGCGCGATTTGCGTGTGCATTAACATCTCTTGGAATGCGTACGGGGAAAGGGCGGGCTGTTCATGGGTGACCAATTCAAGGTCGATACGGACCAATTGGGCAGGTTCATCGACACATTGAAGCAATCACTGACAGATTTGGACGAAGCGCGCAAAGCGCTCTCCCATGTCCGTGCCGACCAAATAGGTACCCCGCGGCTCGACGAGGCGTGCGACACCTTCCAGCAGAAGTGGAAGTACGGGTCCGAGCAGCTCAGCGAGATGATCGGGGCGATCAGCGAGGGCGTGAAGTCCAACAAGCTGAGCTACGAGGAGTTCGAGAAGAATCTGGCGGCCGCCCTCACCAAGATGGCTAACACCATCGACTCGAGCGGGGGCGGGCAGGGCTGATGGCCGCCAATCCGTATCCGAACCTCGGCTGGAACCCCGTCACGGGAATGCCCAACGAAGTCTCCGCCCTGCAGCAGAAGGTGCAGGCCGCAGCGAGCGCGCTGAGCAGTTCGCACGCGCAGATCGAGAAGCTCCTCGGCGAGAGCAGCCACTGGGAGGGGGAGGCGGCGAACGCCTTCCGTGACGCGCTCGACGGCGAACTCCCCACGTACATGAAGAACGCGGCCCAGTCCCTGGAGAAGGCCTCGACCTGGCTGGGCACGTGGCACGGGGACCTCACCTCGCACCGGGATCTCGCGCAGAAGTACGACGGCGAGGCGGGCGAGAAGAAGACCGCCGCCGACAACGCCAAGGTGCAGCACGACGAGGCGGGCCGTAACCCGGACCTTCAGCTGGGCGGGAAGCAGTACCCGAGCCAGGAGGAGGCGGACGCCGCGACGGCGCGGCTGCGGGCGGCCGAGAAGTCGCTGGGCGATGCGGCCACGCACCTCACCAACGCCAACACGGCGTACAACGACGTGATCACCAAGGCCCGCACCCTGGAGACCCAGCACGGGGACCGGGCCGGGATCATCGCGGGCAAGCTCGACGAGGCCGACGACAAGCTGGCGCCCAAGGAGCCGGGGTGGTTCTCCAAGACGCTCAGCGCCATCGGGGACGGGCTCAAGGCGGCCGGGCAGTTCCTGCTCGACCACGCGGGGACGATCGGTGCCATCGCGGGTCTGCTGGCGCTCTTTCCGACGCCGCTGGCGCCGCTGTTCGCGGGGATCGCGGTCGTCGCGAGCGCGGCCTCCATGGGGAAGAACCTGGCGAATGAGGACTTCAGGGACTCGTTGTGGGGTGAACACGGCTGGAAGGAAGGGCTGACCGCATGGGCGTCCGTCGGCGGCGACACGCTGGGCATGCTGCCCGGGGTCGGTGCACTGGCCAGGGCGGGCAGTGAAGCCGGGCTGGCCGCTGCCGTGGCTCGCGAGGGCGGGGAGGCGCTCTCGGTGGGGGCGAAGGCGAGTGCGTTCACGAGCGAGGTCGTACCCGCCTTCTCGTACAAGGTGCTTGACGCGGCTACCAGCTCCGGAGTCGGCAAAGCTTGGGACTTCGCGACCAACGGCGTCAATGTGGTCGCAAACGTCGGGTCGTCACTGGAGACCATGGGTGTGCTGCCCGACGGCGGTCCTGGCCACGACTCGACCGAGGCGACCAAGGCGGCAGCCGCCGCGAAGGGCGGGATCGGCGCGGTGTCCGACGTGGTGACCGACATCGGTGAACTGATCAGGGGTGTCCGGCTGTGACAGCACTCGATTTCTCCAGCGGGGCGCAGGCGCCCGAGCGGCCGGCCTTCTGGTATGGACTGCCGCACGGCTACCGGCAGTTGGACATCCGGCCCACCGCCGAGGGGCTCGCCGAGACTGCCCGGCAGATCCTCCAGCTCCCGGAGGAGCAGCGGACCCAGGCCGACGAGGTCTTCCGGATGTACGCCGGCGTGGTGGCGATGTTCGACAAGCAGCAGGTCCAGGGCTGCGCGCTGGGCATGCACCCGGACGGCGACGGGGGCCTGACCCTCTCGGCACTGGTCGTCTCGACCGTCGCGATGCCGGGGACGAACCCCAAGGCGGTCCTCGCGGCGATGCTCGCCGAGGGGGGTGACGACGGCGTACGCCCGGTGGAACTGCCCGCAGGCACCGGCTTCCTGAGCGAAGTCGTACGGAACGCGATGGCGCCCAGCGGCGAGGACGAGCCCGTCTGGCAGGGACTGGTGGCCGTACCCGATACCCGGACGTCGTCGGTGGTCGCGGTGCAGCTGGTGACCTGTTCTGTGCGGCTGGCCGACGACTACCGCGGGATTCTGCTGGGTGTTGCCCGCACCCTGTCCTTCACCGACCCCGAACTGGCCGGTGGGGGCGGCGACTTCACGCCCGCTGCGGACGGGCCGACGGCAGAAGCAATGAGGAGCGATTTCGGATGACCGGTACGCAGAGCACGCGACAGGCCGCCTATGCCACGGACGGCACGGACTACCGGGGTGCGGCGCGGCATCAATTCGTTTATGCGCTGAAAGGGTTCTTGAAGTATCTGGTGGGAGGCGTGTTGCTTATCGCCGTGGTGGTGCTGGGTCACAAGGGGTATCTGATCCCTGTGGGCATCGTGGGGCTCCTCATGATTGCCTATGCCGGGCAGTTCTGGATCCCTGAGCTGAACTGGGCATTCAGGGTCCGCCGCGTGCTGCGTACGTATCCCCTCGTCTTCCGCACCCCGGCGGAGCAGGTCTTCGCGGGGGCCACGGGTACGGCCAGGCAGCTCCGTATGGGCGGGAAGGGCGCGGGCGGTTCGCCGTTGATGCGCGGGAAGTTCATGAGGCCGAACAGCGGCAGCTGGCCGGAGGGGGCCAAGTCCGGTGTGTGGTTCGCCGGGGACGACGCGTTCGGCGGGCTGGCGATCGTGCCGGGCAGTGGGGAGCTGTTCTTCATGCAGCCCGACGGTTTCAGGCACAACGCGTCGGCCTGCGCCGCCCGTGAGGCCGCGGGTGAGGACCGCCGGCAGAAGGCGTCCAGTGCCGGACTCCAGCAGTTCGTCAACTTCCAGGTGCGCTGGTAGCCACCCGGCCCAGGAAGTCCGTGCTGTCCGCCCACTGGTCCACGGATCCGGTGGGCGGCAGCGCCTTGAGCTCCGGGTCGTCGACCGTCGCCAGCAGGGCGTCCGCGAAGCGGTCCGCGCGGATGACCTGGAAGGGGCGGGAGCGGTAGGGGCGCCGGGTCGGGTCTACGGGGCCGGCCGTCAGGCCCAGGGCGTTCTGGCGGCGCGCCAACTCCTCGTACGCGGCGCAGAGTTCGTTCTCCCGGTCGGCGTACGTCGTCGCCGCGAGCACCCCGCGCAGCGTTGCGCCGAGCCGCGCCGCATCCGGTACGTCGCGTGCGAAGGCGCTGCCCAGCCACTTGGTGTACGGCGCGTACCGGCGCGCCTGCAGCAGCGCGAGCCGCATCAGTTCGCGTACCTGGCGGGCCGCGGCCACCGCCGAGCCCAGGTCGTCGCCCACCTCCGCCGTACGCCCGACGAACGCCTCCTCCTGCGAGAGCTTCTGCCACTGGCAGCCGAGGAGATGGCGCCAGACCTGGTCCGGGTACCAGGCCAGGCGCTCGCGCACCGGGCCGAGGACGCCTAGCCCGTCGTGGAAGACCGCGCCGCCGGTGACCTCGGCCAGCGCCTGCTGCGGGACGGCCAGCCAGTTCCGTACGGACAGCTCGCCGGCCGTCGGATCGACGCCGAGCCGTTCGCGGAACCAGGCCGCCGGGTCCACGGGGTGCACCCGGTGGCTGAGCGGCTCTCCGGTGAAGTCGAGATGGCCCACGGGGTCGCCCGGGTCGCCGCTCTCCCGGTACCTGGTGGGCCAGCCGCGCACCGCGTCCGGCATCCGCTCGGCCAGCAGCCGGTGGATCGCGTCGCCCTGCGCGGCCACCGCGTCCGCGGGGAGGAAGAGCTGCAGCTGCGGGCCCCAGTCGTGGTCGGCCGAGCGTGCGGTGTCGAAGCCGAGCACCTCGGAGCCGGAGCCGATGCGCGCCGCGCTGTGCGGGAGCCGGGGGCAGGCGGCGGCGAGGAGCGGACGTACGGCCTCCTCGTAGAGGGCGCGGGAGAGTTCGAGTCCGGGGAGGAAGGTCGCGTCGATCGGCACGCGGACACCTTGCCACCGTGGGCGCGACGGAGCCCACACCTTTTTTACGGCTCTACGGCTCTACGGCTCTACGGCTCTACGGCTCTACGGTGTGTCGGCGCCCAGCGCCCCGGCGATGACCGATGCGGCCCTGGCCGCGGGGACGCCCGCCGTGGTGAGCGCCGTGTGGGCGGCTGCCGCTGCCGCTTCCTCCGCCGGGAGGGCGCCGTCGTTCACCGCCTCCATCAGGGCGAAGAGCGACTGCTCATGGACGTACGCGATGGCCGCGGCCGGCAGGGGTGAGGTGAACACGCCCTCGTCCAGGCCGCGTTGGAGGAGGTCGGTGCACTCCTTGCGTACCGGCGTCAGCCGTTGCTTGATGCCCTCCACCGTGACGCTGCGCTGGGCGAGTGCGACCAGCAGGCGGTAGCGGTCGGCGATCTTCCAGGCCGCGAGGGTGGCACGGGTCAGGGCCTCGGCGGGGTCGTCGATGCCTGCCGTCGCCGTGGTGTGGGCGTCGGTCACCGCTTCGGCCGCGTTGTCGACCAGGGCCGCGATCAGGGCCTCGCGGCTGGGGAAGTGGCCGTAGACCGTGCGGCGGACCACGCCGGCGGCGCGGGCGATCTGGTCCATGGAGGCGTCCGCGTCGTGCAGCAGCTCGGTGAGCGCCACGTCCAGGATGCGGCGGCGGTTGGCGTCTGCGCGTACGGAGGTCACAGGTCCATTTTGCACGGGTCCCCTTTTGTGCTGGTCATTTTGCACACCGGCGTGCATCGGCGTAACTTGCACACCAGTGTGTAATTGCACAGCAGTGTGCAAGTCAATGGGAGGTGGGCAGCGGTGACGCTGTGGGCGAAGCAACCGGTGGACGAGATGGAACGGCCCTACGCGCGGCGCTGGTGGGCGCTGGGAGTGCTCTGCCTGAGCCTGCTGATCATCGTCATGGCGAACACCGCCCTGACGGTCGCGGCTCCGGACATGACCAAGGACCTGGGGCTGACCAGCTCGGACCTGCAGTGGGTGATCGACGGATACACGGTTCCGTACGCCGCGCTGATGCTGCTGCTCGGCGCGATCGGCGACAAGTACAGCCGGCGGGGCGCGCTGGTGCTTGGGCTTGTCGTCTTCGGCGGAGGCGCGGTCGCGGGCTCCCTCGTCGGGAGTTCGGCGGGGGTCATCACCGCACGTGCCGTGATGGGCGTCGGCGCGGCGATGATCATGCCGGCCACGCTCTCGCTGCTCGCCGCCACCTTCCCGCGCGCTGAGCGCGCCAAGGCGATCGTGCTCTGGACGGCGACCGCAGGACTCGCCATCGCGGCCGGTCCGCTGGTCGCGGGGGCGCTCCTGGAGAACCACGGGTGGGCGTCGACGTTCCTGATCAATGTGCCGATCGCCGCGCTCGCGATCATCGGTGCGTTCGTCCTCGTACCGCCGTCGAAGGCCCATCACCACGGGCGGATCGACTACGTGGGCGGGCTGCTGTCCGTCGTATGGATCGGTGCGCTCGTCTACATGATCATCCAGGGCCCGCACTTCGGCTGGGACGCGAAGGCGCTCGGCGCCGCGGCCGTCGCGGCTGTCGGCCTGGTGGCCTTCGTGGTCTGGGAGCTGCGCTGCCCGCGGCCGGTCCTGGACGTACGGCGCTACCTCGACCGGGGGTTCGCCGGATCGAACCTCGCCGTCGCCCTCTTCTTCCTGGCCGTCTTCGGGGCCTTCTACTACCTCACGCAGCATCTGCAGTTCGTGCTCGGTTACACGCCCCTGGAGACGGGGGTACGGATGCTGCCGCTGGCCGGCGCGGTCTTCGTCGGGTCCGCGCTGACCGGGCTGCTGACCCCGCGGCTCGGCATGAAGGTGACCGTCACAGCGGGCATGGTGGCCGGGACGGTCGCGCTGGCGCTGCTCACGCAGGTCGACGCCTCCTCCACGTACTCCGTCTTCGTCGCCCCGCTCGTCATCCTCGGCCTGGCGATCGGCCTCGCGCTCTCGCCCTGCACGGACGCGATCATGGGCGCGTTCCCCGAGTCCGAACTGGGCGTCGGCGGCGCGGTCAACGACACCTCCCTGGAGCTGGGCGGCTCGCTGGGGATCGCGATCCTGGGCTCGGTGCTGGCCGGTTCGTACTCCTCGCACCTCGCGGACGCGGTGGGCGGCAAACTGCCCGCCGACGCGCTGAGCGCGGCGCAGGACTCGGTGGGCGCAGGCCTTGTCGTCGCGCAGAAGGTGGGCGCCCAGGCGGGCCCGCAGCAGGCGCAGGCGCTGGTGCGGGCCGTGGACAGCGCCTTCTCTGACGCGGTCGCGCACACGAGCCTGATCGGCGCGGTGATCCTGGGGGCGGGCACGGTCCTGGTGGCCGTACTGCTGCCCGGCCGGCGGCGCCGGGCAGCGGCCAAAGCGGAAAGCGCCGAGGTCAAGACGCCTGTGTCGCAGGCCGGTTGACCGTCTCCGCCAGAGCCCGCGTCAGCCAGTCCCCGGTGTGCGAGAACGTGAAGCCGAGGCGGGTGGCGCGGGTGGTGGCCATGCCGTACGAGCGGGCGAAGGCGAAGGGGGACGTCTCGCCCAGCTCCACGGTCCGGTACGTCACCGGGGCGCCAGGAGCGAGTGCGGCGACGATGTCCTGGGTCGTCAGCGGCCCGTGCGAGGCGGCGTTGACCGGGCCGGTGAAGTCCTCGCCCGCCGCCCAGAACAGGAACGCGGCGATCTCGTCCACGTTGATGTACGTCGCCGGGTGGTTGAGGGGCGGGACAGCGATCGCCTCGCCCGTGCGGATGCGGTCCGCGTAGTGCGTGACGCGGCCCGTGAAGTCGTCGGCGCCGCCCAGGACATGGGCCACCCGTACCGCTGTGTACGGGAAGCCGGATGCCGACGCGAAGACCGCCTCCGCCTGGCGCTTGCCCTCGCCGTAGTGCGCGTCCAGGAATTCCGCGTCGCCCCAGGGGAGTTCGAGGTCGACCGCGGTCTCGCGCGGGTCGATCGCCGACTCGGGGACGGGGGCCGGGGAGTCCTCGTACTCGTACACCTCAACCGTCGAGGTCATCACATAGCGGCTCGTGCGGTCCGCGAAGACCCGGCGGGCGATGTCCGCCTGGACCGGGGTGTAGCAGACCTGGTCGATCACGACGTCGAAGGTCCGGTCGCCGAGAGCCGCTTCGAGCGATGCCTCGTCATTGCGGTCGGCGACCAGCTGCTCCGCTCCGGACGGCGGCGCGGACGAGCCCCGGTTGAGGACCGTCACCCGGTCCCCGGCCGCGAGCAGCAGCGCGACAAGTCGCTTCCCGAAGTAGCGGGTACCCCCGATGACCAGCACGTTTCGCATTTCTGCACCCCTTGAGTCCATGGGTACAAGTGTTACGTTGGCGCTCCGCGCACTGAAGGGGGAAACGTGGGAGATCTCGTCGCCGTACCGAAAGAAACGCGGAGTTCCCGGCCCGCCGCCAACGAATCCTCATCAGGGTTCGACGCGGTCGACCGGCAGCTCCTGGAGCTCGTCCAGACCGAGGGCCGCCTCAAACTGAGCGAGCTGGGCCGGCGTGTCCGGCTGAGCCCGGCCGCCGTCACCGAGCGGCTGCGCCGGCTGGAGACGAGTGGGGCGATCACCGGATACGGGGCGCGGGTGGATCCCCGGCGTCTCGGCTACGGGATCGAGGCATTCATCCGGGTCAATCCGCACGGCGGGTACAACCTCAAGCATCCCAGGACGCTGGAGCTGATGGAGCGTCCCGAGATCACCGAGGTGCACCACGTGGTCGGCGAGGACTGCTGGATCGTCAAGGTCGCCGTCGCCGACACGGTGCATCTGGAGGAGATCCTGGAGGAGGTGTCGGCGCTGGGGCGGACCACGACCTCGATCGTGCTGACGTCGCCGGTCAGACAGAAGCCGCTGCCACCGGTCATGCGCTGACCTCATACGGCAAAAGAATCCCCCGGACGAATTGACGTCCGGGGGATTCTTTCGCGTATATTGGGCACTTCATGTCTTGCGCATGGGAAAGGCATGAAGAAGTCTTATGTGTGCACTGTATCGCGTCAGGAGCTGAATTGTCAACCGAGGAATTGCGGAATGAACAGCAATACGTCTCACGGCTCTACGAGCGCCTGGACGGGATCCGCGCGCAGGCCGAGGCGGGGGTGGAGCGGTCGTTCGCGGCCGTCGGCAGCGGGCAGCAGGCCCGCGTGGAGAGGGATGTGATCGTCGCCGAGCGGTCCGGTCTGCTCGCCGCCCTGAATTCCGTGGAATCCGGTCTCTGTTTCGGCCGTATCGACCTCGTCGGCGGAATTCACCACCACATCGGACGTATCGGAATCAGGGAGTCCGACGCGGAGCGCACCCCGCTCGTCGTCGACTGGCGCGCGCCCGTCGCACGCTCCTTCTACCTCGCCACCGGGCATGCGCCCATGGGGCTGCGCCGCCGCCGGCACATCACCACATCCGGCCGTACGGTCACCGCGCTCCACGACGAGATCCTCGACCTCACGGACGCCGAGCGCACCGGTTACGAGGGCGCGGACGCCGACGCCGTGCTGCTCGCCGCGCTCGACTCCGCGCGCACCGGTCGCATGCACGACATCGTGCAGACGATCCAGGCCGACCAGGACCGCATCATCCGCGCACCCCACCAGGGCGTGCTCGTCGTCGAGGGCGGGCCCGGCACCGGCAAGACCGTGGTGGCGCTGCACCGGGCCGCGTACCTCCTCTACGCCCAGCGGGAGCTGCTGGCCCGGCGCGCCGTGCTGATCGTCGGCCCGAACCCGGCCTTCCTCGGCTACATCGGCGACGTCCTGCCCTCGCTCGGCGAGACGGGCGTCCTCCTCGCGACCCCCGGCGAGCTGTTCCCGGGCGTCGTCGCGACGGGCACCGACACCCTGGAGGCCGCCGAGATCAAGGGCCGGCCGGAGATGGCCGACGTGCTCGCCGACTTCGTACGGGACCAGCAGCGCACCCCCGAACCCGGAGCGCCGATCGAGATCGCGCACGACGACGGCGCGCTCGTACTGGACTGGACGATCGCCTACGAGGCACGGTCCAAGGCCAGGGACGCGAAGCTCCCGCACAATCTCGCGCGCCCGCACTTCGCGTTCCGGATCATCGACCTGCTGACCACCCAGCTGGGCGACAGGCTCGGCGCCGATCCGTACGGCGGCCCGAACTTCCTCGGCCCCGACGACCTCGCCCTGCTCGGCAAGGGCATCGCGGCCAGCTCGGAAGTGCACGCGGCCATCGAGGAGTTGTGGCCCCACCTCACCCCCGAGCAGCTTCTCGAGGACTATCTCGCCGACCCGGTGCACCTGCCCGAGACCGACATCGAAGCGATCCGGCGCAAGGGCGGCGAGTGGACCGTCGCCGACATTCCGCTTCTCGACGAGGCGGCCGAGCTTCTCGGCGACGACGACTCGGCGGCACGGGCCGCCGCCGAGGCCGCACGGCAGGAGCAGATCGACTTCGCGCAGGGGGTGCTCGACCTCTCGCACGGCTCGGAGTCGTACGAGTTCGAGGACGAGGAGTCCGAACTGCTGGCCGCGCACGACATCATCGACGCCGAAAGGATGGCCGAGCGCCACGAGGAGGCCGACCACCGCAGCGCCGCCGAGCGCGCGGCCGCCGACCGGAGCTGGGCCTTCGGCCACATCATCGTGGACGAGGCGCAGGAGCTCTCCGCGATGGCATGGCGGCTGCTGATGCGGCGCTGCCCCACCCGGTCGATGACACTGGTGGGCGACCCGGCCCAGACAGCCGAGCCGGGTGGCTGCGGCGCGTGGGACACGATCCTCGCGCCGTACGTCGAGGACCGCTACGAGCATGTCCGCCTCGGGGTCAACTACCGTACGCCGGTGGAGATCATGGACGTCGCGGCCGCGTTCCTGAGGAGCGAGGACCCGTCCTTCGAGCCGCCGAGCTCGATCCGTTCCACAGGTGTACGGCCCTGGGCGCGGCGCACCGACGACCTGCCCCGCGCGGTCGCCGAAGCGGTCGCGGCGGCAGCCACCGAGTCGGGCCACCTCGTGGTGATCGCCCCGGAGGAGCTGCACGGCGCACTGCTCACCGGACTCCCGGACGCAGGGCACGGCCGGGCTCCCGACCTGACCCGGCGCGTCGTCCTCCTCACGCCGCGCCAGGCCAAGGGCCTGGAGTTCGACACGGTGCTCGTCGTCGAGCCCGCGCGGTTCGCGGCGAGCGACCTGTACGTGGCCCTGACCCGTGCCACCCAGCGGCTCGGTGTTCTGCACACCGGTGAACTGCCGGACGGACTCGGGGGGTTCACACAGGCCTGAGCCAGATCGTCGACAGGGGCGGCAGGGTGAGCTGGATGCTCGACGGGCGGCCGTCGTGCGGGACCGACTCCGGTTTCAGGGGGTCGGGGTTGCGGACGTCGCTGCCGCCGTAGCGCGACAGGTCGGTGTTGAGGACCTCCTGCCAGGCGGGGACGGCGCCGGGGACGCCCA
>NZ_JAFLRJ010001606.1 GCF_017315755.1 Streptomyces beijiangensis
TTGGACGAACCAAAAGCGTGGGGTATTTCAAAATCGGCAAAGGGCCTTTGAAGCCGGGAGCAGGCGTTCAGAAAAGTTTGCCGGAAGTCGGCCACGTGCATATTAACGGAATTGTCAATGTCAGCGGTTTTATGGAGTATTTTGTCCTGCAAAATACAAGGCTCAATCTTGTCATGAGCATGGCAAATGTGCTTGCGGACGGGCTGTCGCATCTGGAAAAGACCGGATCGCAGCGGCGCCATGTGTCACCAATTGAAAGAATGACCGGAAGAATGTCATAAAAAAACCATCTGTACATGAT
>NZ_JAFLRJ010001607.1 GCF_017315755.1 Streptomyces beijiangensis
CACATACTCTACGCCATCATACGAAACCTTCGTAATTTCACCGTTCACCATATCGAGAGTTTTAACGCCTTCTAATTTCGCCATCAAACCGCCTCCGCTTCGTTTTTAACTTCGTAAAGTTCCCGATTAAGGGACAGCGGCAGTTCTACCCACCGTTTGCTCGCACGATTAGTTGATTTCGCCCAATATTCGCGCTGATTTCCTTCGTTTTCAAACATCCAAACGCGAGGCATTTCGCCCGGATCACCCAATACGCCGATAAAATAATCAACGTCGGACCGATCGTAGGGCTCGCCTTTTCCGTTCGTTGCGTATAGAACGAGTTCATTTTTGCGGTCAGGCCTGCGTCGAAACGTCTTGACC
>NZ_JAFLRJ010001608.1 GCF_017315755.1 Streptomyces beijiangensis
GCCCGTTCAGTGGGTAGCCGTGGATCAGGACGACCGGCTGCCCAGAACCCTGATCCTCGTAGTAGAGCTCGACCGGCGTACTGTTCTCCGTGCCGACGGTGATGTAACCCATGACTTCTTTCCCTTCTGGCCGACGAAACGAACGCCGACCCATATCTGTATGTGGAAACCGTGCGCTAGGAGGCGGGTCAGAGGTCTCGCCGTTCCGCATCGGCCTGCGGTGGGAAGCGAATTCCACCATGCGCTTTCAACCGCCCTGACCTCCTCCCGCGATCGCGGCGTGTAGGTCAGCGTGGTTCATGTTGTCCACGAG
>NZ_JAFLRJ010001609.1 GCF_017315755.1 Streptomyces beijiangensis
TGCGCGGCATCGACGGCCCGGCCGCCGCCTTGGCGCACGGCGACCACGACGGCCAGTGCGAGGGCGGTGAGCGTGGGCAGGACGGCCAGGGGGCGTACGAAGCCGGGGGCCGTGCGGCCGAGGAGCAGGCCTGTCGCGGCGCCCAGGAACGGAAGGAGGGGGACGAGGACGGCGAGGGTCGTGGTGGTCACGCGGCGGCCTCGGCCTTCTCGTCGGGGCTTGCGGCCTCTGCGGGCTCCCGGGACTCGGCCGTGTCGCGGAGTGCGTCGATGGCCGAGGTGGAG
>NZ_JAFLRJ010001610.1 GCF_017315755.1 Streptomyces beijiangensis
GCGACATCCTGCGCGAGTGCCCGGCCTGGGACGGCCGCGCCTACAACCTGACCGTCGTGGAGACCACACCCAGCACCATCCAGGTGCGGGCCCTGGTGACGGCCAAGGACGCCGGCGACATCTGGACGGTACGGGTCGAGGTCCGCGAGCAGATGATCCGCTGGCTGGCCGAGCAGCATCCCTACGCCCTGCCCCGGATCAGCACCGCC
>NZ_JAFLRJ010001611.1 GCF_017315755.1 Streptomyces beijiangensis
CGCCCAGGCCGGTCAGCGTCACGTGCCGGACCTCGTCCGTGGTGTCGCCGACCGCGCGGTGGATGACGAGCTGGAGCCGGTCGTCGGTCAGTTCCTCGAGCCTGCCCTCGCCCCACTCCACGACGATCACCGACTCGGGCAGCGAGACGTCGAGATCCAGGTCCTCCATCTCGTCCAGTCCGCCCGACAGCCGGTACGCGTCGACGTGGACCAGCGGCGGTCCGTCCCCCAGGGACGGGTGCACGCGGGCGATCACGAAGGTCGGGGAGGTGACGGCGCCCCGCACCCCGAGCCCCTCGCCCAGCCCAC
>NZ_JAFLRJ010001612.1 GCF_017315755.1 Streptomyces beijiangensis
GGAGACCGTCCGGGCGGACCACGACGTCGTACGGCGGAGAGGTCACCGCGGCAAGGCTGTCCACCCGGTCCAGGCAGTAGCGGGTGCCCTGGAAAGGTTCCAGGTGCAGTCCGTGGGGGGTGGGCCCGGCAGTGGTCATTGATGCATGTTATGCGCCTCGTCAGGATGCGCGATGATCGGGGGGAACCGAGGACGAAGGAGCACACGCGCGATGGGCGACACCCCCCGTACACCACCCCGTCGAGGTCCAGGAGGGCCGTGTCGTACTGCTCACTCAGGGGCCGTGCGGCACCCAGTGGTGC
>NZ_JAFLRJ010001613.1 GCF_017315755.1 Streptomyces beijiangensis
GCGCTGGTCCTTCGCGGCGCGCCGCTCGGCCTTGCGCTGGTCCTTGCCCGTACGCCGGTCGGCACGGTGCTGGTCCCGGGCCGCCTGGCGCTCCGCGCGGTGCTTGTCCTTGCCGGCCTGCCGGTCGGCGCGGTGCTTGTCCTTGCCGGACCGCCGGTCGGCCTGGTGCTGGTCGCGGCCGGCGCGGCGGTCGGCGCGGTGCTGCTTCCCG
>NZ_JAFLRJ010001614.1 GCF_017315755.1 Streptomyces beijiangensis
GACTATTCCGTCGACAACATAAAGATCGGCGTCAAGCTGGCCCTGCTGATCGTGATCCTCGGCCTGGTCTACGTGAAGCGGGACGACGAGAAGGTGGACAAGGGCCTGTTCGGGCTGGTCGGTCTGCTGACCACGGTGAACATCTTCATCGCCGTGCTCTGGACCTGACGGGTCCCCGCACGGGTCCGGACGTGATCGCGGCCCGTGCCGAGGTCACCGCACCGACGGCGACCACCAGCCAGACGGCCACCGCGACCCACAACAGCACACGCCCCGGGCCC
>NZ_JAFLRJ010001615.1 GCF_017315755.1 Streptomyces beijiangensis
GCATCACCGCGGACCAGTTGGAGCAGGCCCACGCGGCCGACCTCGCGATACAGCAGGAAGAGGGCGTTCACTTCCAGCAGTCGTGGGCGGACCCGGAGTCCGGCACGCTCTACTGCCTCTCGGAGGCGCCTTCCGCCGAGGCGGTCCAGCGCATCCACGAACGGACCGGCCACGTGGCCGACGAGATCCACGCGGTGCCGTTGTCAGCGCGGTGAGCCACCGAAGGCGCCGACCTCCGGCAGCCCCTCGTCCACCCGCCCCGGAACCAGGGCCTTCTCTCCTCTCGCGGCGACGCCCGGCGCCTCCTCGCCGATGACGGCGTCGGTGTCGGCG
>NZ_JAFLRJ010000171.1 GCF_017315755.1 Streptomyces beijiangensis
GGGTTGACGCCGGCCGCGCGCTCCACGTACTGGGCCAGATCGGCGAGCTGATCGAAGCCGGGCGCTTCTCGCTCCCGGTCGCGGGGACCTTCCCCCTCGCGGACATCGCGGAGGCGCACCGCGCCGGCGAGGACGGTCACGTGCGAGGGAAGCTCGTCCTGCTGGTCGGCTGACGACTGACGAGGCCGCGAGTCCTGGCCGGGGACGGCGGCGGCGTTGTC
>NZ_JAFLRJ010001616.1 GCF_017315755.1 Streptomyces beijiangensis
TGCGAAGGCCGCTCAGGGGTACCTCGGCCAGGTGTGCGGCGACGTCGAGGACGGCGAGCGGCGGGCGCTTCTCGGCGTCGTCCTCGGGGGTCGCGGGCTTCGTCTTCCCGGCCTTCTTCGGGTCGTCCTCCTCGTCCCCGATGCGCGGACAGACCACGTACGCCTGGTGGCCGTTCTCGGCCTCCGCGCGGACCCGTTCCCAGGCGCGGGCCAGGAAGTGGGGTTTGTCGGCGGCGGGGACGACATGGCTGGCGATGGGCGAGCGGCCGGCCGGGAGC
>NZ_JAFLRJ010001617.1 GCF_017315755.1 Streptomyces beijiangensis
GTCGGCACCCGCTTGAGGTCGTTGCCCAGGTCGTAGAGCTTCTTGACGGTGCCGATGCCCTCACCGTCGACGAGGGCCTCGGCACCGTCAAGAAGCTCTACGACCTGGGCAACGACCTCAAGCGGGTGCCGACCGGGCGCATCACCATGGCGACGATGCCCTGGGAGTACGCGGAGGGCGGCTACGTCGTCCCCAAGGAGGGCGACGCCGACCAGACGTTCTCCATGGTGCGCAACGACATCGCGCTGGACGGCAAGGACAAGAAGAAAAAAGAGAAGGAGAAGTCCC
>NZ_JAFLRJ010001618.1 GCF_017315755.1 Streptomyces beijiangensis
CGAGGGAACCGTCACCATCGACATCACGCCCTCGACGTCCCCCCGCGACCGGGAGAACGGCGAGCACGCGGCCACGTCGGTCACCGTGAGCGACGAGGGCCCCGGCATCCCGGAGGAGTCCATGAACCGCGTCTTCACCCGCTTCTGGCGGGGCAGCAAGCGCGGCGGCACCGGCCTCGGGCTGTACATCGTCAAGGGCATC
>NZ_JAFLRJ010001619.1 GCF_017315755.1 Streptomyces beijiangensis
CTTATAACGTAATTCATTGACATCTGCCATAACAGATGCCACAGCATTTCCCACATCTTTAATTACGGGAACGCCGCGTTCATATTCGGATGCGAAAGAGACCAATACATCAAAAGCAACCTCATTTCCTGAGAATCGAGAATGATATGACTTCATCTCCTCTTGATCAAATGCTGTTCGCTCTCGATAGGATTTATCACCCTTTATCGACCGCTCCGCTTTAAC
>NZ_JAFLRJ010001620.1 GCF_017315755.1 Streptomyces beijiangensis
GGCCTCACCCGATCCCGGGGTCCGGGAGAGGGCGCTCGGTGATTTCTACAGTGCGGCCCATCATCAGGGCGACGTGTACGCGTGCACGGCGGCGAGTCTGCCGTTCCTGTTCGCGCTGGCCGACGAGCCCGCGACCCCCGATCGTGCCTCGATCGTCGAGCGGCTGGTGAGCATCGGACGTGAAGCCGTGGACCGAGATGACGGCGGCGTCCGCATCGCCCCGGACGGCACCATCTCGACGGCCTGCACGGACAGTGCCGCGATGATGCGCGACCGCTCCGAAGCGTTCGTCACTTATG
>NZ_JAFLRJ010001621.1 GCF_017315755.1 Streptomyces beijiangensis
TGTCCAGGCCGATCTCGGCGAGGATCACCTGCGCGGTGTTCGGGCCGATGCCGGGGATCTCGTCGAGGCGCTCGGTGTCGGTGATCGGTATCAGGGTGGTCTGCCCGGGGCCTTCGTCGTCCTCGGTGGTGGACAGTTCGGCCAGACGGACGGTGATCCGGGCGGTGAGCTTGTCAATCTGCACGGTGAGGTGGTCGACGGTGTCCAGCAGCATCCGGCACATGAATCCGTGGTGCTCTTCGAAACGGCCGGTCAACGATTCAACCAGGGTGGCGTGGCTGGCCTTGATGGTGCCGTGGGCGGGACCTCCCCCCGGGTGGTGGACACCCTGACCTCCGGCCCCGGTGGGGGCCGGGAGAGGGTGACCGATTATGGTGATGAAGGTCTT
>NZ_JAFLRJ010001622.1 GCF_017315755.1 Streptomyces beijiangensis
GTGTAGTTGGCGGTCGAGCCCGGCGTCCACCCGGCCTTCGGCGTACACGATCGACCGGGTGATCATCCATGTCACCCAGGAGACCTTCAGCAACACCATCGCCATCTTCCAGAACCCGGCGAAGCAGGTCACCGCGCACTATGTGGTGCGCTCCGCCGACGGGTACGTCGCCCAGTGCGTCCGGGAGCGCGACATCGCCTGGCACGCCGGGAACTGGGGGTACAACACCCGCAGCATCGGCAT
>NZ_JAFLRJ010001623.1 GCF_017315755.1 Streptomyces beijiangensis
GTTTCCGTCGGTACTTCGCGATGGGCAATCGTGTGGCACGAGCAGTCGCAGGACTCGTAGATCACCGGTACGTCGACCGGTGCGGTGACCGGGGACGACTCCGCGCAGGCGTGGTGAGTACCGATCCGGCAGGAGCTCGACCGGTAGGAGTCGGCTCCCGCCCGTGGGGTGTGGGGCTGTTGGCGAGGCGGCATCAGCGGTCACCCGCCGAGACAAACCAGGGACCGACGAAGGGCGGGCAGGGCGCGGCCGTCGAGCGGTGCCGCGCGCGTGCCTCGCTGGCCAGCACGTACGGGCGGACGAGCGCGGTCTCCTCGCCCATGAGTACGTCGGTGTGGTGTCGGCCGTGGCTCAGGAACGG
>NZ_JAFLRJ010001624.1 GCF_017315755.1 Streptomyces beijiangensis
CCTGGGAGTTGGTCAGCACGGCGCGGTCGGCGGTGGCGAAGTCGGTGAGGATGTCGTGGCGCTGGCCGGGGGTGTGGGTGCCGTTGATCGACTGGACTACCAGGTCGCTCGCCCAGGCGGGGCGTTGGTCCTCGGCGAGGGTGCGCAGGGTGTGGGGGAACTGGCGGGCGAAGTCGGTGGCGTCGGCGACCTGTTGGAAGTACACGATCACGTGGTGGAGGTCGTGTTCGGTCATCGCTTTGAGGACTGCCAGGTGCAGTGCGGTGGTGCGGCGCGCGGTCGGGCCGAAGCCGGAGTGCGCCTCGGGGGTGGTCAGTACGGTACGCAGCTGGGTGTCGGTGATCGTG
>NZ_JAFLRJ010000172.1 GCF_017315755.1 Streptomyces beijiangensis
GTGGTGGTTGCTCCGGACATCTGGGCTCAGGCTCCCTTGCGCATGCCGCGCAGCTGGACGGCGTACGCGACGATCATGGTGATCACGCCCATGACGATGGCGACCGTTGCGGAGTAGTTGTGCTGCTGGCCGGAGAAGGACAGCGAGTACGTGTAGTAGTTCGGGGTGAAGTCGGTGGTGATCGCGTTCGGCGCGAGCTTCTGGAGGATGGCGGGCTCGTTGAAGAGCTGGAAGCTGCCGATGATCGAGAAGATCGTGGCGATGACGAGGGCTCCGCGGATCGCCGGGAGCTTGATCGCCGAGATGACGCGCCACTGTCCGGCGCCGTCGATCTCCGCGGCCTCGTACAGGGAAAGCGGTACGACGCGCAGCGCGGAGTAGAAGATCAGCATGTTGTAGCCGACGAACTCCCAGGTCACGATGTTGCCGATGGAGGCAAGGACCAGGCCGGAGGAGAGCGGGTCGGGCAAATTCATGCCGAAGGCGTCGTTGATGTCGCCGACCAGGCCGAAGCGGGGGCCGTACATGAAGCCCCACATCAGGGTCGCGACGACGGCGGGGACGGCGTACGGCAGGAAGACGGCTATCCGGAAGAAGTCCTTCCCGTACAGCCTGCCGCTGTCGATCGCGAGGGCGACGAGCAGAGCGATGCCCAGCATGATCGGCACCTGGATCAGGAGGAACAGACCGACGCGCAGGACGCCGCTCCAGAACTGGGGGTCCTGGAAGGCCTGTTCGTAGTTGTCCAGACCCACGAAGGCCGTGCCGCCGATGAGCTGGGTCCGGAAGAGACTCAGATAGACGGAGTAGGCGAGCGGCGCCAGGAAGACGAGCGTGAAGACGAGCACGAAGGGGCCGATGAACCCCCATCCCGTCCACGAGAGGCGCGGTCGTCGCGGCCGTAGGTCTGCCGGGCCCGCCGGGCCGTCCGCGCGCCGGCCTCTGGCGGCCGTCGGTTGAAGCGTCGTCATCTTGCGTCCCTCGCTCGTACATCCCTTGCGGGCGATGCGCCGGATGTTTGCGTAAACATCTCAGGGCGCAAGGAGCGCAGCGGCTGTTATGTTTACGTAAACATTCGGTGGCGGCATGTCTACACGGCCTGGATTGCGACGGTCAAGGGTCCGCCGGCAGCTGTGAGCGATACGGTGTGGCATCCGCTGTGGATCAAGCGGACGAAGCAGTCAATTGCGGCATCTGGTGAGGGAGATGATGAAAGCAAGGGACGACAGCGCTTCGGCGCGCGGCGGGGCCGCGGGCCGGCGTCGTACACAGAACGCGTCAATGGCGGACGTCGCCCGGGTGGCAGGCGTCTCCTCACAGACGGTCTCCCGCGTCGCCAACGCCTTCCCCGGCGTCAACGAGGAGACCAGGCAGCGGGTCCAGGCCGCCATGGGCGAGCTCGGCTACCACCCCAACAGCGCCGCGCGCGCCCTGAAGCGCGGCGCCTTCCACACCATCGGCGTCATCACGTTCACGCTGTCCACCACGGGCAACGTCCGCACTCTGGAGGCCATCGCCGCCTCCGCGGCGGAGGAAGGTTACGCGGTCACGCTCCTTCCGGTCGCCGTGCCCACCCAGGATGAGGTGCGCGGCGCCTTCTCCCGTCTCGGCGAGCTGGCGGTGGACGCGGTCATCGTCATCATGGAGGTCCATCTCCTCGACGCGGCCCGGCTCGCACTGCCGCCGCACGTCAAGGTGGTCGTCGTGGACTCCGACGCCGGGGACCGCTATGCCGTCGTCGACACCGATCAGGCCGGCGGCACCCGTGCCGCCGTACGCCACCTCCTCGATCTCGGTCACCGCACCGTCTGGCATCTGGCGGGACCTGAGGACTCCTTCGCCGCCGAGCGGCGAACCGTCGCATGGCGGGCTGCCCTCGCGGAGGCCGGCCGCGAAGCACCCGAGCCCGTACGGGGTGACTGGTCCGCCGAATCCGGCTACCGCGCCGGACTGCGGCTGGCCGAACAGCCCGGCCTCACAGCCGTGTTCGCCGCCAACGACCAGATGGCCCTCGGTCTGCTGCGCGCCCTGCACGAACGCGGCCGCCGCGTCCCCGAGGACGTATCGGTGATCGGCTTTGACGACATCCCGGAATCCGGCTCGTTCCTGCCGCCCCTGACCACCGTCCACCAGGACTTCGCCGAGGTCGGGCGACGCTGTGTGGCGGGGGTGCTCAGACAGGTGGAGCAGGACGAGGCGGAGCGCGGGACGACGCTGGTGCCGACGCGCCTCGTGGTGCGCAGCAGTACGGCGGCGCCGGGGGTGTGAGGACGGCAGTTCAGCGCTCTCCTCGCATAGGACTGATCAGTTGTGCGCGGTGGCTGGTGGGCCGGCGACGGCGGTGAGCCGGAGCTTCGTCTCGTCCTCGCTCCCCGGCACGGCGGTCATGATGACGATCTTGAGCTCGGAGTCGCCCTCGGTCAGGACGTCGCAGTCCACCGTGACCGGACCCACCGACGGGTGGTCGATCGTCTTGTGGTCCTCACGGTGCGCGGCCACCTCTCCGGTCGCCCACAGCTCTCCGAACCCGCTGTTGCCCGCGTTCAGATCGCCGATCAGCGCGGCCAATCGACTGTCCTGGGGGAAGCGGCCGGTGGCACGGCGCAGGTCGGAGACGACGGCGGCGTCGGTGGCGGCGCGGTCCGCCTCGATCACGGGCCACATCGCGAGGTGGGCGGGGCCGGCGCCCACCGGGAATCTGTCGCGGGCGAAGTTGCGCAGTCGCGGCGGTGAGGCGGAGGGGTCGCCCAGCAGGGCGGCCCACCCACGGTTCCACCACACCAGTTGCCAGTCCGCCGCGAACACGGCAACTGCCACGTCCCCGAGGCGGGCGAGCACCCGCTGCACGCCGGGCGGGGGATGATCGGAAATCGCGCCGTCCACCGGTGCTGCGAGCCGGGCCAACCGGTACAGGTGATCCCGCTCGGCGGTGGACAGCTGCAGGGCGCGCGCCAGGGACGCCAGCACCGACGCTGATGGTGTCGTGGCCCGCCCCTGTTCCAGGCGCACGATGTAGTCGACCGATACGCCGGCCAGGTCAGCCAGTTCTTCGCGCCGCAGCCCGGCAGCCCTGCGCCCCCGTGAAACCGGCAGCCCGGCGGCCGACGGCGGCAGCCGGTCACGCCAGGTGCGGATCATCGCGCCCAGTCCGGTTCCGGGTGTCGTCGACATGATCCCCATCCTCCTGCATCGCCGGTCGTGCATGTGGGCGCGAGGGTGGTACTGGCCTTCCTACCGTCAAAGCGTCCCTGGTCCACCTCCCTCCGCGGGACCAGTATCAAAGGCATGACGATCACCTTCATCACCGGAGCCAACAAGGGTCTCGGACGCGAGACCGCCCGCCGCCTGATCGAATGCGGCCACACCGTGCTCGTCGGAGCCCGACAGCGCGAACAGGGCGAGGAGGCGGCCGCCGCGCTCGGCGCACGCTATGTCCCCATCGACGTGACCGACGACGAGTCCGTGGCCGCCGCGGCCGCGAACGTCGCCGCACACGAGGGCCTGATCGACGTGCTGATCAATAACGCCGGCGTGCATGGGCCCGTCGGCGATCCCAGCGATCTCACCGCCGCCGACGCCCTCTCCGTCCTCGACGTCAACGTGATCGGCGTCGTCCGCACCACCACCGCGTTCTTGCCGCTACTGCGCCTCTCGGACGCCCCTGCGATCGTCAACGTCAGCAGCGGCATGGGCTCCCTCGCCCTCACCCACGACCCCGGCCGGCCCGAGTCGCACGTCGTCGCGCCGCTGTACACCGCCTCGAAGGCGGCGCTGACGATGTTGACCACGCAGTACGCCAAGGGGCTCAAGGGCATCCGCGTCAACGCTGCCGACCCCGGCTACACGGCGACCGACCTCAACGGTCACAGCGGCCCTCAAACCGTCACCGAGGGTACGGACGCGATCGTCGCTCTCGCCACCGAGGAGCCCGGCGCCGGCAGCGGACGCTTCATCTCGCGCCATGGCGAGCTCGCCTGGTCCTGAAACCGGTCCTGAAACCGGTCCTACCGACAGACATGGAGCGACACGCCCTAGTCTCCGTCGCCGCCGTTCCCATTGCCGGTGATTCGGCTCCGGCGTCGGTTTTTCTGGGCGCGACGCAGCAGGTGGCTCGCGGTAAGCGTCATGGTCGCCACGACGCGGACCCAACGGGGCCCGCCCCGCTCCGCCCACACCACACACGCGCATCCGCCGACAACGAGCGCCAAGACGCCGATCAGCACCAGAACAATCATGCTTCCCCGCCCATGGATCCGTCCGTACAGTCCTAGTGATCCTTTCAGGCCCGACGGGAGCGGCCTCAACGGGGCCCAGCAACGGGAGCCTGATCGATTGTCAGTGGCGCGGCGTATGTTGCCCCAATGATCGCGAGACGAACCCTGGACGCCGCCGCTATGGATGTCCGGCAGGCCATGGCGGAGTACGACAACGCCCGCGGCTGGCTCAACACAGCAGCACGGACGGCAACTGCCCCGCTGGCAGCCGACGTCTGGGTCTTCGATACCGGACTGACGCATGTCCTGCTGGTCAACCACCGCTGGCGCGGGTGGGTTTCGCCGGGTGGAAGCGTTGACGCGGGCGAGACTCCGAGAGAGGCGGCAGCCCGTGAACTGTTCGAGGAAACCGGCGTCAGAGCCGAGCTCCTGGTGGCACCTGCCGCGGCGACCGTGCGCTCCTACCGTTCAGGCTGGACGGCCACACTGGGGGTGTCCTTTACCGCGATCGCCGACCGGGCGGCACCGCTGACCCCCGAACCCGGCCAACCCGCGGCATGGCTGCCACTGAACGAGGAATGGCAGGGATACTTTCCCGAGGATCGTCCGCGCATGCGGCAGTACGTTGCCACCATCACCCAGAACACCGCCGGTCCCTGACTCGCCGCCCCGGAGAGCGGGAGCCGCCTCCGGTTCCCCTGGCCCGGCTCGACAAACAAAGAGAACGCTTCTTGAGAATCGCGTGTACGCACGGAGCCGGATCATCGCTTTGCCCCCGATGATCCCGCCGAGGACGACCGGGTCCGGCAGTGGTGCAAGGACAGGATCGAGCCGCGTACGGCAACGGTCGACACCTTGCCCAGCGACACCGTGTTCCTGGACGGCGAGTTGACCCCGCAGGCACTGGCCGACAGCGTGCTTGCCCGTGTCAACGCCGGTCCAGAGGCTGCTGCTTGAATGAGTCGCATGAATGAGGCTGCCGTTCTGCGACTCTGTCAGGCTGTCCGGCGTATCCAGGACTCCACCCGTGAACGTGCAGCCACGGGGCGTGGCCCCGATGAAGCCGATGACGTCGCCGGCACGTTCGCCACGGACGGCGCGCTCGGCTTCGATCCCTTCCCCTTGCTGCGGGCTCTGCACGAGGCCGGCTCACACGCGGTGGTCATAGGTCAGGTCGCCGGCATCATGCACGGCTCGACGGAGCTGACGGGCGACCTCGACCTGCTCTGGGACGGCACGCCCGAGGAGGCGCACGCCCTGCGCGATGCCCTGACCGCCACGGGGTGCGCGAACCTGCCCGACTTCGAACGGTCCCAGGCGGTCTACCAGGTGAACGGCGCCAGCGGCGACCTGTGCACACCCGACCTGCCCTGGGGCGATATGGATACCTCACCCTGCCTCGCCCGTGCGGTGAGCGCCCATCACCCGGCGGGTTTCACCATCCGCTACACCGCCCTCAATGACCTGATCCGTATGCGGCGCGCTCTCGGTCGCCCCAAAGACCACCGCCGCGCAGACGAACTCGATTCAATTCCGACGGGCTGAGTTCTTTCCAATCTTGGGTTGGCACCTCCCGGAACTGAGGCCGCGTAAAATTTCGGACATGTCAGTATCAATCCACCATGTGTGGAAGGTCTTGCTGGGCCTGAAACGCAAGTCTCGGATCTCGGCCGATGACGGAGCAGGCAAGCCCGGCCTGCCGCTCGGCTACGCAGACAAGGAACTCAAGTGCAGCAAGGGCTGGCTCGCTGCGATGACCGGGTACGAGGCATTCGATCGTGAGAAGCGGCTTCTTGACTCGTTCGGTGTGCAGATGAAGAAGTCGCTGGACCGCACGACCTGACAGTTCGACCAGCCCGGTCTCCGGCGTTTCATCGGGACCGAACGCAGTGGCAAGACGGCACGGGCACGTCGCTTGCTGGGATTGGGTGGCGTTGTCGGGGAGATCGCCGGTGCTTCGGTGAAGTACCCCGTCGACCGGCAATTGTTGTTTGCTCCAGCGGTCACGATGGAAGCCAGACAGCGCGCCTGAGTTGGAATCAGCTCAGTGGCCGGGGCCGTCAAGCCCCCGCTCGGAGCGCGTCGAGCATCAGCCTGAGCTGCGCGATGGCTCCGGTCCGGTCATGACAGGGTCCGCAAGGGCGGGTACAGCGTCGTAATCCCTGAGGGCTGGAGCAGCGGCTTCGATTCGGGGCCGGGATCCTCGGCCACCACGACGCCGGCGGCCGCGTGGTCGAAACCGGTCGGCCAGCGCGTGTGCTCGCTGGCCACCGCGTCCCTCAGACGAGCCTGGCGAAGGTCCGCCGTACTCAAGTCGGAGCCACGCAAGTCGGCCAGGCGCAGGTCCGCACGGTGGAAGACAGCGCCGCCCGCGTCAGCCTTGCGCAGGTTAGCCTCACGCAGGTCGGCGTCGGTGAAGTCCGCGTCACGCATGTCGGTCTCGACCAGCCGGGCGCCCCGCAGGTCCGCCTGAACGCAGCGGACCCGGCGCAGGATCGCCGTCTTGAGGTCGGCGTGCCGCAGGTTCGCCGAGACGAGAGACGCCTGCGTCAGATTGGCGTGGTACAGACCCGCCGCCTCCAGACACGACTGGTCGAAATTGACCTCGTGCAGCCACAGTCCGTCGCAGTCGGCCCGGCGCAGGTCGGTGACTCCGAGGTTGACCCAGGACTGCTCCCGGGGTCGCTGCAACAACACACCGAGTCCGGTCAGTGCCACCTGGGCATCGGCAGCCCGGACCTCCAGCGGCACCACATCGTTGATGGGTACGCCCAGTGCTGGAGCCCCCGGTCCGGCGGGCGGCCACGGCAGGTGTGTCCGTAGGTAAGCGGCCTGGATGGAGATGACGGCCTCGCGGTCGCGGGCGGAGTGCTCCGCGATCCGCCACAGCGCGTGGAGCCCCCCGATGCGTGTCTCCAGCTTGTCACTGCCCAGTTGATCGACAGCCGTGCTGAACCGGTCGGTGATCTGACCCTCCTGGGTGGCGCGCAACCCGTCCTGGCTCACGCGCAGTTGCCGCCAGGTGGCGTACGCGCCGAACAGCACGACCATGCCGCCCACGGCCTGCAGCAGCGTCGTACGCACATCGTTCACCGCCTTCAGCCGGTCCTGCGCAGCCACACTTGCCCCGGCAAGATCGTGGTCGACCACCACACCCGGCAACACCACAAGGACCGCACCCAGAACAATCAATCCCGCCATCGCGGCCAACAGGGACCCGATCACACGACCACCGACTCGCCGGCCACGCCACGGTCCGCGGCCACCCTCAAACTCCCCCATCCCCATGAACACGGGAGCCTAGGCGCCACCCAAAGAACGATCAAGATGAAGCACCCGGAACAACGGTGCAGCAGCTCCTGCCCGAGGGCCCCGACCACGGGTGGGCAAGCGGCTGCAGTGATCGGGATGCTGTCATGTCGATGGCGGACCGGGGGCCGCCCCGGTAAGTTGGCGATCTTCGGGTGGTGCTGATCCCGGAGTCCTCGAAGGCGAACGTCCATGATTAACCTCGAACCATTCCGCGTCCGGCTTCGCCTCGACGCCGCAATGGATGGCCTGGCAGTCACCTTCCGGGGAATGACCGCCCACCCCGACGAGCACAAATGCGAATGCCACTGGGGCAGCGCGGAAGATCTTGCCCAGCTGAAGGTGGCGGACACGGAGCTGGACCCCGACCTCCTGCAGCGCACATGGGAGGCCATCGGCTGGAGCGATCACGCGTCCGTTCTCCGCAGGATTCTGCCCCAGTTCGCCACGGCCCTCGTCAGCGGCCGCATCGAACGCCTCTTCGGCATGGAAACGGTTGGGCGCTTTTTCGCACTCGGTCACTGGCAGCTGTGGCCTGCTGAGCAGGCCGCGGCAGTCGAGGAATTCCTGCACGCTTGGTGGGCGCACACCCTCGTCGATCCGGATCCCGTCGTGCCCGCGTACGAGGTCCTCATACTGAGCGCCGAGGCAACGGGCACGCTGAGCCCCTGGCTCCACACCTGGGAAGCAGTGACCGGACCCGCGGCCGATCGGCACCTGGCCGAAGCGGCGACACAGTGGGAGTACGACCTGCTCGGTGACCAACTGCCCTGGGACGCTTGGGAGAACGGGGACGAGATGCGCGCCGAGCTGACTGTCTGGCTGGTCCGCCATGCGCCAACCCGGTTGCGTGCCATCGGCGCATCCGAGGAACTGCTGCACCGGATAAGGCTGCTCGGAGTCACGGGTTTTGAGCGCTGGGATGACCCTCACTGGCCCGGCTACAGCTACTGATCCGCCGAACGCAAATCTGCATGCAGGGCGGCAATCGGGCCAGGGCGGCGCGGTCCTTGCGCCGCCGGCCGTCGGCCGCCGCGTCGAGTGCGCCCCTTGCCCCTCCCCCGTGCGGACAAGGGTTTTCCCCGATGCCGGGCGGGGCACCGCGGAGCCACTCTGTCGGGCACGCCGGTTCCCTCCGGCGCACCCCCTTGGAAGGATCGCCTCCCCCATGATCCGTGCCGCCACTTCCCGGCCCCGCTGGGTCCGTCTGCGCCCGCTGCTCGCGGGCGCCGCCGCCACCATCGCCCTCGGCAGCCTGGCCGTCGCCCCCGCCGGGGCCTCGCAGAACGACGGTCCCCAGCCCGTTCCCACCCCTCTCCTCGCGGCCATGCAGAAGGACATGCACCTGACCGCCGCCCAGGCACAGTCACGGCTCGCCCACGAGAACAGCGCCCGGCGGATAGCCACGGCGCTGGACGGTTCGCTCGGACGCAAGGTCACCAGCATGTGGTTCGACGCGGGCACCGGTCGGCTCCATGTGGCAGTGACCACGGCCGCCGACGCCCTCACCGCCGAGCAGGCGGGCGCCGAGGCATTCCGGGTGCCGTACACCAGATCCGGTCTGGACGCTGTCGCCCGGACGGTGGGTGTGCAGGCTCGCGGCGTTCCCGGAGTCGTGGGATGGGGGATCGGAGCGCGGACCAGCCGTGTCGAGGTGATCGTCGACCGTAACCGGAGCACCGCCGCTACCGACGCCTTCGTCCGCCGGATCAGCGAGTTGGGCGACCGCGTCCTCGTCACGCGTACCTCAGACGCTCCCGTACAGCAGCAGGGCAACGTAGTCGGCGGCGAGAAATGGACGCCGGGCAGTGAGAGCCCCTGCTCCGTGGGGTTCTCCGTCAACGCCGCGGGCGGCGCCAAAGGGTTCCTTACTGCCGGACACTGCACCAATGACGTGGACCAGCCCGCCTATGGCAAGGACGGAAGCCGTCTCGGCACGTCCAATGCAGGCGGTACGCACAGCATCAACGCCCGGGAGGGCGATTTCGGGCTCGTCTCCGTCGATCAGCCGGGCTGGAACGTAGCGCCTACGGTCTCGGGCTACGGCAGCGGCGATGTCACCGTGACCGGCTCGGCGGACGGGCTGGTCGGTCAGACCGTCTGCCGCTCCGGCCAGACCAGCGGATGGCACTGCGGTGAGATCACCAAGGTCAACCAGACCGTCGACTACGGCAGCGTCGTCATCGACGGACTCTCCTGGACCAACACCTGCTCGGCCGGCGGCGACTCCGGCGGCTCCTATGTGACCGCCACCGGTGGCAAGGCCGTGGGTGTCCACTCCGGAGGCGGCAGCGTCGTCTGCGGACAGAGCGGTGAGACCAACACCATCTTCCAGCCCGTCAACGAGGCCCTCCAGAAGTGGTCCCTGACCCTGGCCACCAGCGCGCCCCAGCCCGGCGACGTGACCGTCGCCGCCGTCGGCGCGCAGAGCAGCACCGTGGGACAGAAGGTCACGCTCGGCAACACCGCCCAGGGCGGCACGGCCCCCTACACCTGGAGCGCCACCGGACTGCCCGCGGGACTGTCCATCGACAGCGGCACCGGCACCGTCAGCGGGGCCACAAGCACGGCGGGCGCGGGTCAGGTCACCGTTACGGCGACCGATGCCGCGGGCAAGTCCGGTTCCACGACGTTCACTTGGACCGTCGGTGACAGCGGCGGCGGCACCCTGTCGATGACCAACCCCGGTGGGCAGACCGTCTATACCGGCCGCCCCTTCACCCTGGCGCTGAAGGCCACCGGAGGCACGGGCGCCCGTACGTTCAACGCCACCGGGCTGCCGGCCGGTCTGTCCGTCAACAGGACGACAGGCGTGATCGCCGGAACCCCCACCACCTGGGGTCTGGCCAACAGCCGCGTCACGGTGACGGACGGCGCCGGGAAGAGCGCCTCGGTCTCGATCACCTGGAGCGTTTTCAGCTGACACCGTGAGCGGGCGCGCGGGCCCGGCCCGCGGTACGGGGCGTCCGCCTGACGGGAGGGGAGGTGGCCGGTCCGCGGCCCCTCCCCTCCCTGCGGTCGCTCCTGGGGCTGATCACGCGTGAAGCGCCGCGGCGAGCTGGCTCCTGGAACGCACGGCGAGCTTCCGGTAGACGCGGCTCAGGGTGGCTTCCACGGTCTTGACCGACAGGAACAACTGCTGGGCGGTTTCCTTGTTGGAGGCGCCTGACATGACGACATCGGCGACCTTGCGTTCCATCGCCGTGAGCGGGTCCGGCCCGGCTCGTTCCGCGCCTGCATCGTCGGCCCCGCGGAGGAGACCGTGTGCCAGGGCGGACCAGGGACGGGCGCCGGTGTCTTCGAAGAGCGCCGCCGCCCGTTCCGCCGCGTGGCGGGCCGCGGCGCCCCTGCGGCGTCCGCGTTCGATTCGGGCGAGCGCCAGGTGCGTACGTCCCTCCTCGAGCCGGAGCCCCAATTCCCCGAACCGCTCGCCCGCGCGTTCCACGAGCGCCACCGCCTCCTCTTTACGGGCTGTATGGGCCAGGTGTACGGCCTCGGCGCGGTCCAGGCCCGCTCCCCACCCGGTGGCCAGGGCCTGTGCGGAGGACATGACGCGCAGAGTTGTCAGGAGCTGGGCCGCTTCCTCGTGCCGTCCGCAAGCGGCCAGGGCCTCGATCAATTCGGGGTGCCAGCGCAGCATCGTCACATCGCGGACCTGCTGGAGCCGTTCGAGCTCCGCGACCCGACCGAGACTCTTCACCGCCTGCCCGGGCTGTCCCGTGACGAGCTCGGCGGTGCCCAGGGCCAGCAAGTTGCGCGAGGTGAACACCAGATCTCCGGCCTCGCGGGACACCAGTGCGCCGAGCCTCGCGTACCGGACGGCCTCGTCGAAGGAGCTTCCCGCCATGGCGGTCATGGCGCAGGTGTACCAGGCGGGCCCGAGCGACAGGCCGGCGTCGCGCCCGACGGCCAGGGCCCGTTCGCTCCAGTGCAGAGCACGGGCACAGGACCCGCGGCGGACCTCCAGTTCCGCCAGACTGCGCAGTACTTCCTGCAGGTCCTCGGCCGATCCGGACGCCTCGGCGGGCGGGAGCAGCTCCATCAGGGCCGCGCCCGCCTCGGCCAGCCGGTCGTCGAACAGCGCGTGCCTGGCAGCCAGGTAGCGTGCTGTGTCGCGCAGCGGCAGGTCGGTGCCGTCGTGGACCACGGCGAGAGCGCGGCTCAAGGTGCGGTCCGCTCCAGGGTGTTCGGTGATCCGTTCGATGCGTGCCTGCATCGTCAGAGCCGCGGCCGTCAGGGCGGGCAACTGCGCGGCGCTCGCTTCCCGTACGGCACGCAGTGCGGCCTGCCGCGCTTCGCCGGGACGGCCGCCGAGATTGTGGCGGACCGCGCTGCGCAGGTCGACGGCGGCGAGCACCGCGGCGTTGCCGCGCGCCAGGTGACGGGCGCGCAGGAGGACTTCGTCCATCCCGTCCAGTTCCTGTCCGCTGGCATCGACGACAGCCAGCAGCGCGGTGGCCTCGCACTCCCCCGCCCGGGCGACGGCCAGTGCGCGGGCGGCGCGCAGGGCCTGGTCGGCACGGCCTGCCGCGCCGGCGTCCTGCGCGGCGGCCACCAGCCGCGACAGCCGCGATTGCCGCTGTCCGCTCGGTGTACGTTCGGCCGCGGCGAGCAGGATGTCCGCCGCGAGAGCGCGGTCCCCGTCGATGCGCGCCTGGGACGCCGCCTCGTCGGCCCCCTTCAGCACCTGGCTCCCGGGCCGGTCCTCGCTGAGGAGACGGTGGCGGGCCGCGTGCACGGGATCGGGCGTGGTCGCGGCGAGGGCCCGGTGGGCGTCCCGGGCGAGGCGTCCCGCCCCGCCTGCCGCTTCCGATCGCACCGCCTGGGCGGCGAAGACGAGGCGGTCGCCGTCGGGCGTCACCAGGATTCCCGCGTCGAGGGCGCATGCCAGATGGGCCTCGCTGGAGTCCGGCCAGGTGCGGCGTACCTCCAGCCTGGTCGCGGCGTGGGCGAGGGCCAGCCGCGTCAGGGTGTCGCGTACGTCCTCCGTCACGGTCGCGAGCCAGGCGGCGGCCAGTTCCCGGATGGGACGGCTCGATGAGTCGCGGACCGCTGACGGGTCCCGGTCCGGTCCGCCGTTGAGTTCGTCGGTCAGCGACCGCACGAGGAGGGGATGTCCTCCGCTGTCGCGGTGCACCGCTGAGGCCGTCGCCGCGCGTTCGCCCCTGCTCTCCAGGTACAGGGCGGTCTCTTCGAGGGTGAGCATGCCGAGCGTGATCCGGGGCGCGTGTTCCGTCGTCACGCGGTATCCGGCGGTCGGGTGGAGTCCTGTCCGTACGGCGACCGCCGTACGGAACCTGCCGGGGGCCAGCGTTTGTGCGGCGTAACGGACAACGTCCGCGCTCCCGGCGTCGAGCCACTGTCCGTCGTCGACGGCGAGGAGCCAGCGGGAATCACGGTCGGTGGCCAGCAGTTCGGCAACGGCGAGACGGACGGCCAGCGCGTCGGGGCCGTTGCCGTTGCCGGGATCAGCGTACTCGTGGGTGATCTGCTTCAGTACTGACTGCCGTGACCGGGGCAGGGGCGCAAGCAGGTCACGGGGTAACTGGGCGAGCAGTTGTGCCAGACCGCTCCAGGGCCGCTCCTGGTCGCCCTCGACAGGCGACAGGAGAACCGCGGTCTCCCCGTCCGTCCGCGTCCGTACCAGCTCACGCAGCAGTGTGGTGCGCCCACTGCCCCACACCCCGACGACGAACAGACGGTGCACGCTCTCCAGGGCTTCGCGGGCCAGCCGGAGTTGTCTGCCGAAGGAGGGCCGCAGCACCGTGCCCCCGTCCTCGTGCGGAGCCGGGAGCGATAGGTCGGGCATGGACGCCTGCCTCGCGTTGGATGGGACAGCGTTCCGGAGCCGACGGGAGCCGCCAGCCTAACGTCGCAGGCGATACGGGGTGACGTCAATGGTGTGCGATCGAGTGATCCGCGTTCACCCCCGGCACGAGCGCCGCACGCAGTGCCTGGCCGGCGTGGTGCGGAGCAGATCTCGTGTGCCGCTTGGAAGCGTCCGTGGCGGGCACACGCGCAGGAAGTGCGCAGACGAGAAGAGAGGCAAGATGTCCGTTTCCTCCCCCGCTCTCGAGAAGGAAGGCCGACGCGATCGTGCGGCCGGCCCGCTCTCGAGGCTCCGTACCCACTTGCACGACACGGCTGTCGCCCTGTGGAACGACAACGTCTCCGACTGCGCTGCCGCACTGACCTACTACGCGGTGCTCGCCCTGGTGCCGGCCCTCCTCGTCACCGTCTCGGCCATCGGTCTCGCAGCACCGCAGACCACGGGCCGGCTCATCGACGACCTCACGTCGTATGCACCGGCGGAGTCCGCGAACGCTCTGCGCGGTGCGCTGCGGGAGATGACGGAGGCCCGCTCCACGGTGTGGGTGCTGGTGGTGACAGGGAGCGTGAGTGCGCTGTGGTCGGCGTCCAGTTATCTCGCGGTCTTCCGTCGCGCCCTGCATGCCATGCACCGCGTACCGGACGCCCGCCCCGCGCTGCGCACCGCCCACACCATCGTGCTCACCGCGATCCTGCTGCTGGTGCTGCTCGTGATCGGCTCGGCCGCGATCGTGGCGTCAGGTCCGCTGGCACGCAGGACCGACGCACTGGGAGGAGCCGAGGGGGCGGCCGTACTGAGCACGCTGCGCTGGCCGGCGATGCTGTGCGTCGTGGTCGTACTCCTCATGGTGCTCTTCCGCACCGGGCCGCCCCAGGCACGCGGAGTCCGCAAGGGACTGCCGGGCGGCGTGCTCGCGGTGCTCCTGTGGTCGACGGCGACGGTCGGCTTCGCCCTGTACTCGGAGAACTTCGGCTCCTACAGCCGTCTGTACGGTTCGCTCGCCGGCACGGTGGTCTTCCTTGTCTGGCTGTGGCTCACCAATCTCTCGCTGCTCGCGGGCGCTCAGTTCAATGCCGTACTGGACCATCGACCGGGTGCCGGATGAGCTGTGGCACCGGCGGCCGAAGGGGATGAGGTCCGAGCCGGTGCGGTGGATTCCCACGGCACCGAACGTCTGCACCTCCACATCGGGGGCACCCGGCGAAGGATCGGATGTGAACGTCACGCAGCCGAAGACCGCCGCGAGGCGCCGACCCGTGGGAGCCCCGATGCCGACCGCAGTTCCACAAAGAACCGCAGGAACGAGGGGAGAAGGATCCGGACCGATCCTGTCCGTCCTGCCCCCCGGTACCGGCAGGACCGCCGCGCGCATCGGCGCACTGACCGTGTGCCAGGCCGCCCTGATCGTGGGATTCGGACTCCTGATCACCGGCCCCGCACGGAACCTGTGGCCGCTGACGGTCGAGGACCATGTCGACGAGGGATTTGAACGGATCCGCACGGCCCCGCTCACCACCCTGTCGTACCTCGGCTCAGAGGCGGGCAACACCCTCACGGTGATCGCCATCACCCTGTTGAGCTGCGTGGCCCTGCTGCTCGTTCCCCGGCTGCCGATGTGGCGTCAGGCGGTGTTCCTCGCCGTCGCCGTCTCACTTCAGGCGCTGGTGTTCCTGGCTGTCACGGAGGCGGTGGACCGAGCCCGCCCGGATGTGCACCGCCTCGACGACTCACCGCCGACGTCCAGTTACACCTCCGGCCACACCGGCGCGGCCACCGCTCTCTATGCCGGACTCGCCGTGCTGGTGCTCTCCCGGGTCCGCAGGCCCTGGCGGTGGCCGCTGGCCGGGCTGCTGTTCCTCCTACCACTTGCCGTAGGCGTCGCCCGCCTCTACCGGGGCATGCACCACCCCACGGACGTGCTGGGCGGGATGGCCAACGGCGCCCTGTCCGTGCTGATCGTCGGCCGTGCCCTGTTCGTCGACAGGTCCGTGGCCGCTGTTCCCTCGCCGCGGTCCGGGGCCGACGGTTCGAGCCTCAGGGCCGCGGAGCTCGGGCCGGGCGGCACCGCCGTGATCTTCAACCCGACAGTGACCGACGAGACGGCCCGCGAGGATCTGCGGCGCATCCTCGAACAACACGGCCACCACGCACCGGCTTTCATCGAGACCACCGCCGAAGACCCCGGCACCGGCCAGGCGTCCGACGCGGTCCGTGACGGAGCGTCCCTGGTCGTGGTCTGCGGCGGCGACGGAACGGTCAGGGCAGCCGCGGACGCCCTGGCAGGAAGTGGGGTACCCCTCGCCGTCGTGCCCTGCGGCACCGGCAACCTGCTGGCCCGCAACTTGGGCCTGCCGCTCTCCCCCGCCGCCGCGCTCGACGCCGCCCTGTCCGGCACCCCGCACCGCCTCGACCTCGGCCGCATGGTCGGCGACGGCCTCTCCCCCGCCCACTTCGCCACCATGGCCGGGGCCGGGCTCGACGCCGCGATGCTGGAACACACGGACGACCGCATCAAGTCCGCCGTCGGATGGCCCGCCTACGTACTCGCCACCATCGCCACCCTGCGCACGCCCCGGATGCGGCTCACGGTCCGGCTCGACGACTCAGCCGTCCTGCACCGCACGGCCCGCATGGTGCTCGTCGCCAACGTCGGTACCGTACAAGGCGGTCTCACGCTCCTCCCGGCGGCCCGGCCCGACGACGGACTGCTCGATCTGCTGATCCTCGATCCGCGCGGTCCCGGCGGCTGGATGCGCGCCCTGGGCGTCCTGATGCGCGGTCGCGGGCGGAACACGCGGCCGGCGATCGTGGACACACACGTCCCCGAGGGCACAGGAACGAAGGCCGTGCCGGTGGAGTTCCACACCTTCCAGCGGGCCGAACTCACCTTCGCCGCACCCCAGTCGCGTGAACTCGACGGGGATCCCGTGTCCCGCGGCCGACATCTCACCGCCGAGGTCAGGCCCGGAGCGCTGACCATCCTGCTGCCCGGCCGGGAGCAGTGAATGGGCACCGCCGCCAAGGTCCCCGAGACCCGCGACATGACCGGCGACCAGCTCACGGCCGACGAGGCACTGGCGTCGCTGCGCCGCTATGGCCGCTGGCCGTTGCTGCGCGACTCCTTCGTCCGGTTCCGCTACGCCGACGGGTTCAGCCACTCCCGCGCGCTCGCCCTCCAGACAGTGCTGGCCGTGATCCCGCTGGCCATCGCCTTCGTCGGGCTCTCCACCGCGCTGCACACCGAGGACATCGGCAGACTCACCGAACTGACCATCCACCGGATCGCGCAGGGACCCAGTGCCGATGTCGTCGACGACGCACTGGACCGCAGCCGCCGCAAGGCGGGCGACGGCGCCCAGATCGCCCTCTGGTTCGGCCTGGTCTTCTCACTGGTCAACGTCACCACCGCGATGTGCCAGATCGAACGCGGCGCCAACCGGATCTACGGGAACGAACGGGACCGCCCCTTCCACCAGAAGTACCTGCGCGGTCTCGTCATGTCCCTCAGTGCCGGGATCCCGCTCGGCCTCGGGTTCATCGTGATGGTGGCGGGCGGCGACGTGGCCGCCGCGGCAGTGACGGTGTACCACCTGGACGGCGGTGCCAGGACCGCCTGCGAGATTCTGCGCTGGCCCTTCGGCCTGCTGCTCGCCCTTCTTTCGGCCAGTGCGATTTTCCGGCGCTCCCCCAGGCGCCGACAGCCCGGCTACACCTGGCTGGCCTTCGGCGCCGCCGTGTACCTCGTGCTGTGGACGGCCCTGACCTGGCTGCTGAGCCTGTACTTGGGTATCAGCGGATCCTTCGACACCGTCTATGGGCCCCTCAGCGCCTTCATGTCGCTGCTCCTCTGGGCCTATCTGACCTCCATTGCCCTCTTCCTGGGGCTGTCCTTCGCCGCGCAGCTGGAGGCAGCGCGGGCACGGCGGCCCGGTCCCATCACAGCCGATCCGGGAGTATGAATGGTCGTCCGCACTGCGGCTCAGCGCCTTCGTGACCGCCGCCGCAGGGCGGCCGACCAGAAGTTCGGCATCCGCCTGCTCGGTTCAACCGCCGTCGCCGCCCTCGCCGCCGTACCTTTCGGCCTGCTGCTCGTCCTGGTCGAGGGTCACTGGCAGCCACTTCGCCGTCTCGACGCGGGCGCGGCACGGCAGTTGAACCAGACCGCCCTGGACCACCCGGCGTGGACAGATACTCTGCGCTTCTTGTCCGACCGGGTGTGGGACCCGTTCACTCTGCGGACGGTCGTCGCGCTGCTGACTGCGTGGCTGCTGTACCGCCGGGCCTGGCGACTCGCTGCCTGGTCCGCCGTGACGGCCGTGGCCGGCGGACTCGTCGGGCTGCTGGTCAAAACGGTGGTCGAGCGGACCAGACCGTCTCTCGAGGACCCGGTCGCGCACGCACCGGGCTTCTCCTTCCCCTCCGGGCACGCGATGACCGCGACCACGTCGTTCGCCGTCCTGCTGCTGGTTCTGGTGCCCATGGTTCCGCGCGCTCTGCGGGCGCTGTGCTGGTGCATCGCGGTCGTGTCCGTACTCGGCGTCGGCTTCACCCGGATCGCACTCGGCGTGCACTGGTTCAGCGATGTGATGGGCGGCTGGCTCCTGGGCCTCGCAGTCGTCGCCCTCACCACCTGGGCCTTCGAGGCCTGGCGCGCCGACGCAGGCCTCGGACCTACCAGGTTGCGACAGGGACTGGAGCCCGAACTCACCGGCGCCCATCCCGAACCCGGCTCCACCGGCAGGGAACCCCGCCGGTGATCCATGTACTAGAACACTGAGAGTCCCGAGGCGGTGGAGAAGGCATCCAGCGCGGCGACGGCACTCACCGAGTTGCCGGCCTTGTCCAGACCCGGGCTCCAGGCACACACGGCAGCCCGTCCGGGAACTATCGCGAGGATCCCGCCGCCCACACCGCTCTTTCCCGGCAGACCGACCCGATAGGCGAACTCTCCTGCGGCGTCATAGGTACCGCAGGTCAGCAGGACGGCGTTGACCCTCTTGGCCTCGCTGCGGGAGAGCAGACGGCTGCCGTTCGCCCTCAGTCCGTACCGGGCCAGGAAGCGTCCGGCGAGAGCCAGATCGCGGCAGCTGGCCTCGATCGCACAGTGCGCGTAGTACTGCTCGAGCACCACCTCGACGGAGTTCTCCAGGTTGCCGTGACTGGCGATGAAGTGCGCCAATGCGGCGTTGCGGTGGCCGTGTTCCGCCTCGGAGGCGGCTACCGCCCGGTCGGTGTCGATCAGCGGGTTCTCGGACTCGGCGCGCAGGAACGCACGGACGGCTCCGGCCGCATCACCGGTCAGGCTCTGCAGTCGGTCGGTGACCACGATCGCCCCGGCGTTGATGAAGGGATTACGCGGGATCCCGCGCTCCGTCTCCAGCTGGACCAGCGAGTTGAAGGTGTTCCCGGACGGCTCGCGACCGACACCCTTCCAGATGTCGTCCCCTCCCTGGGCCAGTACGTGCGTGAGAGTGAACAGCTTGGAGATGCTCTGGATAGAGAAGGGCTGCTCCCACGCTCCGACACCGAACACTTCCCCTTCGGCCGTTGCCAGAGCCATGCCGAATGCGTCGGGGTCCGCTGCCGCGAGAGCGGGGATGTAGTCGGCGACCCGACCGGTGCCCGCTGCGTGACGCGCCGCCCCCATCGCGTCGCTCAGGAGTTGCTGGTAGTCCACAGCACCATTGTGCCCGTACTCCACCCAGGGCCCGGACCCGGCGCGGGCAGCGGGAACTCAGGTTCCGATACGACCGGGTCCGTACTCCTCGCGGGTGCCGGCGGAGGTTCAGCGGCGCCGCAACAACATGACGACGACGATGATGACGAGTATGACGACGACGGTGCCGAGGCCTATGTACACGAGGTTTCTCTCTCTTCCGAGGGAAGAGCACCGGCGGGTACTCCTGGAGACCGAGTGCCCCCGTCCGGGGATCTCACCCATCTCCGAACCCTGCTGACCGAATGGTCATCCGGTGAACCAATCCCGCAGGAAGAAACCGGGAAGACAGTCAGATGGTGCCTACCCCTGCCGTTGCGACGGCCGTTCCCGAGCTGCTCCCAGATCATGATCTTGAACGGTCCAGTGTGGTCGCCAACAACACCATGAACCGCGAACGCGGCCTCGCCGGCGTCAACAGCTACGCCCGTGAGCTCGGGTTCGACCCCTTGAGCCACCTGTCCGCCCGGTCCGCCTCACCGTCCTGGCTCGACCTGTGCAGCGGGGAGGGCCGTGCCCTTCGAACAGCCGCTGCCCAGCTGCCCGCCACCGCGGTGCTGACCGGAGTCGATCTGGTCGGCCCGCTCGATGCGGTACCGGTACCGCCTGGGCTGGAACTCATCACCGCGTCAGTCACCGCCTGGGAAGCCCCGCGTACGTACGACCTGATCACTTGTGTTCATGGGCTTCACTACGTGGGCGACCAACTGGGCATGCTCGCCCGCGCGGCCTCCTGGCTCGCCCCCGACGGTCTGCTGGTCGCCCACTTCGACCCGGTCTCGGTCCGTACGGCGGACGGCAGACCGGCCGCCCGCTCGGCGGTGGCAGCGCTGCGCAAAGCGGGATTCACCTACAGCGCGGCGCACCATCGCCTCACACTCCTCGGCCCGCGCATCGTCCGCCTGCCGTTTCGCTACATCGGCGCAGACCCCGCTTCCGGCCCCAACTACACGGGGCAGCCTGCCGTCGCCTCGTACTACCAGCGGGACGGCGCCGGTAGTACGCGTTGAACGTCACGGCAGCGCATGCGTTGCCCGCGCCGGTCCGACCGCCTACCGTGCGGCGAGTTCCCGCACCGTCGCCATGTCGCTGAACGGGAGCAGTTCCTCGTTGACGATCTGGTAGGGCTCGCTGCCCTTGCCCGCGATCAGGACGATGTCGCCCTGCCCTGCGGACGACAGGGCGAAGGAGATCGCGCGGCGCCGGTCCGCGAACCGCTCGAAGGTGGTGCCGCTCGCGATCAGGCCCGGGACTATTTGATCCATGATCGCCCGGGGGTCCTCGTTCCTGGGGTTGTCCGAGGTGAGGACGCACAGATCGGAGTAGGTACCGGCGATCTCGCCCATCCGCGCACGCTTGGTGACGTCCCGGTCTCCACCGCAGCCGAAGACGGTGACGACCCGGCCCGAGGCGAAGCCGCGGATGGTGGTCAGCACCTTCTCCAGTGAGTCCGGGGAGTGCGCGTAGTCCACGATGACGGACGTGCCGTCCGGGGTCTCATAGCGCTCGAACCTTCCCGGGATCGGAGGCATCTTCTCGAGTGCGGCGACCAGTCCGGACAGGTTGTGCCCGATGAGGTGGCAGGCCGCGACGGTGGCCAGTGCGTTGGAGACGGAGAACCGTCCGGGCACCGGGATCGCCGCCGGGTACTTGTGGCCTGCGTGGTGCAGCGTGAAGCGGGTACCGCCGGAGTCCATGGTGAGGTCGGTCGCCCGGTAGTCCGCCTCCGCGTCGATGCCGTACGTGACGACCGCGCCGGGCATCATCGCCCCGATGCCGGCTCCGACCGGGTCGTCGGCGTTGACCACCGCGCGACGGCACAGCCCCTGGAACAGACGCAGTTTGGCGTCCCGGTAGTTCTCCATCGTGCCGTGGTCGTCCAGGTGATCCTGCGTCAGGTTGGTGAACACCCCTACGTCGATGAACGACTGGTCGAGGCGGTGGGTCAGCAGGCCCATCGACGTGGCTTCGAGGGCAACGGTGGCGACACCGCGGTCGCGCATGCACCCGAGCAGATACTGGAAGTCCGGCGACTCCGGTGTGGACAGGACCGACCTCGGCATCGGGATCAGTTCGTCCCCGATCCGGCTGCCGCCCGTTCCGATGACTCCCACTTTGGCCTGCTCGGCGATCCTCAGGACCGACTCGACCATGGACGAAACCGATGTCTTCCCGTTGGTGCCTGTGACAGCCACCATTTTCATCTGCCGACCGGGCTCCCCGTGGTAGCGGGAGGCGACGACCGCGGCCGCCTTCCGGGTGTCCGGCACGGCCACCACGCACACGGCTGTGTCCGACGACCGGGTCGCGGCCGGAAGTTGAGCGGTCGTGGAGTCGACGAGCACCGCCACCGCGCCGCGTGCGAGAGCCGGCCCTACGGACTCGGGGCCGCCCTCGCGGTGTCCGGGCACCGCGATGAACAGGGACCCCGGAGCGGTGCGGTGAGCGTCGAAGCAGATGCCCGCGGTGATCCTCGTCTCCGGATCGCCCGCAAGGACTTCATGGTCGTGCCCGGCGAGCAGCTCGCTCAACTTCACAGGGGTCCTCTCGGAGATGCACCGGATGCCGGACGTCCGGCGGTCGGCGCGCAGGCGACGCCCAAGGCGTCAAGGGATGACAAAGCAGGGAATTGTGGCGAGGACTGCCACCGTGCGGTTACCGAGGGGGAAGGGGAGACGGCAGCACGAAAAGGGGGCTGATCCGCCTACAGGGGCCGCGGAATGGTCTGGGAATGCCGAGAACTGCCCGGAATCGCTAACCGTGGCCGTGCAACGCGCGGCAGCAGGCCGCCGGCGCGTTCACCGGGTCGACAGCCGTCGCGTACGCGGCGGACGGGCACAGGGCATGAGTGGCCCGGAACAGGCACTCCCTCACTGCACATGTACGACCCATGTGTGGAGTGTACGTCCAGCCGCGCGAACGATCTCCCACCGCTTGTCCGCACACCGTTGTCACCGCTGCCG
Source organism: Streptomyces beijiangensis (assembly GCF_017315755.1). Classification (GTDB taxonomy): domain Bacteria; phylum Actinomycetota; class Actinomycetes; order Streptomycetales; family Streptomycetaceae; genus Streptomyces; species Streptomyces beijiangensis. The sequence continues at coordinate 22,033 of NZ_JAFLRJ010000172.1, forward strand.
CGCTGCCTCCGGCACCCGTGCCGCGAGGAACGCCGTGCGATGGCGCAGCCGGAAGCCCAGCGACTCGTACAGCCGGATGGCGTTGGTGTTGCCCGCGGACGCGTGCAGGAAGGGCCTCTCGTCGCGGGCCCGGATGCCGGCGACCACCGCCAGGACGAGGCGGGTGGCCAGGCCCTCTCCGCGAACGGCCGGGTCGGTGCATACCGCACTGATCTCCGTCCAGCCCGGCGGGTGCAGTCGCTCACCGGCCATGGCCACCAGAGCGCCCTCGCGGCGGATGCCCAGATACGTACCGAGCTCGATGGTGCGCGGCAGGAAGGGTCCGGGCTCGGTGCGCGCGACCAGATCCAGCATGTCCGGCACATCGGCCGGGCCGAGCCGTACAGCCTCCGCATCAGGCACCGCGGCCACGCCGTCGTCGACCAGCTGGACGCCGTCCATGCGGAACGTCACCTCCCAGCCCTCCGGCGGCGCGCCTCGCAGTCCGGGGAGCGGGACGACCTCGCCGGGGCCTGCGAGCGCGGCGAGGTCGGACCAGTCGTCGGTGTCGGGCTCGTCCGGCAGCGCCAGCCACGGGGAGACGTCCAGGGGGTAGCGCAGCACGCGGCCGCGCCCTTCGGCGAAGTGGGCGTGCGGGCCGGTCAGAGAGGAGCGCGCGGGATTGTCCAGGGGGTGCGGGGTCGTCGTCGCGGTCATGAAAAGGGGCCCTTCGTCTCGCGGCGGCGGTTGCTGCCGTGCATTGCACTCAGTGCAAGCGGGGGCAGCCACGGGCACATTCCCGGTGCGCCCGAGTGTTCATCCAGCCGCAACGATCGCCCCGCCGGACCAGTGTGCGGCAGCGCCGGACTCCCGGACGCCGACCGCGGCCTTCACCCGGCGGCAGCCCACCCCGGGATCGTCGGCAGCACCTTCTCGGCGATGCGGAGCAGCGCAGCATCGTCCGGCAGCCCGCCGTCCGTGCGCCACAGGGTCACCTCGAGGGAGCCGCCGCTGTCCTTTGCGTCCGGGGCCACGACGAGTGCGCGGGCCGGGACACCGGGACCACTGTCGGTGTCGCTCCCGTCGAGGCGGAACCTGATGCTGATGGTGCGGTTCGAGTAGAAGACCGCCGGGCGGCCGAGGAACTTTCGCCGTTGCGCGCCGTCCCCCAGAAGTGCGGCGGACCCGGCCACCGGAAGCCGGTCGTAGGTGGCCGACAGGTTCACGGTGTAGGTCGCGAACTCCACCCGGGCCGAGGGAGTGGCGATCTCCTTGCCGCCGGCAAGCTTGACGGAACCGCCGCTGCCTCCGGCGGTCTTCGCCATCTCCCCCGGCGTGCCCAGTAGTTCAGCGAGGTCGGAACGGTTCAGCGCCTTGCACAACTGCGCCCCGGAGACACGCCGGGGCGCCTTCCCGCTCTCCCCCGATGCCTTCTGGGGTTCGCCGCCCGAGCACGCGGCAGGCGACGGGTCCCGGTTCGAGGACGCCGTCTCCCCGAACGCCCAGAGACCGACGCTGAGTGCGCAGATCAGCAAGACGGCGGCTACGGCCTGCCCCCAGGCATTCGGGCCCTTCGTGGGCGCGTCGATATCGTCTGCCATGTCCCCCGCCTGCCGTGGTCCCCCGCTACGTGCCGGGGGACCCTAACCCGGGGTCATCGGCCGGACAAGGAGTTGGCGGCGAATCCGGCACTCGCCTTTCCGGCGGCACCTCCCCCTATCGGATGCATCCGCAGGCCGCCCGGATTACGGAGAACCGCAGGTCGACCGCGCATTGCACATACCAGGAAGCATTACGCCAAGTGACGCACCGATTGCATGAGGTAATCATCTTTCGCACGGTGGCGGTGAGTACTTCGCAACTTCCGAAAGGAACGCTCTCCATGCGCATCTCCCCGAAGGCGGGCTACCTCGTCTCGTCCGCCGTCTGTGGTGCTCTCGTCCTCGGCGCCGCCGGTCCGGCGGCATACGCGGCCGTCAGCGACGCGCCCGCACACTCCGCCACCGCCTCGGTCGTTCCGGTCCCGGGCGCCGACGCGCTCGCCGGCCAGACGGCTCTGCTGGGGAACGCCGCCGGTGTTCTGAAGCCGGTGACCGATCTCATCGACGCCGTCCTCAAGGCCCCGGACGGCAAGCTGCCCGCCGCGGATGCCGACACGCTCGCGGCGTCCGTCAAGGAAGCCCTGGCAAAGGTCACGGCCGCCGCTCCGGCCGCACCCGCCGTCCCGGCTGTCCCGGCCGCACCCGCGGTCCCGGCCGTCCCTGCCGTCCC
>NZ_JAFLRJ010001625.1 GCF_017315755.1 Streptomyces beijiangensis
GGGCGCGCAGCCCGTACTCGTCCAGCCAGGAGCGCAGCAGTCTGGCGCCCTCCACGGATTCGAGGTTGGCGCCGCCGGGGGCGTTGGCGTGCTGCCCGTAGCCGGCGAACTCGACCTGCTTGTAGCCGTATCGGGCCAGCTCCTTGAAGACCTCACGGAAGCCGGAGGGCAGGTCGCTGGAGAGCGGGTCGCGGCCTGTCGCGTCGCGCACGGTGTAGAGGATGATGCCGCGCTTGGTGGCGGCCACGGAAAGGGCCGCAACACCCTC
>NZ_JAFLRJ010001626.1 GCF_017315755.1 Streptomyces beijiangensis
CAGAATGTCCGTGCTGTATGTACGCGCGCCGCGCTTCTCCAGCCGGGAGACGGCCGACTGCGAAAGACCGATCGCCCCGCCGAGTTGCGCCTGGGTCATGCGCCGGTCCTGCCGGACAAGTTCGATGACCTTGCCGTAGTCCCTGGCCCGGGACGCCTCCTGGACCGCTGTCGCCTGCCGCATCACGGCACACCCCCACGTTACGAGTCCACACGGCACCGAGCGCCTGCCCGTACCCGCTCTGCTCATATCCGTATGCGGGTGCCGCATCTGTGATGGTCCCACAGCA
>NZ_JAFLRJ010001627.1 GCF_017315755.1 Streptomyces beijiangensis
GGCGTTCACCATGCACGGCTCGATCATGCTGCTGCTCGTCGCGATGCCGCTCTTCACCGGCTTCGCCAACTGGATCATGCCGCTCCAGATCGGCGACCCCGATGTGGCGTTCCCCCAGCTGAACATGCTGACCTACTGGCCCTTCCTCTTCGGCTCACTGATCGCGGCGGCCGGCTTCCTCAACCCGCAGGGCGCGGCGAGCTTCGGCTGGTTCCTCTACGCGCCGCTCTCCGACGCGGTCCACGCGCCGAGCATCGGCTCCGACATGTGGAT
>NZ_JAFLRJ010001628.1 GCF_017315755.1 Streptomyces beijiangensis
CTCCTCGCGCAGCACGCGGGATGTGAAGCCCTTGAACTGGTTTGCCACGTACGAGGCCGACGACTTCGCATCGTGCTTCACGAACAGGTGCACGTGGTCGGGCATCACCTCAAGGGCGATGACCTCCCACCCGTGTTCGTCGGCCTTCTGCCGGATCAACTCGTCCAACCGTTCCGCGACCCGCCCGCCGAGGACCGGACGGCGGTACTTCGGGCACCACACCACGTGGAGCCCGAGGTCGTACACGCCGCCGGAGAATCGGCGAACCTTCCTGGTCACAGTCAAACGATCACTATACACAC
>NZ_JAFLRJ010001629.1 GCF_017315755.1 Streptomyces beijiangensis
CCCCGGGGGACGACTTCGCGCTGGCCGTCGGCTTCCTGGTGAGCGAAGGAGTCCTGGCGACGGCATCCGATCTGCGGAACGTCGTGTACTGCGCGGGCGCGACCGCGGACGGGTCGAACACGTACAACGTGGTCGATGTGCAGACCGCCCCGGGTGTGCGGATCCCGGACATCACACTCGAGCGCAACGTGTACACGACCTCGTCC
>NZ_JAFLRJ010001630.1 GCF_017315755.1 Streptomyces beijiangensis
GGCCGTGGCGCTCCAGCATGCGCAGGTTCCGGGTGAGCATCCGGTGGCTGATGCCCTCGAGGGACAGGGCTCAGCGGTCGGCGGTGGGCGGTACGAACTCGGGCTGGTCGAGCAGGCGCAGCCAGCTTCCGTCGGGCTGGCGCCGGACGACCTGCGCGCGGGCGCCCGCCCCGTCCTTCGGCGGCGTCGAGGTGAGGGCGATGTCGCCGCTGACCAGCGTCGAAAGCGGCTGCTCCGGCTCGAAGCGGGGACGGTGGGCCAGCACCTTCTCCCACAGTGCGCGGAGCGCCTCCCGGCCCACCGTCCGGTCGCCGGGCGGGTACGCCATCACC
>NZ_JAFLRJ010001631.1 GCF_017315755.1 Streptomyces beijiangensis
CCCATATGCGCGGAGAAGACCGTCGCGAGGAGAAAGACGAGCACCAGGGCAGCGATGGCTATGAGGTGTTCCGACACAGTGCTCCCTCACCTTCGGTGGAAGGACGTGAGCTGCGGTCGTGACATCACGTGGGAAAGGGCGGAGCCGGGTCACGCGCACATCCGGATGTGCCATGGCGGAATCCGGCTTCCGCTCCGGGCGAGTGTGGAAGCACCGTTGGGCTTCGTCAAGGGGGCTGACAATCGACCGCCACCGGCCCGTGCGC
>NZ_JAFLRJ010001632.1 GCF_017315755.1 Streptomyces beijiangensis
GTCCAGGACCCCGAGCTCCTCGCGTACCTCGCGGAGCACCGCATCGCGCTGGAGGTCTGCCCGACCTCCAACATCGCCACCCGCGTGGTCGCCTCGCTCGACGAGCACCCTCTCCAGCAGATGGTCGACGCCGGGGTCCTCGTCACGATCAACAGCGACGACCCGCCCATGTTCGGCACCGACCTCAACAACGAGTACCTGGTCGCCGCCCCCCTCCTCGGCCTCAACGGCGTTCTTGGCG
>NZ_JAFLRJ010001633.1 GCF_017315755.1 Streptomyces beijiangensis
GGAAGGAGCCGATTCTCTTAAATCCAGAATACAACGGACTGACCGACCGGAAAATCTTGAAGGCTTATCATTCGCTGCTTGAAGGCGGTCAAAACGTCTATTGGAAAGACATGAGCGGCGCTTCATCCGGAATGGCCCTTGTCCATAAAATTCCGGGAGGCATCTTAGAACCGTTCGGCGCGCTGATTTTGACGCTTGACGAAAGAGAATTGGGCCGGTTGCTTGAGAGCCTTTCGCCGTATTCAAAGGGAACAGCGCTCCTTTTTCATCATAATCAGAAGCCTGTTTCTTGGAGCAATCGCGGCAAAACCAACTTTGAAAGCGCCTTAAAAGAAAGGCTTGAGAAACAAAAAAATCCACAGGGCTCCTTTGTTATGGATTGGAGCGGAGGTG
>NZ_JAFLRJ010001634.1 GCF_017315755.1 Streptomyces beijiangensis
ATATCGAATGGTTCAGTGTCGAACCGGCAGGAGGGGAATGCCATGAGCGGTGAACACACATATACGAACCCGGTGTTGACCGGTTTTCATCCGGACCCTTCAATTATCAGAGTCGGGGAAGATTATTACATGGTGAACTCAACGTTCCAGTATTTCCCGGCAATCGTTATTTCCCACTCTAAAGATTTAGTCCATTGGAAGATCATCGGCCACGGAATCACGGAAAATGAAGGATTGGACCTGTCGGATATCAATGATTCGCACGGCATTTGGGCGCCTGATATTTCGTATCATAACGGAACCTTCTACATCTTCGCGACGCCCAGGCTGAACGGACCGACTGTCATCAACGGCCGAAA